>NZ_JH597775.1:85240-184087 GCF_000243335.1 Leptonema illini DSM 21528 | reverse complement strand
CATCGAGGCTGGTTCGAATATAATCCCGAAAACCTTCGGCCGTAAGGCTTTGTGTTTGACTGGTTTCTGCCCGTTCGTTCTTCTTCATCTGGAACCCTCCGTAAGGGAATGTGGTGTTCGGCCCACTTTGGGCCAGGGTTCCGCCTTTTCAAACTCTAACTAAATTCGGGACATAATCCCTATCGTTACTGGATGGATCCGCAGCGGCTGAATAACCCGGAGAAGCCTGCGTGAACCCGGACGGTGACAGCTCCGCAGACCGCACGTCTCTCGAATTGCCCTACAGCTTCGCCTGGAGACATACGTGGTGCAAGATATCTCCAGGGCTTGAGCATCTGCTTCTGGGTGAAGGCAGTGCAGACGGAGTGGTTCTGGCCTTCGATGAGAAGCACGGGCCCTTTCGACTCACATATCGCCTGAGGTGGAATGCCGCCTGGCGCATTCAAGAAGCTCGCCTGCAGAGCAGAACACAGTCTGCGACTCACACGATGCATCTTTACTCTGATGGCCACGGGCAGTGGACGGATAACGATGGCAGAGGCCTCGCCGATCTTGACGGATGCACCGTCATCGATATCTGGCCGACACCTTTCACGAATACATTCCCGATACTGCAGATGGGCCCCGCTCTCAATGAGCGGCGGCCCGTTCAGGTCGCATGGATTCTCGCACCGGAATTGACTCTGAGCTCGCAGATGCAGGCCTATACAGGGCTTGACGAAGGCCGCTATCTTTTCGAGAGTCTCGACGAAAATGGAAGTAGTAGCTTCAGAGCAGAATTGTCCGTTGACGAACATGGTGTCGTGTTGGATTATCCGAATCTGTTCTATCGTATTTGAGTCGAAGCCCTCTTAAAACTGGCCTCAACTCGCTAAAGGAGCTTATTTATGAAAGGAAATGTCCAGCATCTCAATCCGGCGGGGCTACACAGGAATCCTGCCTTCACACAGGCTGTCGTCACAAGCGGGACCGTAAAGACGATCTATGTCGGCGGACAGAACGCCGTCGATGCTTCAGGCAATATCGTCGGCAAAGGCGACGTTCGAGCACAGACGAAGAAGGCATTACAGAATCTGGAGATCGCCCTTCGCGCCGGCGGAGGCGAGCTGCATCATGTCGTAAAGTGGAATGTGTATATTGTACACGGTCAGTCCGTACGCGAGGGCTTCGAAGCCTTTCAAGAGATATGGGGCGAGCGTAGTAACCCTCCGGCCATCACGGCCGTCTTTGTGCCTGCTCTTGCGCATCCCGATTTCTTTGTAGAGATCGATGCGATCGCCGTTGTGCCGAAAGAGTAAGAGTTATTAGAGTCATCTAAAGAAGGAGGCCTTCCATGCATCCCGATACTGTAAGGTATAACGCCGGTCGACCTGGAGGCCGTAAAGAGGTCTGCGATGTGCTGGCGGCCGAGATCGACAGACATCTATCCGGAGCCGAGAATAAGATCTGGCACGGACATCCTGTATGGTTTCTTGACGGGAATCCGACGGTCGGCTACAGCGAACAGAAACCGGGTATACGACTGATGTTCTGGAGCGGCGCGGATTTCGAAGAGCCCGGCCTGAACGTCGTGGGCCAGAAGTTCAAGGATGCATCGGTTTTTTATAACGACGTTAAAGAGATCCGGAAATCCGACCTACAACGCTGGCTGAAGAAGGCGAAGGTCATTCAATACAATTATCGAGACATCAGGCGCAACCGAGGACTTCAGCCGCTCAAACAAAAAGCCGGCGTCCGACAGACCCGAGCAAAAGAAGAGCGCCATTAGTCGAAAGAGCCCTTCATGAGAAAGCTGATCGTTCTTGAGTTCATCACACTTGACGGCGTTATCCAGGCGCCAGGCGGCGCCGGAGAAGATCCAAGCGGCGGCTTCCGTTTTGGCGGATGGATCGGCCCTTACTCCGACTCGGTCTCGCAAGAAATCATGCGAAGGCAGATGAATCTGCCCTTTGATCTACTGCTCGGTCGAAAGACGTTCGAAATATGGGCCCCCTACTGGCCGGAGCATGATGACATCTGGCCGGCCGTCAACAGAGCAACGAAGTATGTCGCCTCGCATACGATCAGTTCCAGCGAATGGCAGCCCACCGTTTTTCTGAACGGGGACGTGGCGAAAGAGGTCGCCGACCTCAAAGGTTCTCGAGGGCCTGATCTGCATCTGTATGGAAGCGCCGGTCTTGTTCAAACCCTTCTCAGCCATGACTTAGTGGATGAGCTCTGGCTGAAAATTCATCCGATCACGTTAGGCGCCGGCAAACGACTGTTCGTCGAAGGCACGATTCCGGCGGCCTTCACGCTAAAAGAGAGCACCGTAACGCCGGGCGGCGTGATTTTCGCGAACTATGAGCGAGCGGGAGCCGTCAGAACGGAGGACGTTTAGCGACAGTAGCGGCCGTGTAGCCGATAGATGAGAGGCCCTGACAGATGGTTCCCTTTGATACTACAACCCGGTTTAAGGTCCTGAATGACGGGCTGCTTTATGCATCCAGCGGAGTGCAGACAAACTGTGGTGGAATCGCTGCCATCCTTGCCCGGATTGAAGAAAGCGATTCCGATGCTATTGAATTTATCGCTGCTGAAAAAGAAGGCTGGCAGGGTAATCCAGATGCCGACTGCGATGTGCCCGGCGGCCGAGTGCCTGAATTATTCCGTAGCGCCGTATTCAAGGGCGCACTCTCTGCATTTCAGCAACACGGGATAACGCGCGGCGTTTGCTTTATTCTGATCGAGGCGCTTGTGCATGAGATTGATGCCAGGGAGAGCAAATTCTTCGAAGCTGGCAGCTGCCTTGCTGAAGGGTGGCTTTCTCTCAGGAGAGAAAACTGAGGCGGGAAAGGTGCGCCAGATGCATTGGAAACGAGGCCCAATCACAGTAGAAATGATCAACGAACCTCAGTATTCCTTCGGTTCGGCGGATAATACTCGGACTTATCACCAAGAATAACTGCTCGAAGAAAACTATCGCCCATCTTCAATGCATGGGCTCGAAGTCTATCTGAATGGCGCGCTCTGTAGTTCGGCCATTCTGGGGTCTTCTGGCGGCGGGACAGGAGTGCATCAACGCTCCTGTATCATCACTGAGACGCAATGCATCGTTGCCGTTGGAGACCGGATCGTAGCCCTCTCTTTACCGGGTTTGCTAATTCGCTGGCAAACCAAAGCCGACGAGGCAACTTGTTTTGGACTGCATCTCTCTCCTGACGGTTTGCACGTTATTGTGCATGGCGAGCTGGCGATCAGCATGTTCACATTGGATGGGGAGTTGCTGTGGGCCTTTTGCGGGAAAGATATCTTTACGGGGGCATGTGAAGTCGGCGGAGACACTATTACCGTGTGGGATTTCAATGGAGACAAATACTGTATTGATATCAAAACGGGCCGAAGAGCTTTTTGATGTCACGAAGATCACCGCGAGTGAATCTCCTTGACATCACTTTTCCTCTGCCTTATTACAAGTATGCCTCAGATATCGCTGTACATAGACGATGAGACCTTGCGCAAGGTTGAGCTGGCGGCAAGCAAGAACAACGTGTCCGTGTCGAAATGGATGACCGAACAGATACAGCTGAACATCGTAGCGGGCTATCCCGAGGGCTTTGAGTCTCTATTCGGGTCGGTAAAAGAAGGCGAGCTGGTACGGCCTGAACAGGACGATATCTCCCCGAGTTTCACCACTTGACAAAAAGGCCCCGGTCCCCTATATTTGCTTCATGAAAACGCTGCCCGCCGGAGAGCTGAAGGCACAATTTTCCAAAGTCCTTGAAGAAGTTCAGAAAGGCGAATCGTTCACAATCCTCCAGGGAAAGGATAAGAAACCCGTAGCGATGATCGTTCCCTTTCGTACGCCAGCAAAAGGTAGTCCTCGGCAAATCGGAATCCTTGAAGGCAAGGTAAAGCTCAAATTTGCCCCTGATTTCAAGATGACCGAAGAAGAACTGCTGGGTCTGAAGTGAAGTATCTGCTTGATACGCACACTTTCCTGTGGACTGTTTACAATACAGAGGCCCTGTCAAAACCAGCGCGAGAAGCCATCATACATCCAGAGAACGAAATCTACGTCAGTGCCGTTACTCTCTGGGAAATCTCAATTAAAACAAGGGTCAACAAACTCTCTCTGGCGCCTTTTGAAACGGAGGATCTAATCCCTGCCGCCGAACAGATGCAATTTGAACTGATTGAGTTGACGCCCGCTGAGGCTATATCATATCACCGCCTTGCCGAAACGGATCACAGCGATCCCTTCGACAGAATGCTGATCTGGCAAGCAATATCGAGAGGTATGGGTCTGATCAGCAAGGATCGTGCGTTTAAGAAGTTCGTTCCGACAGGGCTAAACCTTCTCTGGTAGCCCCCTACTTCTTCGGATACAGGAACCTCTTAATACTCTGCTTCGGCGTCTTTTCAAACGGCTCCTTCTGATGCTCGATATGCGACAGGCGCGAGAAGCCGGCTAACCGCGTATTCGTCTCTTTTCTGATGCTCTCAAGCAGATGAGCAATATGATGCTCGGCCGAGTGCAGGCTGACGGCAGCTTCCTGCGCCAGATGTCCGGCGGCGATTTCGGCCTGTTCGATTCCGTCTTTGATGCGTGACGTGATCTGCTCAAGCGCCTCGGGCTTCAGATGCACAAGAGCGGTGACGCCTTTCTCGCCGCCATACACAAGGGACTCAAGCACATAGGGCGATGCGTTTAAAAGCGCCTCGATCTCTTCGGGGTAGATGTTCTCGCCCGATGGTCCGAGGATCATCGTCTTCAGGCGTCCGCGCACCGTTACCCGACCGTCACGATCTATCGTGCCGAGATCGCCGGTGCGGAACCAGCCGTCTTCGGTGAAGGACTCGGCCGTGCGCTCCGCATCTTTATAATATCCAGGAAAGACGTTCGGTCCGCGGGCCTGGATCTCGCCTTCTCCCGTATCGAGCCTCTGATCGGCGATGCGCAGCTCGACTCCATGCGGAGGAACGCCCGTCGTATGAAGACGCACCTTACCGGCAACGTTGCCGGCAATCAGCGGAGCGGTTTCGGTTAAACCGTATCCGATCGAATACGGGAAGCGAGCGTTATGCAAGAAGCTCTCGACGTCGGCGGCAAGCGGAGCTCCTCCGATGCCGAAAAAACGCAGGTGTCCGCCGAAAACCTTCTTCAGCTTGCGTCCGGCCAGCCAGTCGAGCGCCGGGCGAACGGCCTTATATTTATACAGCGACATCTTCTCAAGCGCCGGCTTCACGCTGGAACGCACGACCTTCTCGATGATGAGCGGCACGGCAAGCATGATGGTCGGGCGGATGGCTGCAAGCGCCGGAAGCAGCGCCGTCGCCGACGGAGGTTTATCCAGATAATAGACGGCCGAGCCCTGCATCATCGGGATCAAGAATCCGATCGTGAATTCATAGGCATGGGCCAGAGGCAGCACGGAAAGCAGGCGATCGGTGCGGCGCAGAACGATGAACTTTCGCGCGGCGATGGCGTTAGAGACGAGATTACGATGTGTGAGCATCACACCCTTTGAGTTCCCCATCGTACCCGACGTATAAAGAATAGAAGCGAGATCGTCGCCGGCAACGGCAGGCGTGGCGAAATCGGCGACGGCCTTAGCATGCGCCTCGGGCGAAACGTCTGCGTAGATGCCGCGCTCCAGATCGTCGACGATCAACAATCGCACCGACGAGCCGGCCGGAGCCTTAGAGGCCAGTTTCTTTGAAGCAATCATAACGACGCTGCCTGAATGCTCGAGGATCGAGGCAATCTGTTCGTCGGTGAAGGCCGTCATGATCGGAACGGCGACCGCTCCGGCACGGGAGATGGCGAAATAACAGAGCCCCCAGCCGGGGCGATTCTCTGATAGAAGGGCGACACGATCCCCCTGCTTCACGCCAAGCAGCACAAGCAGGGCGGCGATGCCTCGCGAACGCTCTTCAAGCTGTCTGTAGCTCAGGCTCTCTTCGGTGTTGCGCAGATCGCTCGGTGCAAGGGCGGTTAAATCACCGTAATGGGCGGCGCTTTTCTCGATGACTTCAGGAATAGTAAAACGATCGACGTTATACACGATGGGACTCCTCTTTTATAGGGCACTTCTCAAAACCCGCCGTGGGTTCTGAGAGCGGCTCTTAACTGCCGGCGCTCTATATATGAAACGCCTTATTCCATCCGCAAAAACACTCTCCAAGCTATCTCAAAAACGGCTTCTACTACCGTTTTTTGAACGGTCGTTCCAAGGAAAAGCTGAAAAACTCATGCCCCTGCAGGCGGCCCCCAGGGCACAAGGCAAGGTAAACCACCGAAGCGAGCCGTATACGATGTCGCTTCTCGTTGACCGAATCTTCGCTGCCATTGCTTATGGTCGAATACCATGAATCAGGATGAACTCAGAGAGGTCTTCGATCGCCAGGCCTCGAGCTACGACGCACAGTGGGCAAGGATGTCGGCAATGAGCGGCGCCCTGCATTTTTTACTCGAATCCGTCTTTGCTGATCTACCAGCAGAGGCTCAGATCCTCTGTGTCGGCGCCGGAACAGGCGAAGAGCTTTTAGCCCTATCCCGGATTTCACCGCGCTGTCGATTCACCGTCGTCGAGCCCTCGGGCGCCATGCTGCAGGTCTGCCGCAAACGGGCGGACGAAGCAGGCCTGACGTCGCGATGCACGTTTCACGAAGGCTATGTCGATTCGCTTCCGGCCGTTCAGGTGTATAACGCGGCGACCTGCTTTCTTGTTTCGCAGTTTATACTCGAGATAGAGGCGCGCACGTCTTTCTTTAAAGAGATCGCCCTGCGGCTTCTGCCTTCGGGCATCCTTACAAGCTCCGATCTGTCATCTGATCCGGATCATTTTGACGCCCTGCTTGCGCTCTGGCAGAGGGTGATGTCGCCGGGTGATCACTCGCCCGAGAGTATCGCCCGCATGAAGGCGGCCTACGCGAAAGACGTGGCCATCCTTCCACCACAGGCGTTGGCCACGATTATAGAGTCCGCCGGTTTTAAGCGGCCCGTGCCGTTTTTCCAGGCCGGCTTGATCCACGCCTGGTATGCCAGGCGCATGTAAGGATCGTTACCTGAATAGCGGGAGGCGCGCCGTCTTTCTTTCAGTGATGTCCGCAGCAATCGCCTGCGATGGCATTGTCATGATTCGGATCCACCGCAACGCGTGTGATGCGAATCTGAAAATTACCGGGAGCCTTCTCGACGTAATCCCAGGTAAAGGCTCCGGGAAAGTTGATCTGAAACTGATGATGCAGCGGCTTCGGATCATGATCGTTTCTCAAAATAAACGATTCGTCTTCTTTAAGAGCCTTGAAACGATCAAAGATGATCGCATGTCTTTGAAAAGGGACGATCTGCGTTACGTCCAGAACTTCACTCATTGTATGTCTCCTCATGTTTGACCGAGATAGATCGGTCTCTGATTCACATTAATGAATGGAGGCGCAGGCGGCACGCAATTTTTTACTTCAGAGTATTAAATCGAGAAGGGCTGCACATCGACGCTTTTCTGATTCCGCTCGACCGAAGCGCCCTACTCTCCTGCGGCACACGGACAGGGGCCGTTACACTCGATCTTCGCGCCGACGCAGATGGCCAGACAGCTGTTCCGCATCGTTCCTCGCACGGTACAGACCTCGCCCGTCGGCAGCTCCAGGCATTCGCCGCATTGTGGCGGGATGTCGGCGCCTTCTTTCTGGCAGCCCCGACATCCGCCGGCGAAGGTCAGCGCCACAATCAGACCGACAACGGCAAGAACGGCAAGCCGCTTCATTTCATAGCCTCGGCCATTACGCCGTCCATAAACGGGCGGAAGCAGCCCGAAGCCATGTGACTGGCATCGAAGAAGAAGTCGCAATGCGGATCAAAGGCCGGGTCATAATTAAAGTCCATCCAGCTGGCGTCGGTATCTTCAGTTAACCTTTTCATGGCCGGCTCCCAGGCTGCGCGCACCGTGGTCGGCTCATGCGTAACGGGGTCGATCGCCACCTTCTCGGTATCTTTCAGATGTCGCAGTGGAGCGCTGACTCTCGGCCAGACAAGGCCCGTCTTCGCGCCGAGCTCTTTTGCTATTTTCAGCGATTCTTCGGTAAAATGCACCTGCCCTTCATGCAGCCGGAACGGTGTGAAGGCATCTTTCCAGATAGAGATGGCATTGGCCTGAATGGCCGCTTCATCCTGCGCCGGCTTCACGTCGAGATCGTAAGGTACCGATCCGCGATGTTTTGCGAGAGCCAGCTCGGTATTTTCAAGCATCTTGCGAAAGGCGTCGACAGGGCGGTCTTTCGTCTGCTCGTTATACGACATGCGCCACTCGATCGTCTTCAGTTTCGGACGGTATCTGTAAACAAGGAAGGCCTTCTTGGCAATGTAATTCGTAAGCTCGTCGAGACTGTAATAACGGAACTCCGTAGCAAGGAACGACGGCGGCAGCCCGAAAACCATCACCTCATCAAGAGCGACGGCCGGCGTTGCATTCATGCCCTGAGGAGTAACGGCGAAATAGATGGCCTCGGGTCGTATGTCGCGACGTCGGAATTCTTTCATGAAGTAATAGAAGTAGTCCGTCGTCCCGCCCGGCACCGAGAAGTTAAAAAGCGTCCATCCCGGATAACGCTCTTCGATATACTCGCGACTGAACGACATGGTGCGTGAGTTGCCGAAAAGCACAAGGGCCTTCAGATGATCGGGCTTTTTCAGATGGTCTTCAAGCTCGTCGAGCATCGCCTCTTTATGATCGAAGTTCAAGAAGGAGGCCGTCGTCAGGAAGTAGTCTTCGATTCTACCGATAAAGAAGGCCTTATCGACAAGAAAGGCCAGGGCAAAGACGAGAACCGGAAAAAGGAACAGCCTGAGCGGAGGGCGTTTACCCGAAGAAGATTCGTGTGCCTGTTCCTGGTTCTTCACAGATCCGGAATGCGCCCGTCAGAGCAGCGCACAACCATTTTTACGGCAGCACAAAGGTCACCGGGCCGTCGTTGATCAGAGCGACCTTCATATCGGCGCCAAAGCGCCCGGCGGCGACAGGGCCGTGTTTCGCTGCGGCCCGATCGAGCATACGCTCGTAAAGATGCCTGGCGATTTCGGGAGAGGCTGCCGGACCGAAAGACGGCCGGTTGCCTTTAGCCAGATCGGCAAGCAGGGTGAACTGCGAAACAAGAAGCAGGCCGCCGGCGACGTCGGCAAGGCTGCGATTCATACGTCCGGCCTCGTCTTCGAAGATGCGCAGCTTGAGAAGACGATCGAGAAAGGGATCGATGCCGGCCTCGGTATCGTCATGACCGAAACCGACGAAAACAAGCAGGCCCCGCCCGATAGAACCGACCGTCTCGCCGTCCACCTGCACGGACGCCGAGAGCACACGCTGCACGACGGCCTTCACGCGTCGGCCCGGTTCTGTAAAAGGCGATTCGCCTCGGGGTCGTCGACGCCTAACTCTTTTGCCGCTCGCAGCTCGGTGAGGGCGTCGTCCTTGCGGCCGAGACGCAGATAGAGCATGCCCAGATCAAAGAGCGCCTTGCCCAGATACGTGCGCGCACGCTGCAGCTGCTCGACCTCACGCCTTATGCGCACGACGAGCATCTCGCTCGTCAAACCCTCGGATCGTATGACGGCGTTCACCCTGTCGCGAATCTTATCAAGGGCCTGTTCGAGATGCTTGACATGGCTCTGATTCTCGAGCCGATTCGACAGCTCGATATTCTTGCTCACAAGCATATCGTACTTCTGCGAAAGAAGCTGATAATCGCGACGCAGGCTTTCGAGCTCATGCAGCTGTTCATTGCGCACGGACGGCGACGGGCCTTCTATGATCTGCTCGGTCAGGCGATGCACCTCGCTTTCGAGAAGATCGCTGCGCTTGCGCTCCCGGCGAAACTCTCTCTGCAGATCGTCAAACTCCTGCTGCTGCCTTTCGATGATGGCGCGATGCTCGGGATGAATGTAGTCGGGATTACGATAGCGCTCCAGTTCAAGAAGAAGCAGCGATCGATCGCTTTCGTCGACGACGAAGCGGCTCGACAGATCGTTCAGCTGCCTGGCCATCTCAAGCTGTAGCTGTTCGGGCGGAGCGGTACGCAGCTTCGGCGGAATATCAAGCTTCGCCTTGAACGACTGAATCATGCGATGCATCGCCTTCATCTCGCGCTGACGGTTCTCATGCTCCTTTTTAAGAGCGGTCTCGCGATCGATCAGCCAGTCGTCATCCGACACCTTCTTCGCGATGCTTCCTGTCGATTTCTTCGCCTTCTTCTTCGAGGCCTTCAGCCGGCTTTTCTTCGCCGCCCTTGCCTTCTTCTGTTCAATGACAAGGCGAGCCGCCTTCTCAACAGGCGAATCGACGATCTCTTCGTGAAGAAAGCGGGCCTGGAATCGGGCAAGATGATAGCAGATGGAAAGCGGATGCTCGTACGGACCGGCATCGTTCTGAATGCGGGCCTCAAGCCGCTCTCGCACTGCCTCCAGTCGGGCCTTCAGATCGGCCGGCGACGGCGCCTCGGGCTTTTTCGAGCGCGCACGATCGCCCGACGCCTCAGGAAACAGAAGCAGCTCGACGGGCGTGATGCGCGGGTCCAGCGACGGATCAGACAGTATTTCGGGCAGATCGCTCGTTTTCATCGGATTGCTTTCACTGTACAGGCCACTTTATCGAAGTCCGCAGCGGCCTGTTCCGTTTCTATATCGGCATGAGCGCCACAGGAGGCTGGATTTTTCTTGCCCGGCCGGGCCTCTGCTCTGCACTGCACCCGATGGCCGTTCTGCTCGTAATCCTGCTCAACCTTGTCGTAACCCTGCTCTTCTTCCAGAGAGAGGACAAGCATAATTTTCTTTTTTCCCCGTATGCAATTTCGCAGAACGAGGGCTATCGCGGATGGATCTACGCCCACTTCTCGCATGCGAACTGGATGCATCTGCTCTTTAACATGATCACGTTCTACTTCTTCGCTCCCGTTATCGTCGAGCAGATGGGACCGATCTTCATGCTGGCCCTCTACGGCGTCGCCGGACTTGCCTCAGACCTTGCCGTCTATGCCATGCGTCATAAAGATCCGCGCTACGCCTGCCTTGGCGCAAGCGGATCGGTGAGCGGCATCCTCTTCGCATCGATCATCCTCTATCCGCAGATGGAGTTGTATCTGATGTTTATTCCAATTGGCATACCCGGGCCCGTCTTTGCCATCGCCTACCTTGCCCTGTCGTTCTACATGGCCCGCCGCGGCGGCGACGGCGTCAGCCATGAGGCCCATATCGGCGGCGCCCTGGCCGGCCTGGCCGTAACTGCTGTCATGGCGCCGGCCGGATTGCAGCCGCTTTTTGCCGAGATCCAGCGACTGCTTACTTTTTAACAGCGACGGCCTCTGCGAGACAGAAAAGCGGTCGATCGGGATCGCAGACTGTAGCCAGATGAGCCGGGAAACGAATAGAAATAAGGCAACGCCCGCGGGTCTCGTGGGATGCCGTTCAGAATAAAGGATTTACGAATGTCAGGAATCAGAATCATCTCTCTACTCTCCACACTGCTTGCTGCGGTTTCGTGCAGCCGCTCTCAAGGCGTGCCCGAGCCGTCGCTTTCCGCTGCAATCGCAAACGGCAAGCTGAACGTCACCGTAACCGTGCCCGATCGCCATCATGCGTATCTCGACGGCGGACGCGAGGGCAACCTGATCCCCGTCACCTTCGACTGGAAGGCCTGGACGGCCGACGGCCTTGCCGAGCCGAAGCCTGCCGCTCAGCCCGAAGGCGTTATCGACGAGGAGTCGGGCGCACGGATTCTTCGCGGACAGGGCGTATTCGCCTTCGAGCTTCCTGCCGATGCAGCAGAGACGAAAAAGGCCGGGGATGCGAACTTTCGCGTGCGCGTGCAGATCTGCGACGAGGTGAAAGGCATCTGCTACCGGCCGGCATGGCATGACGTTTCTCCCGAGAGTTAACCATGCTTGAAACGATCACCGCCTCTCTTGACGGGCTGCTTTCCTCGCTTATGGATCAGCCCTCGGCCAGTCCGATCACATCGCTTGCCATCTATGTCGCCGCCGGGCTTGCCTCTTCGCTCTTTCCGTGCTATTATCCGCTGATTCCGATTACGGCGGGCTTCTTACGTCGTCGCGCACAGCCGGCCACCGGCCAGGGCAGCACGGCCTTCGCCACGGCGCAGAAGAACGATCCGCTCTGGCTGCATCCGCTTCTTTACTGGCTGGGCACCGTGCTGCTGTACCTGCTTTTCGGTCTTGTGGCCGCATCGGGCGGGCAGGCCCTTTCGCGCATCATGCAGAGCGGATGGGTGATCCTCGCCTTCGGTGTCGTCTTTCTGTATCTGACGCTGGCCATGCTTGATCTTGTGCCGCTCGGCCTCGATCGCGCCCGCACGCTCGTTGATAAGGCGGCGTCCCGGCGGGGGCTTTTCTTCACGCTTCTGATGGGCATGGCGGCGGGGTTAGCCGCCTCGGCCTGCGTCTCGCCGGCGCTCGTTACGATCCTGCTTTTTATCGCGAAGCAGAGCTCGTCGGGCGGCTCGGTGGGCTTCGGCATGGCCCTGGCAGTCGCTTATGGCGCCGGTCTCGGTATTCCGCTTTTTCTCTCGGGCGTGCTTGGAGCAAAACTACCGCAGTCGGGCCGATGGATGAATCCGGTGAAGTACGCCTTCGCCGCCGTCATCTATCTTGCCGCCTTTTTACAGCTTGAGAAGGGCTTTGTCGTGCTTGGCGTTCCTCCCGCACATGCCCTTTTGCTTCTCTCGTATTTTACGGGCTTCTCGTTGCTTTTTCTGTTCGCATTGCCGCGCATCTTTCGAAAGAAGATGCAGGCCGGACAGGTCGATCCCATGCGCTTTCGAACGCTACAGGCAGGCGCTATCTTCGTATTGCTCCTTGTATTCTCGCTGCCCTTTCTTCTTGTTAGAGAGGAGCGCAATCTCGACGATGCGGCGCTTGCCGGCGTAACCGAGCAGGTCGGCTCGGTCGTCTTTCACCGACATCCTAACGAGGCCTTTGCCCGCGCGGCGCAAGAAGGCCGGCCGGTTTTCATCGACTTCTATGCCGACTGGTGTACGAACTGCAAGGACTTCAGTCGCCTGATCGAAACCGATGAGACGCTTGCCTCGGGCATAAACGAGGCGGTGCCGCTCAAGATCTACGATACCGATGCGGCCTTTGAGCGCTTCGCAGAAAGTTATCCGGAGCTGAACGTCGGACTGCCCTTCTTTCTCGTTCTGCGTGCCGACCAGACGCTGATCTTCAAGACGACGAACTACAGAGACGGCGCCGGTATGATCCAGGCCATCCGTTCGCATGCAGAGTGACTTTCCCGTCCAATCCCTGATCGAACCGTTGCGGCGCCAGTTAACCGAGCGCCGCTTCGCCGTCTTGCAGGCTCCGCCCGGAGCGGGTAAGACGACGGTGCTACCGCAATCGCTTCTGCCTCTTTTATCGGCCGGTCAGTCCATCGTTATGCTGCAACCACGGCGCATCGCCGCCGTCCAGGCCGCCTCGCGCATCGCCTCGCTTCTCGGGGAGCAGGTGGGGCAGACCGTCGGCTACAGCATCCGCTTTGAGCGTCGCGTCAGCGCAAAAACGCGCATTGAGATCGTTACCGAGGGAATGCTCACGGCGCGACTGCAGCGTGATCCCGAGTTAACGGGAGTCGGCCTCGTCATCTTCGACGAGTTCCATGAACGATCGCTGCAATCAGACCTGGGCCTGGCCTTTGTGCTTGAGGCGGCGACGTTGCGCGACGATCTGCGTATCCTTGTCATGTCGGCGACGCTGGACGGAACGGCCGTTTCCAGACTTCTGGATAACGCCCCTGTTCTCAAAGTCGATGTGCGGCGCTTCGAGGTGCAGATCGAATACGAGGACGCCTGCCGTCTGTATCGCAGCCAGGGCCTTCGCGGTGCGGCGGACTTTATCGAGCGAGGCCAGTATCTGTCACAGGCCTTTTATAAGGCGCTTCTTTCGGCCGTGCGTCATACGCTCCAGAGAACGACGAAAGACATTCTCGTCTTTTTACCGGGTCAGGGAGAGATTCGCCGCGCCGCCACGATACTCGGCGAATCTCTGACCGATCTGCCCGTCGTGCCGCTTTACGGAGAGCTATCGCGCAAAGAGCAGGATGAGGCGCTGCGTTATGATCCGGGTCGCCGACGCCTGATTCTGGCCACAAACGTCGCTCAGACCAGTCTTACGATCGAAGGCGTGGACGCCGTCATCGATTCAGGCTTCGAACGGCGACAGCGTTATGATGCCGGCAGCGGCATGAGTCGTCTTGAGTTGATGCGTATTGCAAAAGATGCAGCGGAACAGCGCGCCGGTCGCGCCGGCCGACTTGCCGACGGGTATTGCCTGCGCATGTGCAGTCGCTCTGAGTTTGATGCACTCACAGAGCGAACGCCGCCAGAGATCGCCGAGGCCGATCTGGCCGGCTTTCTTCTTGAACTGCGCGAACGCGGCGCATCGCCCGACGAACTCTGCCTTCTCGATCGCCCTCCGGCTGCGGCCCTATCGAGAGCCAGCAAACTACTTCATGAACTCGGCGCATTAACGGATGACCGCATTACAGCAACTGGCCGCCAGATGGCAAGATTGCCTCTACATCCACGGCTCAGCCGCATGCTTGTCGCCTCGCTCGAAGCACCGAGAGGGCCGAGAGGACAGAAAGAATCGTCAGACTCTCAAAACGGTCTTCACGAAGCGGCCGACCTGGCCGCCCTTCTCTCGGAGCGTGATCCACTGCGCTTTCGCCCCGACGAGCCCTTCACGGCCGATCTGCAGAGACGGATTGACTGGATAACCTCACAGCGTGAGCGCAACGCAAGCGAAAGGCTTGTGCGCATCGCCGATTCGTTAGTCAGATCAGTGCGTGAAAGCGGGCGGACGACACGTGAACAGGCTGAGATACAGGTCGCCACTCCTGAAACTCCCGCCGGCATCGCCGCGCTACTTGCACTCGCCTTTCCCGATCGCATCGCGAAACGACGGACGTCACAGTCGTCGGAGTACCTGCTTGCAAACGGCACCGGTGCCATTTTGAACGAAGCCGATCCGCTGCGCGAAAGCGAATGGCTCGTCGTCGCCGATCTCGATACGCAGGCAAAGGCTCGCATCCGTCTGGCCCTGGCTGCCGATGCCACAGATGTCGTGCGCGAGGGCTCCGTCAGCATCCGGCGCGTTATGCGCCCGGTCGCTGCAGGCTTTCAGATCGTCGAAGAAGAGAGGATCGGAGCGATCACGCTTCGCAGCCGAGTACTGCGTAGTGACGAGGCCGATGCATCAATGATCATCGACGCTACTCTGAGTCGCATCTGCGAAGGCGAAGAATGGACGAACGACGCGAAGGCCCTGTCTCTGATTCAAAGGGTCGAATGCCTGCGCGAGGCCGGATTCGATGATCTGCCCGCCTGCGATACGACCACACTCATCGCCGAAGCCGATCGCTGGCTGCGTCCTTTTATTGGACCGACGGGCACGATCAGCGAATACAGCACGCCTCTATTCAGTCGCTTCAGCACGGAGCAACGTCGCCTCATCGAACGCCTTGCTCCGGAATCGATCGCCGTGCCTTCCGGATCGCTCATTCGCATCGACTACGCAATCAGGCCCCCCGTCCTCGCTGTGAAGCTTCAGGAGCTTTTCGGGTTGATCGAAACGCCTCGCATCGGCGACGGACGCATTCCTCTGACGCTGCATATGCTCTCGCCGGCAGGCCGACCGGTGCAGATCACAAACGACCTGCGCAGCTTCTGGACGAGTACCTATGCCGATGTGCGTAAAGAGCTGCGCGGGCGTTATCCGAAGCATCCGTGGCCAGAAGATCCGCTCAGCGCTGCTCCGACGAGGAAGACGAAGCGGCATACTGGATGATGCTTTCGAGCAACTTGCGCCGGCGCAGAGGCTTGACGACGACGCCGTCGCAACCCGCCTCGGTCGCATTTTCGGCGGCATCACTCATCGCATGCGCCGTGAAGGCCAGCACGGGCGTACGACGCCGATGATCGGCCTCTTCGATCTGTCGTATGCGACGGGTCGCCGTATAACCATCGACGCCCGGCATCTGTAAGTCCATGAGTACGAGATCGAAGGCCTGCTCTTCAAAACAGCGTACCGCCGCCTCTCCATCACAGGCAAAGGTCAGAAGTACGGGTTGATCTTTCAAGAAAGCGGCGACGATCTGGCGGTTCTCGGGCGAATCCTCGGCGACAAGCAGACGAATCGCAGGAAGCGTCAACGGCTGTTCTTCTGAGAGAGCCTTTACAGATGCTTCGAGAATGACAACGGGAATAGAAACCTCGAAGCGCGTGAAAAGTCCCGGCTCGCTTTTCAGTCGCATCGTGCCATCCATGCGGTCGACAAGCTCGCGAACGATAGCAAGGCCAAGGCCTGCTCTGCCGAAGCGTCGGGTAATAGAAGAGTCGCCCTGCATGAACGGCTGAAAGATACGCTCCATCTGCTCGGGCTCGATGCCGATGCCCGTATCCTGCACAACCATTACAAGTGCCGGTCTTCCGCCCTGATCGTTAACCTCAAACCGCAGAAGTACCTGTCCGTTCTCCGTGAATTTGAGGGCGTTGCCGCCCAGATTGAGCAGAATCTGACGCAGGCTTTTTTCGTCGCCTTCGAGAAGTGCAGGCACATCCGCCTCTTCAAGCAGAAGCAGAATGCCTTTACGCTCCGCCTCGGCCTTGAGGATACGACAGACGTCTTCGGCAAGATCATGCGGCGAAAACGGAGCCTTCGAAATCTCAAAGCGACCGGCCTCCATACGCGAGAGGTCGAGCAGATTGTCGATGAGTCCGAGCAGGCTTTCGCCGGCCCTTCGCGAAAAATCCAGATACTCACGCTGTGTGGCGTTCAGATCGGTGTCGGCAAGCAGCTCACCGGCGCCGAGAATGGCGTTCATCGGCGTGCGTATCTCGTGGCTGATGCGCGTCAGGAAATCCGTTCTTGCCCTTGTGGCGCGCTTCAGTTCGATCATCGCATCTTCAAGCTTCTCCTGAACGTGACGGCGCTCGTTGATCTCTTCACGAAGCTGCTTGATATTTCGGATGTCTCGAATGGCAAGAGAGCATCCCATATAATCGCCGGCGACGTTATGAAAGGCCGCCCCTTCCACTCTCACGGGGATGGGCCGATCGAGCTTGAGCGTCGACTCGAACTGAAATTGCTCGCCAACCGAGAGCGTCTCTTCAAGTACAGAAGGAGGCTCGATAAAAAGATCGCGCACATGACGGCCCGCTTCGATGGAAGACCCTACAAGATTACGAGCGCTTCGGTTAAAGCTCAGGATACGCCCATCTTCGTCAAAAAGCACGATGGCGTCGCTGATCTTTTCCAGGATCGTATCGGCGGCCATACCGGGCGTGAGCGCAAGCGTATCGTATTTGTGAAATGCCCACCAGATAATGCCGGCCGGTATCAGGTTGAGAACGATGGCGATCGACGGAAACGGACGCACGTGCAGGGCGGGCAGAACGACATTCACAAGATAGATCATCAAGGCCGACAGGGCGATCGTAATCGAAATGATCCAGGCCTGCCTTTTCTCCACACGGCGTTGAGACCTTCGCGCACGACGGAAGTGCAGCCAGGCTCCGAGAACGATCGTCCAGAACGAATTGAAGAGAAGCAGCCAGAACCACGGATCGGGGCTGATAATCACCTCTTCCCAGTAATAGTCGCGTTTGATAAAGTCAGCCGCCATAATCGGAGCGAACTGCATGCGCACGATCAGAGCGACGGCGACAATATAACCGCCTGCAAGGATGAGAAAGCGAAGAGGCCCCGACGGTGATTTCGCCAGCACCATATAAAAATGCAGATAGAACATCGGACTGAAAATCCAGCCAAGCGCCGATATGCGATACCAGAGCTTCACGCTTTCAACGTCATCGGCGGCGTACATCCACGTATAACAGAAGGCCCAGACGGACAGGCTGAAAAGAGCAAGCGCAAAAAGCCAGTTACGCGCCGAACGCGGGTTGCTGCGAATCGCACCTGCAGAAAAGAGCAGGTAGACGACGGCGGCAAAGAAGGTGAGTAAGAGGTATCCGATCATGCTCTTTCGCTTTATACTCTGCTTTTCTATTGACGGAATTCGTCTCTCTTCTCATACTCTTCATACTGCGCGAGCGTCGCAAAGTCTTTTTCTTTTTCAAATCGGACCTCATGCATCCCTCTGAACTCATAGAAATCGTTAATGGCCAGGACCGAAAGGTTCTGTCCGTCGTCGTTGCCGACATGCATGGCACCATCTTGCAGCGCTGCGGGCAAGCCGCATACCTCAAACAGGGTATACCGTCCCTTTTCTCGACGGAGCCCCCGAGTATCGGCGAACTATGGAAGAGAGCGATTGCTGACGGAAACGAACAGATGTCGCTTTTCTGGGCCATGTCGGGAGATATGCGACATGAGCTGCATCTGTGCCGCATCGCCGATTCCTGGGCAGTGATTGAAACACCCGCAACGTCGGCTGATACGGAACGCCTGTTAAAAGAGAGCGAGCAGCGATTGCAGCTGGTCGTACAGCAAACCGGCCAGATGGTCTATGACTACGATCTGCGAACGGGGACGATCACCTGGGCCGGCGCCACCTCAGAGATCACCGGCTACTGCGCCGAAGAGCTGGCCGCCATGAACATCAAGGAATGGGCGGAACATATTCACCCCGAGGATCGCGAAGAAGCGCTGAGCCTGCTCGATCAGGCTCGGAAATCCCGCGGGCGCTACAGCGTCGACTACCGCTTTCGCAGAAAAAACAATAGTTATATTCACATACGGGATAACGGCGCCTTTCTGCTCGATGAAGAGCAGATCCCCTTCCGCATGATCGGCAGTATGGCCGACATCACGGAACAGAAGATCGCCGAAGATATCATAAGACATCAGGCGCATCATGACGGACTGACCGGCCTGCCGAACCGGACGCTCGTTCTTGATCGCATCGATCTCGCCCTTGCTCATGCCCGTCGCGTCGGCGAGGGTTTCGCCGTGCTCTTCCTCGATCTCGACCGCTTCAAGCCCATCAACGACACTCTCGGCCATGCCGTCGGCGACGGATTGCTCATCGCCGTAGCGCAGCGTCTTGTCGGCGCTCTGCGTCCCGATGATACGGTTTCGCGGAACGGAGGCGACGAATTTATCGTTCTTTTACCTGGCGTTCCCGACGCTCCGGCAGCCGGCATCGTCGCTGAAAAGATCATCCATGAGTTAGGCAAACCCTTCTTTATCGACGGCTTCGAATTACACATCTCGGCCTCAATCGGTATCGCCGTTTTCCCGACCGACGGAAAAAACGCCGAAGAGATCATCCGCAACGCCGATGTTGCTCTCTACCGCAGCAAGGAGGCCGGACGTGATCGGTACGCCTTCTATTCCGACACACGCGGGTCGTTCGGTCGCGAGCGCATCACGCTGCAGCAGGAACTCAAAGCGGCCATTCCAGACGACCAGTTACGCCTCGTTTTTCTACCGACAATATCGTTAACCAGCAGCGCCGTGAGCAGCTATGAAGCCCTGCTTCGATGGCAACATCCCCGATTGGGCCTGCTGCTGCCCGAGGCCTTTCTGCCTATCGCCGAAGAGACGGGGCTCATGCTCGCCATCGGCGACTGGGTCATCGACGAAGGCCTGGCGAATTTGAAGCGCTGGTCGCTACGGGGAGATCCATCCCTGCTCCGTCTGAACATCTCGGCGCAGCAGTTCTTCCAGCCGCAGTTCGTGCGCCGGCTTGCCGACCGCGTCATCGCCTTTGACCTGCCGGCACAGAAGGTCCGGCTTGAGATCCATGAAGCCATCGCCCTTCAGCGCGGCGGCCATACCGAACAGATCCTGCGCGAACTCGACGCCATGGGCTTCTCTCTTTCCATCGACAATTTCGGAACGGGCTACGGTGCCCTGCGTTCGCTACAGGATTATCCGATTCGCGAAGTCAAGATCGACCGTTCGCTGATTCGTGATATGGGGGAGCGACGCAGCCAGTGGCTCATACAGGGTATGGTGCAGATGGCCAGAGCCCTCGGGCTTTCGACCGTCGCCGGCGGCGTCGAGCATGAAGGCCAGAAGACGCTTCTGCGCCAGTACGGATGCGATGAAGCACAGGGATGGCTTTTCGGCACGGCGCTGCAACCGATCGGCCGGAATCCGGCTCAATAACATTTTTCGCTTCCATCTGCATGGGAGCGGGCACAATCGTCCGCAATGGAAATGAAAACGGTACTCACATGGCATGAAGAGATGCATATGAGCGCATCAACCGATGTCGCGCGCGTCGAGATGGATGCAAAGCCAGATCATGGCGGCCAGGGAAAAGGACAGTCGCCTAAAGAGCTCGTCCTTTCGGGCCTGGCCGGTTGCACGGGCATGGACGTCATCGCCATCTTGAAAAAGATGCGCGCCCTTCCCGCCACCTTAAAAATCGAGGTCGAAGCCGATCAGACGACGGAACATCCCAGGGTTTTCTCGCGCATTCATCTGAGATATATCGCCACAGGCGCCGACCGGGAGAAACTCGAGAAGGCGGTGAACCTTTCGCAGAATCAGTACTGCGGAGTTTCTGCAATGCTTGCAAAGACGGCCGAGATCACGCACGAGATCATCGTCGATTGATGTGAACGACGCATCCGTTCTACCCGTTCTCGCCGCGCTTAACGATTTTGTCTGGGGATGGTTCCTGGTCGTTCTTCTTCTGGGAACGCACCTCTTCCTGACGTTTCGCCTCGGCTTTATTCAGCGTCGGTTGTTTCAGGGCATACGACTGAGCTTTTCGCGCGACGGCGGGCGTGGCCAGATCAGTCCTTTTGGAGCCTTCGCCACCGCTCTTGGAGGCACGGTCGGCACCGGCAACATCTCGGGCGTGGCGACGGCGCTTGTGGCAGGCGGACCCGGCGCCATCTTCTGGATGTGGATCGGCGGTTTTTTCGGCATCGCCTCGCGATATGCAGAGGCCGTGCTTGCCGTCCGCTACCGGCATGTAGACGAAGCAGGCGAACGAATCGGCGGTCCGATGTTCGTCTTGCGCAAAGGCCTGCACAGCCCCTTCCTTGCCATCGCCTTCGCCTTCTTCACCGTTCTCTCGGCCCTCGGAAGCGGTAACGCCGTCCAGGCTAACTCCATCGCCCTTCTTGCCGACGATACATTCGGTATACCGACCTATATCAGCGGACTCGTCGTTGCCGGCCTGACGGCAATCGTCATCTTTCGCGGCATCCGCGGAATTGCCGTCGTTTCGGAGCTCATTGTGCCGCTTATGTCTGCGGTGTATATCGCCGGCTGTCTTTATCTGCTGTGGATACTGCGCGATCATGTACCCGATGCCATACTGCGTATCGTGCAATCGGCCTTTCAGGGAGAGGCGGCGGCCGGCTGCTTTGCCGGCGCCGGAGTAAAAGAGGCGCTCCGGTACGGCTCAGCCCGGGGTCTTTTTTCAAACGAAGCCGGCCAGGGCAGCGCTCCGATGGCGGCGGCAGCGGCACGAACGCCTAACGCCGTTCATCAGGGACTCGTGCAGGCATCGACCGTTTTCTGGGATACGATCATTCTCTGCGCTCTGACCGGCATCGTCCTTGTCGCCGCCGGCGACTGGCTCAATCAATCCGACGGCATGCTGCTCAGCATGACAGCGTTCAAAAGAATCCCGCATTTCGGGCCCGAGCTGCTAAATCTCTGTCTGTATCCTTTTGCTTTTACGACGATCCTCGGCTGGAGTTATTACGGAGAGGTGGCCGCCGAGTTCCTCTGGGGCCGCGGCTCCATCTTCTGGTATCGCGTCGCCGCCGTGGCAACGGCCTGGATCGGCGCCGTCGTCACGCTTGATGCCGTCTGGATTGTTTCGGATCTTACGACGGGACTGATGGCCCTTCCCAATCTGCTGGCCATGCTCTTGCTTTCGAATCAGGTAAAAAGAGAAACCGATCGGTTCATCGACAGAGTGGAAGAAAGCGATGAAACGCTTCCGTGACGATCAATCCCGGCCACCGTTATTCTCAATCCCCGCTCATGGAAAGAGCGAGCAATGCCGGCGGAAGATCGATCTGTTTGATGAATTCGATGCCTGCAAAGCTTGCAGCTCCATCATCGCGAATCCAGAGGATACGACCGTCAAAACGAAGAGCATCATCGAGCACCGGTCCGTTCAGCATACCGGGTAACACGGCGCCAATCAGAGAATCAGACAGAGGCTCTTCTGTAGAGTCCGAACGATCGGCCGTCATCCACTGGAACTGTAGACCGGTTTCAGAGATATCGACAAGACGGCCTTCAAGGGGTTCTTCATTGTCGAGAAAGACCACGAAGTCGGCCATACCCTGCCCACGGATCCTTCCTTTTATCCGGCGTTCCATTCCCTCATTCAGTCCAGGCAGGAAGAACTGTCAATGGAAAACTGCAAAGAAAACCGCGAGAGAAGTCGCGACGTAAGCCGCGAAGACAACCGTCGGCGCATATCAGTAGAACACGTCATCGGGCACGGTCGCCTGGAACGCTCCGTAAAAAAGGCGGATGGCCCTTTCCCGCGCCGGCCTCCAGTGCGGCGGTTCATAGGGAACAAAGACGGTGACGACCTCTTTATGCCGTTTACCGGCGCAGAAGCCCGACATCCATGCCGATCCTCCCCAGGCGCCGCTTTTTGCATGAATACGACCGATCTCCCGGTCGCTCTTTGCGGCGATCAGACAACTGCCCGGCCACAGAAGAAAGTTATGCAGCTCTTCAGGTTTAGCCAGGTCGGCTTCCCCCGCCACCCGCGTCATAAAGCGATGAATGGAAAGCGGATCGGTCTTTTCATCCTCACCGCGATAGATCGAGTCGGAACGGCCGAATGACGCCGGCGGCGGTGCACGGAAGAATCGCATACGTATGGCTTCTTCTCTCAGAAGCCGTGCATCAAGGCGACGCGCCAGTTCCAGAAAGGCCTTGTTAGACGACCTGTAGGTCGCCTGCCGTATATCGACCGGAGACGTTGAGATATGATCTTCTACTTCAAAACGCTCCGCGCTATCCAGCTTTCCCTCACGTAGAAGGGCAACCAGGATAACTATTTTGAATAGAGACGCCGGATGGGCCCGTCGGTTCAGAAGAGTCGCATCGCCGATGATCTGATCGGGCCCGACATGACTGCCTGAAATGAGACTGCGCTGAAGGACATAGCCGCTCTCAGCCTGCGCTGTCGCCACAAACAGGCAATACATCATCGCAAAAATCGCCGCCTTACCGGTCCTGAAGCCGCAGATCCGTTTTACGACAGAATTCAGGTTTTTCATATTTACGAAAAACAGGCTTATCAAAGTTCTGTCCCTGTCGAAGATAAAAAGAGATCACCGAGGAGGTTGTATGAGTATGCATACACCGGTTCTTGATCCTGTCGTCACCGCACCCTATGGATTCCGCTCGGACAGCGGACAGAAGACCTTTCACAACGGTATCAATTTCATCAGCCGCAGCGGAGATACGCGAGTGTTCTCTATCGCCCGTGGCAGAGTCATCCAGGATATTGATCAATGCACTCCCGTAATGAGCCATGTTCAGCGTTCCCCCTGGTCGGGTAACGTCGTCGCCATCGAACATGAGATCGACGAGCGTCGCTACTACGCCCTGTATATCCACCTGCTTTCCACCGATATTCCCGACAATCTGACGGTGCAGCCCGGCTTCGAGCTCGGTCGTTATGCTGAGCAGTCGGCGGGTATGGTCGGGCCGCATCTGCATCTGACCATCTTGAACGAGCAAGGAGATGTCATCGACCCGACTCCGCTGCTTGTAAAAAGCGGCATACCGGCTCATCCGGCCGTTGCTTGATTGGAAGTGGCGCAGCGTTACGTTTGCGCCATGTCGGGCCCATCATAACGGCACCTCTATCAGTAGCAGGTGGCTGTTCTCTTCTACCTGAATAGATAGATCCCCTGCAATGCCTGCACCGTCGCGTCTGCGCAATACTTCGTCACCAAGAGCGACACTACCCTCGATCACGAAAAGATAAAAGCCATGACGCTCATCGGCTCTTGCAAGTGTAAGCTGGTGACCGCCGTCGAATTCACCCAGCAAGAATCGAGCACTCTGATTTATTGATAGAGGCTTTCCTGTCGCACCATCTGCATCATCGCCATCCGGTGAAACTACAACAGTCCATTCGTTCTTTTTGAAAGAAAAAGCACGCTGTGCATAACGCGGCGTAACATTCTGCTTCTCGGGCATGACCCAGATTTGAAGAAAAGATGCCTCTTCGGTCTGAGAGGCATTGTATTCGGAATGTGTGATGCCCGTTCCGGCCGACATCGCCTGAACCTCGCCGACCTTCAGGGTTTGCTCATGACCCATGCTATCTTTATGAGCGAGCGCTCCGCGCAGAGGGATGCTAACGATCTCCATGTTCTCATGCGGATGCGTTCCAAAGCCGGTACCCGGTTGAATCGTGTCGTCATTGAGCACACGCAGCGCTCCGAAATGAATGCGCTGCGGATCGAAATAGTGGCCGAAGCTGAACGTATGATACGTTTTGAGCCACCCGAAATCGAATCCGCCGCGCGTATCGGCTCTATAAATGATCCTTTCTCCTGTTTCTCTTTGCATGGCAGCCCTCCTGAGAGAAGACATGTAAGCAAAGAATCAGGAAAACGTCCGCCCTTTTTCTATTCTATTCCTGCAGCGCCTCTACCAGCTATCTCAAAAACCAACATACGTGTCGGTTTTTGAGAGGCGAGGCTACGTCAATAGAAGCCATTTTTGCGATGGCTTCTATTGAGAGAAACGGAAGCGCTGGTTATCCACTCCGGCGCACAACCACTGCACAATGGACGCGCCGTCTGCCATGGAGGCGCCGGACACATCGACGCAGCGATCGCTGTGTTGCGCCCGTATCTCGAAGAAACCGCCTCCCTGATCGACGAGTTGATAGCGCTGATTTGCTCCGCCTCCGCATGCGTATTGAATGAGAGCGGCGCCATCGGCCGTCGATGCACCTGATACGTCGAGACATCGACCGCTGTGACGCGCAACGATACGAAAAGAGCCATCGGGCATACGTTCAAAACCAAATGCCTGGTTATCACCGCCCGTATAACCGTACTGCTGAATCGCCACTCCGTTGCCCGTTCCGCCTCCGGTAACGTCAAGCAGCCGGGCGCTGTGCTTCGCCAGAATCGTCGAATACTCCGATCCGGCCGGATCATTGAGGAAAGGCATATTCGCTACAAGAGACGACTTATCGCATCCGTCCTTGCCGCATCCGCCAAGAGACGGCATCGAACCCGTCTGTTCGATCGGATGCCCGATGCCATCAAAACAGCTCGAACCCGTGCAATTCATCCAGTCCGGATAGGAGCTACCGCGGCCGAGCCTCACCAGATTGTTCCAGGCATCCATGCGATAATCGTTGCTGCCCGGATTGCGAAAATCCTCGAAATAAAGACATCCTCCTGATCCGCCGTCGTCATGATAGGTGCCATGAGCGTTCTTGCCGACGTAACCTATCGGATGTGTCCCGGTCGTCTCGAAAGAGCCGCGTTCTTTTGTGTACCATCCGCCATGCTGAAAATAGGCGACGCGCATCAGCTGCCCGTCGACGACGAGCACGGCCATCGACTCCCAGTCCGCCGCATGCGAACCGGCGCTGAGAAAACACGTGCTCTGCCAGGCATAAAAGTACCAGTAGCGGATCATGACGGCGTTTGTCCCGACGCGCTCCGCCATATAATAGACGGGAACTTCGTTATTCGCTATCGTCGAGTAATCCTGATTGCAGAGCGACTGCGGCGTATAACCCTGCGCCCGCAGAGCGTAATAGGCGCCCGCATCGGACGGAAAACACTTTCGCCCGTCGCCCGAGCCCGTTCCGAACTCCTGATCGAATCGCAGACGGGGTGCGAACTCTGCCGCCATCGCATCAAGATCGAACGAAGGCCCGCCCGAATCTGCCTGACAGATGTAGAGTCGTTTATTGTCGCAGTTGCTTCCAGAGCAGCTGATGCCGGCCACATACATCGATTGCGGGGCGATGAATTTACCTCCGCCTTCTTCGCTTAACGCCGCCGTCCAATAACAGCCCGTTCGCACTGCGTTATCAACCTGAGAGCAGCGCAGCGAGATATTGTCGCAGTAGCTACCCGAACAGCGGATGCCCGTTACAAACCCGTTATTCTCACAGATGCGAGAGTTGTTCCCTTCTTCTGAGAAATAATCCGTCCACCAGCTATTCGTTTCAGCATGGCCGGATTCCGAGGCGAACAGACTGACGTCGTCGCAATAGCGACCGCTGCAACGCACCCCGCGCGTCAGGAAGGTCGGGCCCATCGAAATAGCGGTCGCTCCGTCTGTCGTCCAGGGAAGCCAATGCCCCGGGAAGGCCTCGTCGTGAAAGTAGCTGCCCGGAGTGGTCAGATACGACAGCTCTGGGATCGAGCTGACGTTATCGGCAAGTGATGTGAGAGAGAGAAGCGCACTCTCATCCGTCTTTGATCGGTTACAGGCGCATAGAAGCACCATCAGCGGTAGAAACGCCCACCGCATGCATTTTTGATACAGTTTTCGCACAAAACACCTTCTTTCTGTTTTTTTCGGCTTGCAATCCGGCTACCGGAATTGCAAACTTTTGTCGATCAATAGACGAACAGCAGAATCTGTCAAGAAGGAGTTTTCAGGAGTCTGGCCGCACCTGCTCGCCAGGGTGCAGGCACCTGGCCGGATCTGTGGTCGGGGCATGTAGATCGGAGCACAATCAGAGACAGCGAGTCAACGATATTTCTCCCCTCTACTTCAACCATCCCTTGTAGCGCAGCCACAGGAACATACTGAGGCTGACCGATCCCATGGCCAGAAGCGTCGCCGGGTAGCCCCACTGAAGACGCAGCTCGGGCATGTAATCGAAGTTCATGCCATAGACGCCGACGATAAAGGTCAGAGGCAGAAAGAAGACCGAGAAGATCGTGAGAAGGCGCATCACCTCGTTCGTGCGATGCGATGCTATAGAAAGATGAAGCGAAATCAGCCCCGTCACGCTTTCGTGCAGGTCTTCGGCCTGGAAAAGCAGACCGGCAGCGTTATCCATCGTATCTTCAAGATGCGGATCATCCTTTGAATTGATATGCAGCTTTTCGAGGATCTCGCGGTGCAGCCAGATCATGCGCTTCAGAATATAGGCACGACGCTTGATGGCATACAGGGCCGGCATCAGATCTTTCTCGCTTCTCGACTTGAAGATGTTCTCTTCATAGCGATCCAGCTCGTCGATCAACGATTCGAGCGGCTCTCTGTATGTCGACAGAGCGGCGTTGATGATGTCGGCGAGCAGCCCGGTGCGCGGATCGCGCGCATCGGGCTGCCAGTGCTCGCGCAGAGCGGCGATGACACGCAGATCCTTCCGATGGATGCTCAATAAAAATTCGTCTGACACAAAGACGGCGACCTTCCGCGTAAGCGCCGTCACCGTATCGGCGCCCTCGGCAGCATGGCGATCCCAGGCTCGTAGAATAATGAACGTTTTATCGCCGAGACGCTCGAACTTCGGCAGATGCGCCGGATCCAGACAGTCTTCGACGGCCCGGCGATGCAGGCCGTACTGCTTTGCAAGGGCCGTCAGATCGGCATGCGCCGGACCGACCACGTCTTTCCAGTGGAAGGCCGGCGCCTCAAGCGTGCGCACGAATTCGCTCATACTTCAGTATCGGCCAGTCATCGCATGCAGACCGACGCTTATAGAATCGGCGATAGCCAGCGGGCGGCTTCTTCGATCGTCATGCCCTTGCGCTTCGCGTAATCTTCGAGCTGATCTTCGCCGATACGCCCGAGATGAAAGTAGGCGGCTTCAGGATGAGCGAAATAAAGCCCGCTTACAGACGCCGCCGGATACATGGCCAGCGATTCCGTGAGCTGCACATGCGCCCTCTGCGTCGCATCCAACAACCTGAAAAGCTCACGCTTCTCAGTATGATCGGGCTGCGACGGATAACCGGGCGCCGGCCGGATGCCGCTGTATTTCTCGCGAATCAGCTCTTCGTTACTCAGACGATCGCCGGTCTCATATCCCCAGAATTCACGGCGCACCTTATCATGCAGCCACTCGGCAAAGGCCTCGGCAAGGCGATCGGCAAGCGCCTTCGCCATAATCGAACGGTAGTCGTCATGATCGGCCTCAAACTTAGAGACAAGCTTCTCAAGACCGATGCCGGCCGTCACGACAAAGGCGCCCATCCAGTCGGGCACACCCGACGAGGCCGGAGCGATCAGATCAGAGAGGCTGCGATTCGGCTCGCCTTCGCGCTTCTTGCCCTGCTGACGCAGCCCCTCAAAGCGACCGGCGACCTCTTTGCGGCTTTCATCTTTATAGATGAGGATCGAATCGCCATCGGTCGATGCAGGAAAGAGTCCGTAGACGCCGCGCGCCTCGATCAACTTGCCCGTGATAATTTCATCAAGAAGGGTATTTGCATCGGCGAAGAGTTTCTTTGCTTCCTCTCCGAGATTGGGATCATCAAAGATAGCGGGGTATTTGCCGCGCATCTCCCACGTTAAGAAGAACGGAGTCCAGTCGATGAACGGACGCAGCTCTTCGAGAGACGGCCGGATGTCGAAAACGCCGGGCGACTTCGGAGCGACGGGACGATTTGCTCCGTCGAACGAAAGCTTCAGGGCGTTTTTGCGCGCCTCTTCAAGCGAGAGCAGCTCCTTCTCTTCATGACGGGAGGCATGTCGCTCTCGTAGCATGTCGTACTGTTCGCGAATCTTCGCCATATAACCCTCGCGCGTATCGGGCGAGATGAGCTGACCGGCGACCGGCACGCTGCGCGAGGCATCAAGCACGTGTACGACGGGACCGGAGTACTCGCGGTCGATTTTGACGGCCGTATGCATCTCGCTTGTCGTCGCCCCGCCGATAAGCAGCGGCACCTTCATGCCGCGTCGCTCCATCTCGCGCGCCACCTCGGCCATCTCTTCGAGAGACGGCGTGATCAGACCCGAAAGACCGATGACGTCGGCGTTTTCGCGCACGGCCTCATCGAGAATCTTTTCACGCGGAACCATCACGCCGAGATCGACGACGTCGTAGTTGTTACAGGCAAGGACGACACCGACGATATTCTTGCCGATGTCGTGAACGTCTCCCTTCACGGTCGCAAGCAGGATCTTCGCATTCCTGCGTCCGTCCTGATTGCGACGCTTCTCTTCTTCGAGATACGGAATCAGATAGGCTACGGATTTTTTCATGACGCGGGCCGATTTCACCACCTGGGGTAGAAACATCTTTCCGCTCCCGAAAAGGTCGCCGACGACGTTCATGCCGTCCATGAGCGGCCCTTCAATAACGGTTAAAGGCGATCCGTATTTCTGCCGCGCCTCTTCGGTATCTTCGTCTATAAAATCGACGATCCCGCGCACAAGGGCATGCTTCAGGCGTTCTTCAACCGGAGCCGATCTCCATGCCTGCTCCTCTTTTGCCGAGACCTCACCGCCCTGCCCTTTCAGCGATTCCGCTTTTGTGATCAGACGCTCCGTCGCATCGGGGCGCCGGTTCAGGATCACATCCTCGCACAGCTCGCGAAGCTCGGGCTCGATCTCGTCATAGACGTCGAGCTGACCGGCGTTTACGATACCCATATCCATGCCGGCCTTGATCGCATGATAGAGAAAGACGGAATGCATCGCCCGGCGCACCGGCTCGTTGCCGCGAAAAGAAAACGATATGTTCGAAACGCCGCCGCTCACCTTTGCATGTGGCAGGTTCTTCTTGATCCACTCCGTCGCCTGGATAAAATCAAGGGCATAGTTATTGTGTTCTTCAATGCCGGTCGCTATGGCGAAGATATTCGGATCAAAGATGACGTCTTCAGGAGGGAAGCCGACCTCGTTCACAAGCAGATCATAGGCCTGCTTGCAGATATTGATGCGCCGCTCATAGGTATCGGCCTGACCCTTCTCGTCGAAGGCCATAACGACGGCAGCCGCTCCATAGGCACGCACGCGACGGGCCTGTTCAAGAAAAGCATCGACGCCTTCTTTCATCGAGATGGAGTTCACGATGCATTTACCCTGCACGCATTTAAGCCCGGTCTCGATGACGTCGAATTTCGACGAATCGATCATGATCGGAACCTTTGAGATGTCGGGCTCGGCCGCGATCAGCTTCAGGAAGCGATCCATCGCCGCCTTTGAATCGAGCATACCCTCGTCCATATTCACGTCGATAACCTGGGCTCCGCTCTCCACCTGTTCGGCGGCGACGCTTAACGCCTCGTCGTAGTTGCCCTCAAGAATAAGCCGCGCGAATTTTTTCGAGCCCGTTACGTTTGTGCGTTCGCCGACGTTCAGGAAGTTTGTTTCGGCCGTAACGACAAGAGGCTCAAGGCCTGAAAGTTTCAGCAGATGATCGTCCACGGCGGGCTTTCGCGGCGTGATATCGCTCACAAGCTCGGCCATCGAGCGAATGTGGTCGGGCGTCGTTCCGCAGCATCCGCCGACGATGTTCAGCCATCCGTGCGCCGCATAGTCGCGAATCACCTCGGCCATCATACGCGGCGTCTCGTCGTAGCCGCCGAAGGCGTTCGGCAGGCCGGCATTGGGGTACAGGCTGATCGCACAGGTGGCGATACGCGCCATCTCGCTCACAAACGGACGCATCTGCTCCGATCCGAGAGCGCAGTTCAATCCTACCGACATGAGCAGCGGAACATGCGATACCGAAATCCAGAAGGCCGAAACCGTCTGTCCGGATAACGTGCGCCCGGACTGGTCGACGACGGTGCCTGAGATCATCACGGGACGATAGTTACCCGTCGCATCGAAGTACTTCTGGATGGCGAACAGGGCGGCCTTGCAGTTCAGCGTATCAAAGATCGTCTCAACAAGCAGGATGTCGGCTCCGCCGTCGACAAGGCCGGTGATCTGCTCATAATAGGCGTCGACCACCTCGTCAAAGCTGACGGCGCGATAGCCAGGATCGTTCACGTCGGGCGATAACGAAAGCGTCCGGTTCGTCGGACCGATCGCACCGGCAACAAAGCGAGGACGATCCGGCGTACTGTATTTATCGGCTGCCTCGCGGGCAAGGCGGGCCGAGGCGACGTTCAGTTCGTAGGCAAGCGGCTCCAATCCGTAATCCGCTTGAGCGATCGTCGTCGAGCTGAATGTATTCGTTTCAACAATATCAGATCCGGCCGCATAATAGGCCTCATGGATTCCGCGAATGATATCGGGTTGCGTTATGGAGAGCAGGTCGTTATTGCCCTTCAGCTCCTGCGTCGTATCTTTAAAACGCTCGCCGCGAAAATCGGCCTCGGTCAGCGTATGACGCTGGATCATCGTTCCCATAGCCCCGTCAAGAACGAGGATGCGCTTCTGCAGCTCTTTATAGACGGTAAAGTCTTCCAATCGGGGACGTTTTGTATATGTGACAGTCATAATGCGGTGCTCCAAACTCTACTACAGACAACATATCAAGATATCCTGATATGTCAATGTTTTTCGCCACCAGACTCCCCTGCCCTGTAGATTCTATTAAGAAAGAAACCCCGAACCGGTAAACCACGGCGACACGGAGAGAAGACCGGGAGACTGGACTGCAAGGGGCTTTCTCTCGCGGCCTTCTCGATTTTCTCGGTAAAACAAATCTCTCTGTCCACGAAATACACAAAAAGCGCGAAAACGATCCAAACCAGAATCGCCGACGTCAAAGAGCCCTTCTCTTCTTTTCCTCCTGGCTTCCCTCTGCGCGCTCAGGGGCCTCCGCGGTTCATCCCCCTTTTTGTGCTCAACCTTGCCGTCTTTCCAGGCCTCCTCCTGGTTTTCCTCCGCGTGCTCTGCGATCTCAGTGGTTCCCTTCCGCTGCGGCCCTACAGGGTGAGAGAAAGCTCCAGGCCGCGATTCAAAAAGCTCTGGCATCGAGCACCAGGCCAGAAAGATCGACGGATGCCCGAGAAACCCCTGCTCGACCGTCTTGCCGAGCTTTACCCGGAATCGAACCGCACCCGCTTCCGGCAGTGGATCAAGGCCGGACGTATCACCGTCGATGGCGCCATCATAACCGATCCGCGAAGCCCCGTTACCGAGAAAAGCGACGTCCGCCTGGGTAACGCTCAGGCAGCGGGGCGCGAGGCGATCCGCGGAGGTCGTATCGTCTATGAAGATAAAGACCTTATCGTCATAGACAAAGAGGCGGGTATTCTCACGGTTCCCGCTCCTGGCGTTCGTAAAGAACAATCGCTTCTTGGATCGCTGGAGCGTTACCTGCGCCGTCCGCCCTTCATCGTTCACCGTCTGGATCGCGATACGTCGGGGCTTGTCGTCTTTGCAAAGACGGAGCAGGCACAGCAAACGCTGCAGAAGGACTGGAATACAAACGTAGAAGAGCGCATCTATCTCGCTCTGGTAGAGGGGGAGCTTTCAGAGAGCCGCGGCACGCTACGCTCGTATCTCAAAGAGAACAGAGCGCAGAAGGTCTATGTTACCGAAGACGCAGACGGAGCGCTGGCCATCCTGCATTATACGGTTCTGCGATCTGGTCGGTTCAGTCTTGTGCAAATCGAACTTGAAACGGGCCGCAAGAATCAGATCCGCGCTCAGTTTGAGGATCTGGGGCATCCGGTGGCCGGCGACGCGAAATATGGAGCCACGACCGATCCTCTGCGACGCCTGGCCCTTCATGCACACACGATTCGGTTCCGTCATCCGATCACGGGCGCCACACTTGCGTTTGAGTCGCCCACTCCGCGTGGCTTCGAGACCGCCGAATGATTTAGAGGACATCTGTGCCGGGTTATCCCCCGCCGGGCCCTACCTCGCATACTTCTATTCAGACAGGGCCTTTTCGATCTCGTTCTTTCGACTCTCATCGACGAAGGCAGCGGAAACGGCGTTGCGCAGCAGCTGGCGTATCTCATCGCCGGTGCCGCGGAATTCCGAGACGAAGGCGCCGAATTCCTCTCTCAGATCGGTGCGAAACATCGTCGGATCATCGGAGTTCAGGGACACATTCAATCCCGCCTGCATGAGCTTGCGTATGGGATGATCGCCCAGATCGTCGATGACGCCGGTGGCCTCGTTCGACGTCATGCAGACCTCAAGGGCGGTACGGCGCCGCACGAGCTCCTCGACGAGACTCATCTCTTCAAAGCAACGGATGCCGTGCCCGATGCGCTCCGCCTGAAGATCGACTAACGCTCCGCGTATCGAATCGGCGCCGGCCGTTTCGCCTGCATGGGCGACGGTGCGAAATCCGCGCTTCCTTGCATGTGCGAAGGCTCTGGTGAATAACTCCGGTGGGAACTTTGCCTCATTGCCTCCAAGGCCGATAGCGACGAGCTCATCGCCCAGAAACGGAGCGATAGAATCGATGCGCTCGATTGCCGTCTCAGGCGGATGATTGCGCACGATGTCGGCGATCATGGCGCCGCTCATGCCAAACGCAGTCTTTGCACGCTTCATGCCGCTGCAGACTGCTTCGGCGATGGCCGGAGCCTTCAGGCGGCCGTCCACGTAGTCAAAGGGCGAAAAATGCAGCTCCGCATGCACGACGCCGATCTCATGAAGCGATTTCATCACGGCGAAAACGAGGCCTTCATAGTCCTCTTCGGTCTCGATCAGGGAGATGGTCCAGAGCCATTTCTGTATAAACTCGTAAAAATTGCGGTATCTCAAGAATCCGATCAGGTCGGCCTCTGATCTCAGGCGATCGGCCTGCTCTCCTCCGCGCTTCTCAACCAGCGTCAGCAGATGCGAAAGCGGAATCGATCCTTCCGTATGCAGATGCAGCTCCACAAGAGGAAGGCGACGGATCAACGAATAGGTATCTTCGCCGCACGGCAACACCTCGCCCTTCGACTGCGGCCTTCCGTCGAAATAAAAGATGGCAGCCTGGCCGAAGCGACGACCGATGGCGGCGGCCTGCTCCCGGCTCATTCGAAACAGAGCAAAGGACGGCTCGCTATGTGAACCGTCGACGGCATAGCCGACGGCATCATAATACTCGATGCCGCGACTCTGCAGATATTCTTCCAGTCGTCGCTGTGCTCGGCCATTTTCTTCGTCTGAAAGAAGGATCGGATGTTCAGAGCCGGCCGATGGGTTATACGATGTGATAATGGCGACGGGTTGTTCAAACAGAAGGGAAACGTTTCCCGATAGAACGCCTTCGGTTGATAGGGTGATGCGCTCCGCTCCGAGAATGATGTCGTAGCGTGCGTTTTCGTATAAAGCTTGTAACGATTGAGTGAGAGACATGATCTACCTCGGGTAAACTCGGCCCAACTCGCTCCAATTACCGTCGATCCTGAAGCCGGTCAGTCTGATTCCTTTTTTGATGCAAAACGGCAACAATCTCGATTTCATTGTCCTTTAATCGAAAGTAAACAGAGGACAGCAATCGAACCCCGAGACCGGGTATTCTGGATTCGTACCATCTGTAAGCCTCTACAAGGTCTTCTTCTGCCTGCCTCCGGAAGCGAACCAGGTAGGTCACTGATTGAGAATCCCCTTTTTGACGGATGCCCAGGGTTTGCCCGATGTCGCCTCTGAGGTATCGTCTGCAAGCCGACGACGAATCTCTTCAACATGCCAGTCAGGTACGGGCACAGCATCGCTCCGCACAAGCTCATCCCAGACATCAGAGACCAGTTCAAGTTGCTCGGAACTGCTAAGTCTGCGAATCTCAGAAAAAAGTTCAGCTGCTCCCATATCCATTGTTAGACCATCGGACGCAACCGGGTCAAGTCATTTCCCGATTCCGGCAAGATCCGCTGCAGGCCGGAATACCGGCCTGCAACGAGAGTCTATCAATAGCGATAGTGCTCGGGCTTGTAAGGGCCTTCGACAGGCACGCCGATATAGTCGGCCTGATCTTTCGAAAGGCTTGTGAGACGAACGCCGATCTTTTCGAGATGCAGACGGGCCACCTTTTCGTCCAGGTGCTTCGGAAGCATATACACTCCAAGAGGATAGTTCTTGTAGTTGTTATACAGCTCGATCTGAGCAAGCACCTGATTCGTGAAGCTATTCGACATCACGAACGAGGGGTGACCCGTGGCGCAGCCGAGATTCACCAGGCGACCTTCGGCAAGCAGAACGATGCTGCGTCCGTCGGGGAAGGTGAACTTGTCGACCTGCGGCTTGATCTCCGTGCGCTTGATGCCCGGGAATTTCTTCAGAGCATCGACCTGGATCTCTACGTCGAAGTGACCGATGTTACAGACGATCGAACCGTCTTTCATACGATTCATGTGATCGATGGTGATGATGTCGCGGTTACCCGTCGTCGTCACGAAGATGTCGGCTTTATCGGCCCATTCGTCCATCGTATCTACCTGATAGCCTTCCATGGCCGCCTGCAGAGCGCAGATCGGATCAATCTCGGTAACGATGACGCGGCAGCCATACGAGCGAAGGCTCTGAGCCGAACCTTTACCCACGTCTCCGTATCCGGCGACGACGGCGACCTTACCGGCCAGCATGATGTCGGTGGCGCGCTTGATGCCGTCGACGAGCGACTCGCGGCAACCGTAGAGGTTGTCAAACTTCGACTTCGTCACGGAGTCGTTCACGTTAATCGCCGAAACCTTCAGCGTGCCTTCTTTCAGGCGCTTCATCAGATAATGTACGCCTGTGGTCGTTTCTTCTGAGATGCCGCGAATCTCGGGAAGCATCTCAGGATGTTTGTCATGCACGTAGGCCGTCAGGTCATGGCCGTCGTCCAGGATCATGTTCGGGCCTTTGTCTCCGAAATGAAGCGTCTGCTCGATGCACCACCAGTATTCTTCTTCGGTCATACCCTTCCACGCGAAAACGGGAACTCCGGTTTCGGCGACGGCAGCGGCGGCATGGTCCTGTGTCGAGAAGATGTTGCAGCTCGACCAGCGCACTTCGGCGCCGAGATCGATCAACGTTTCGATCAGAACGGCCGTTTGAATCGTCATATGCAGCGATCCGGCGACGCGAGCGCCGGCAAGCGGTTTCTTGCCTGCGAATTCTTCGCGAATCGACATCAGACCCGGCATCTCTTTTTCTGCAAGGATGATCTCTTCACGACCCCAGCGAGCCAGAGAGATATCCTTTACTTTGTAGTCCTGCTTCAGTGTTGCAGTCATGTGTTCCTCCAGAAACTTTTCAGCTACAGGCTCGTGGCCTGCTAAATGATTACGTTACAGGTTATACGGCGGAGCTTTCTCCCGCTCTCACCCTGAGTATACGACTCCGACCTCGCGCTGGCTTTCGCGCCGAAACGAACAGACAATCGAGACGACCGTTTCCACGGCCTTCGCTCACGTCATGTCCTTCAAAGCCCGCTCGCTCTATCTCGCCGAGCAGAACGCCTTCGTCAAAGCCCAGCCAGAAATCCTCGAACAGGCGCCGCATATTCTCCTCTCCGTGCTGCTTGAGCTCGGCCACCACAAGCAGCCCGCCCGGACGCAATACGCGAAAGGCCTCTTTTAAAACGCTGCCAGGCTCGGCGCTGTGATGCAGAGCCATCGACAGGATCACCGTATCGACCTCTTCGTCGGCAAGTGGAAGATGTTCCATATAACCGACGCGGTATTCCGTCTTAACGTCCGATCCGACGGCGGCGATACGCTCGCGGGCCACGTCAAGCATCGTGCGACTCTGATCGACGAGAATGAGATGCGAGGCGCGGTCGGCAAGCATCGAGGCCAGCGCTCCGGCTCCGCAGCCTGGCTCAAGAACCTGCCCTGCATTGCCGGGCAGAAGCTCGATAATCTTCGAGCGATAGTAAGCGGCATCGACGTATTCGCGCTGATCTTCGTCCTGGCGCGCTCCGAAATCTTCGAAGTGCACAAGGCTTCGCTCTTTGCGCGATTCAAGGATACCCTGGAGTCGCTGCCGATCCTCTTCAAGAATACGCTGTAGGCTGCTATTCCAGGAAGCTGCCTCGTCGCCGAGCACCGACCAGAGAGAATGCGTGCGCAGCTCGGGATGTATGCCGTAGTAGATGCGAGATCCATCCCGTCGCCAGAGCAGCACGGCGGCATCGGAAAGGATGCGAAGATGCCTGGAGACGCGACTCTGGCCCATATCAAGCACTTCGAGCAATTCGCTAACATGCAGCGGCTCGCGCGATAGGGCCCTGATGATGCGAATTCGGCTTGGATCCGCCAGGGCCTTGAGCTGTTTCAGCAGATCGGGCATCCGCCACCAACATATCAAGATATCTTGATATGTCAATAGAAAAACCAATCCCCGACCCTGCTTCGTCTGACGACATCGCAAGATAAGCGCCCGGGCTCACCGCAGAGACTGGCTGCGCCCGATCGGCCAACCTGTAAGGCCCTTTTCTTCTCGTCGGTCAGGCCCGGTCAGGAAAACTGCCGCTCAAGATGAAGTTTGATGAATCTTCGCCTCGCGTCAGAGAAGCGATGGAGACCATTGACCGCACCATAGCGGAAGGGCGCACGATCAGCCTGGTAACCTGGATTCTGACCGACTACGGTGAATTTCTGCTTCATCATATCGCCGCCGGTATCTTACAGCGTTCCGGCCGATCAGAGCTGCTCGACATCGTCTACCCGGCCGTCAAGGAGCTTGTCATCAACGCCACAAAGGCGAATATGAAGCGCGTCTTCTTTGCCGAGCAGGGCATCGATGCGATGAACTCCGCCGACTACGATAAAGGCATGACGCTTTTTAAAGACAAGCTGACCGAGACGATGATCATGCATCATCGCAAAGACTTCAAAGACCGCGATTATAAAATCACGATCACCTTTTATTACACCGATAAGGTGATGAACATCAAGGTGAAGAATAACTTCCCTCTTCTGCCTCGAGAAGAAGAACGCATTCGCGAGAAGTTCGAGCGAGCGCAATCGTTCACCTCGCTGCTCGACTTCTACATGGCTCATGGCGACGATACGGAGGGAGCGGGCCTCGGCATCACGATGGTGGGCATCCTTCTTGACCAGAGCGGCATCGATCGTCATGCCTTCACCGTTTTCGAGAAGCCTGGATACTCTGAAACGGCGGCCCGCCTTGAGATCCCGCTACATGCGGAGTATATTCCAAGACGCCGACAGTTCGAACTCGAACTACAGCGAAGCGGGAAAACAATCGAAGACCTGAGACGAACGTTCCGCCCCTCCGTGCGCTGATTCAATGTCCGTGCCGTACGATCTCGGCGGCGATCGCCGAAAGCGGCAGGACCCTGTCGGCGGCGCCAAGGGCGATGGCCTCTTTAGGCATACCAAAGACGACGCAGCTTGATTCGTCCTGGGCAAGCGTGAAGGCGCCGGCCTTCTTCATATCAAGCAGGCCTCTGGCGCCGTCATCACCCATGCCCGTCATAATGATGCCTACGGCGTTAGGCCCCACCCTCTCGGCGACGGAGCGGAAGAGCACATCCACGGACGGCCGATGATGGTTAACAGGAGGTCCGTCTTTTATCTCGGCATAGAATCGGGCGCCGCTCATACGCACCTGCATATGCCGGTTCCCCGGAGCGATGACGGCAAGCCCCGGGCGAATCTCTTCGCCGTTCACCGCTTCTTTTACCTCGATCTGGCTGAGCGAATTCAGTCTCTGCGCGAACTGCGCCGTGAAGCGCTCGGGCATATGCTGCACGATAGCGATGGGCGGCGAAAGCGGCGGAAGATCCGTCAGAATCATCTCAAGGGCATTTGTTCCGCCTGTGGACGTTCCGATGGCCACAAGCTTGTAGGTCGTACCTGCAAGAGCGGGTCCGCGCGATACGATGTCGGGCGCAGAAGGCCGCTCCCTGCGCTTCGCCAGACGTGATACGTTCGAGATGGAGGCGGCGCGCACCGCATGCAAGAAACGATCGGCCGACTCTTCAAGAAAACCGCCTACGTTCAGCTTCGGCTTTGTGATGATATCGACGGCTCCGCTTGCCACCGCCTCCATCGTAAGAGCGGCGCCTTCTTCAGTTAAAGAAGAACAGATGATTACAGGCGTCGGGCGCTCCGCCATGATCTGCTTGAGAAAGGAGATGCCGTCCATACGCGGCATCTCCACATCAAGGATGATAACGTCGGGCCAGGCCACCGCCATCTTCTGCTGCGCGAAAACAGGATCTGATGCCGTCATGATCTCGCGCACCATCGGATCCTTTGAAAGGATGTTCGTGAGGTTCCGGCGCACGACAGCGGAGTCGTCGACAACAAGGACGGTGAATTGTTTCATCATACTCTGTCCGGATCGGGGTCGACCCAGTCCGGAGCCTTCTCCTGCTTCTGTAAATAAACGTGCCCGCTCCAGAGATCGAAGATGAGCTTGCGGTATCGGTATCCGCCCGTATCGGTGGCGACGATGCGAAAGCCGGCTGCATTCAGCAGGGTAAAAGCGGCATCGACGTTAGCCTGCCCCACATGTCCGGCCCGCTTGAACTTTTCGTCGATGCGCGAGAACATATGTCCTCCGCCGAATACCTTCGCGTGATACTCGGACGGACGCCCCGTCCCCTTTGAAATCTCATCAAGCATCATCTCGACGACGCTATCGGCATACTTCGGATGCCTCTGGCCTTTTCCCCCGGGCAGCATGAAGTGACACATGCCTCCTGTATGATGTACGGGATGCCATAACGCTACCGATACGCAGCTTCCAAGAAGCGTCCGGATGCGCGTATTCTCTCGCCCCCAGTAAAACTCTCCTGGATGCAAGAAAACGTCAAGAATCGAATCAGGCGGATCGATCGGTTTATATTCGCTCATACGATTTTCAAGAGATCCTTTCATACACTGCGGTCTGTACCAGTTTGAATCGTGTTTTCAACCCGTTCAGCGATTCGGAATGCCCGATCATGAGAATGCCCCCTTCGGGCATCACAGAGGCGACACGATCGACGACGCTCTGCTTCTCCTCCTGTCCAAAGTAGATCATGACGTTACGCAGAAAGACGATATCAGGCCGGAACCCTCCGGGAAGAGAAGAGAAATCCATGAGATTCATCGTATCCAGCTTCACCTGATCCCGTATCTCGCGGCTCAGCGTGAAGTAGCCTTCCATCGAATCCCTCCCCTTTAAGAGGAATCGAGATCGATAGTATTCGGGTATCTGGTCGATTCCCGTCATCGGATAAAGCGCCGTCCTCGCGCGGGCGACGCTCTCGGCGCTGATATCGGTGCCGAGCACCTGCCAGCGCGACGATCCGAGTCTGTCTTGCAGAACGAGGCCGATGCTGTAGGCCTCTTCGCCCGTAGAAACGGCGGCGCTCCAGACGTTAAGCGGATAGCGTTGCAGCGAATTCAGATGCCGGGCCAGGAACTTGAAATGCTCGGGTTCACGGAAGAAATGAGTCACATGCGTCGTTATCAAATCTACGAATATCTCGCGCTCTTCGCCCGACGAATCGGCGGTCAGATAGTCGATGTATTCGCTGTAGCTTGACAGACGTAACAGGCGCAACCGTCGCGCAAGGCGTCCGGCCATAAGCGGCACCTTGCGATCATCCATCTTGATGCCCGTGTACTGAAATACGAGATCGGCGAGCGTTTTGAACTCCTTCGCCGTCAACGCAGCATCGACGATGTTATTCGGCCTGTTCAGCGGCGCCTCCGTCTTCGTGCGATCTTGCCCCCGCAAGAGCCACCTCTTTCAGCTTTTCAGGATCGATCTCTTTCGCAAGCGCCGCTATCTCGTCAAAATCCAGCATGGACGCCGGATTGAGCAGAATAACGATGCGATCGTCAAAGCGACCCATGCCTCTGATAAAATCCGTTCGAATGCGCGCCCCGAAACTCGGCGGCGGATCGATATTCTCAGGCGGGATGGCGACGACCTCGTTCACCGTATCGACGAGAATACCGGCGACGAGATCTTCATCTTCGCGAGGTACCTCAAGAATCAGGATGCAGGTACGCCGCGTGATATCGATGGCGCGGCCCTGAAAGAGCCGGGCCAGATCGACGACGGGAATGACGTTGCCGCGCAAATTGATCACACCGGCGATGAAGCGCGAGGTGCGCGGCACGCGCGTCGGCTCACGATGCTCAAGAATCTCACGCACTTTTAGAATCTCGATTCCGAACTCGTCGCTACCGAGACGGAAGGTCAGATACTGATTCGCGTTTACTCGAAGTACAGCCATACATCCTCCTAACAGGCAGCTGAAAAAGTCCATCCGTGGACTTTTTCAGCTGACGGATTTTTGAGCTAAGCCCAAAAATCCTTACAAAATGGCCTTTTCCCAAAAAGGCCATTTTGGCAAAACATCCTATTTTGCCTTAGCAGGCTGCTTTTTCAGCAGCCTGCTAAAAACGATCGAATTTCGATTCGTCGATGGGTTCGGGTTTACCGGAGCGTCCCTCTTCATTCTTCATGCGCGCCACCTTCACGCCACGATGGGACGATTGGGCTGCCTGCTCGCCCTTTCGAACGACGGATTCCATGTTCTTCACGCGAAAGAACTGCACGAGCTTCTGCAGATCCTGCGCCTGCCCGGTCAGCTCTTCGGCCATGCTCGACAGCTCCTCAGAGGCCGATGCATTCTGCTGGGTAACGCGATCGAGCTGCCCCATCGCCGAGTTGATCTGATCGACGCCTTGCTTCTGTTCTTCGCTTGCCGCCGAGATCTCACGAATCAGATCAGAGATCTTTAAGATGCTCGGTATGATCTCAGAGATCAGCGTCCCGGCACGCTCGGCGACGTTTACCGAATTCTTCGCGAAGTTACTGATCTCACCGGCATACGACTGCGAACGCTCTGCAAGTTTACGCACCTCATTGGCCACAACGGCAAAGCCCATTCCGTGCTCGCCGGCCCGTGCGGCCTCGATTGCAGCATTCAGAGCCAGCAGATTCGTCTGGTAGGCGATATCTTCGACTGTGGCGATGCGCTCGGCAATATCCTTCATGGCCTGCACGGCCTGCTTCACGGCATCTCCGCCTTCGTTTGCATCCTTAACCATCTTGGTGGCCAGTTGCTCGGTCTGGCGCGAGTTGTCGGCGTTCTGCGTGATCGTGCCCGACATCTCTTCAAGCGACGAGCTTGTCTCTTCGACGCTGGCCGCCTGCTCGTTCGCACCCTGACTGAGCGTCTGCGATGTGGAGCTGACCTGCTCCGAGGCGCTGGCGATATTAGCCGTTCCCGAGAGCACGCCCGAGATCACCTCGCCGACGCGCGCCACCATATCAGAAAGCGAATGACCGAGAGCGTCCTTTTCAGAACGCACGAGCACATCGATCGTCATATCGCCCGCGGCCATTTTCTCGGCGTCATTTACAATACTGCGAGTCGCATCGATCATCTTTTTCATGGCCCGGGCCAGCATACCCGTCTCGTCGCGAGCACGATCCTCCAGCTCAATGTTCACATCACCGAGCGCCACCTGCTCGGCTGCCTTGACGACCATGCCTAACGGTCGCGTGATGCTGAACGTGAGCATCAGGCCGAGGCCCAGGCCAAGCGCGAGTGCCACACCGGCCGTCAAAATGATCGTATTGCGAGCATTCTCGTAGGTCTCATTAGCGTTTTTCAGGGCATCCTGGGCCTGGGTTTCGTTCATACCAACCAGTTCGACGACCTTTTTCTCCATGGCGAGGAGTGACTCGTGCATATTCTTATTGTAAAAATCCCAGGCCATCTCGTCGCCTTCATCGCCGTTCTTCTGCCGCAGAGAGATCATCGTTTCCAGATTCTTACGATAATCGGGCATCTGATTCATGATCTCGTCGTAGATACGATGCTCCTCCTCTTTAACGATCAACTTCTCATAGGCTTTGAGATTTTCTTCCATTTCGTCGAGCGCCTGTCGCATACGGCCAATATTGAAAGCCTGTCGGCTGGCATCATCTTCAATCAAAACTGCCCTTACCTGCCTCTGGCTGTCGTTCAGAGCGATATTAACCTGCTTCATCCTGGAAAGGCCGGCAAACTGAATATTAAAGATATCAACAGATACCTGATTGAGCGTGCTCGCCGCGTTGACGCCCACAAAGCCGACAAGGCCTGCTAATCCGACCACGATTAAAAAGCTTACGATCAGCCGGGGGCCGATCTTGATATTATTTAGCCATCTCACAGCATAGCCTCCTGCTATTACCCTTTTCTATTTCTTTTCCTATCTCAAAGATGTTCGCCCGGATATTTTTGCCCGAGACGCACATCGTCTTTTCTTCTGTATCTATAGAACGCCCTTGTTCAAAGAGAAGATTTCAGTCTACATAGACGTCGGCGAGCTCGCGCTCGATGTTCTCTTCGACCATACGGTCGTTCAGTCGACGTACCTCGGCAAGCAGCGTGCCCGTATCGAGGATCATCGCCACAGAGCCGTCGCCCATGACGGCAAAGCCGCTCAGTCCTTTCGTTTCTTCGAAAAGCTCGCCCAGCGGCTTGATCACCGAATGCATGCGCCCAAGAAGGTCATCAACAACAAGCCCCGCTTGCAGGCTACCGGCATGCACGATTACCAGGTTGCGCCGACTGCCCTTCTCTTCGGGTTCGCCGAAAAGCTCGTTCATGTTGATGAAAGGGATGACCTTGCCGCGCACACGGATGAAGTTCTGTTCTCCGACGACGAAGTCCTCCGCCCGAAACTCCATACATTCGTTCACCATATCAAGAGGTATGGCATACTGGTTGTTGCCCACGCGCAACAGGAAGCCGTCGATATTGGCAAGCGTAAGCGGTAGAATAATGCGAAACATCGTTCCTTTGCCGCGCTCCGATTCGACTTCGATCCTTCCGCGCAGCGATTCAACGTTCTTGCGCACAACGTCAAGACCCACGCCTCTGCCCGATAGCTCGGTCACCTCTTTCGCTGTGGAGAAGCCAGGTTCGAATATGAAACGGTAGATCTGATCCTCACGAATCGGATCGCCCTCGTTATACAGCCCTCGCTCTACAGCGCGCCGCAGGACGGCATCGGGATTGATCCCATGTCCGTCATCAGACACCTCGATGATGATCTCTCCGGCGCGATGCGAGGCCGACAGAGTGATCGTCGCCTCGCGCGGTTTGCCCGCTCGCTCTCTTTCCTCAGGGGACGATTCAATGCCGTGATCGATGGCATTGCGCACCATATGCGTAAGAGGATCGGCCAGGTGATCGATGAGGTTTTTATCAAGCTCCGTCTCGCCGCCGTGAAGCACAAGCTGCACCGGTTTGCCGAGCTGCAAACCCATCTCATAGACGACGCGCGAGAAGCGAGCGAATACGGTCTCGACGGGAACCATACGCAGCTTCAGGCTGTTTGTGCGTATCTCTGTGAGCAGCCTTGACATGCGGTGCGATAGCTCTTCAAGATATTCGTCTTTCAGATTGAGGGCCATCTGATGGATAGCCGAGGCGATGACGACGGCCTCACCGACGCGATCGACGACAAGATCGAGTTTGTCGGCATCAACACGCATAGAGCGCTTCGTCTTAGCCTTCGCCGCCTTCTGGTCCGCTGCAGCGGCCTTCGCTGCCGGAGCGGACTTCGCCGTCTTCTGCTCTCGGACCGCTTCTCCGCTCGCATGGCCGATTGCGATCAGAGGCTCGACGGTTAACTCAACATCGTGAGCGGCAAACTCAAAGGCGTCGACGATCTGCTTGTGATTCAACGTAGAGCGATAGACGATATCAAAGCTCAGATAGGCGCTCTGCGGGTCAAGGTCGGTCAGGACGGGCAGAAGCGAATCATCGACGGCAAGCTCTTCTATCTTTCCTTTTTCGGTAAGAAAACGCAAGAACGGATACGGATCGAGACCGTTTGCAAGCAAGTTCGGCTTGCAGCGCAGATGGATCTTCCATAGTTCAGAAGCCCTCTCGCCGGCGACGGCCTCCTGCTTCTTCTGCTGCTTCGGCGCCTCTTCACCGGCCGCCTCAAGCAGCAGAGCGACCGCCTCTTGCCCCTCAGCAAGAAGATCGTCTGATTCATAACGACCGTTTTCGTAGCTTCTCATGCGATCAAGAAGATGATCCTTGCATCGCAGCACGGCGGCGATCAGCGTATCGGTTAACTCGATCCGCCCTCCGCGCACGCCGTCGAGCACATTCTCGAGAGAATGCACGAATTCGGCGATGGCACCGAAATCATACATGCCCGATGTGCCCTTGATCGTATGTGCGGAGCGAAAAAGCGAGTTGAGAAGCTCCGGATCGCGCTCTCCCCGACCGATACGCACCAGATTGAGCTCCATGCTCTCAAGCATTTCCCGCGTTTCGACGGCGAAATCTTCAAACCCCTGTTTTTCTCTTGGATCAGCCATCTTCGCCTCCCGAGACGCTCTGCTGTGAAACCGACCCGGCTCCGGCATCAAAGACATCGCGCAGATTATAAAATGAGAGCAGCCTTTCTACGGGCTCCGACATCGCGACGCAGCGAAACGACTGCCCCTTCGCCTCACGTTCTTTCTTAAGAGAGAGTAATATCTGAACGCCGGCCGTATCAAACTCCGTTACACCGCCGAGATCGAGGACGAATGCATCGTGGGATCGCTCAAGCAACATGGAACGCACTGAGGCAGCGTTTCTTATTCGGAATTCCCCATCGATTCGTAGACGTTCCTCTATATTACCCTCAGGATTTATCTGATCTCCTGAATCGTTCATGAACACCCCTCTGTATTGTTAGAAGTGATCCCGTACCCCGGCAGCCTCCGGGTCGGGTCTTTAGAGCATCAGGCGCGCGACGGCATCAAGCAGCTGCTCCATACTGAAAGGCTTATTCAGCCAGGCGCGCACGCCGAGCTCCATGCCCTTCTCACGCATCGCTTCCTGCGATTCCGTTGTAAGCATGATGATGGGCAGGAATCTATACTGCTCATTCGCTTTGATCTGCGTTACAAACTCCAGCCCGTCCATGACCGGCATGTTTACGTCGCATACGACAAGATGAAGATCGGGATTGAGCTTCTGCAGAGCATCCTGTCCGTCTGTCGCCTCGAAGATCTGATATCCCTTGCTTTCAAGGGCAAGACGCACGACCTTGCGCTGCGCCGCCGAGTCATCAACGATAAGAATATTCTTTGCCATTCGTTCTCCTACCTCTTTCGCCCCAGAACGGGACGACGCCTGCCAGTAAAGGTCAAACGATTTTCAACTCATGAATAAAAAAACACCCAAAAAACGGTCCTTCCGTGACAGACCCTTTGATCGAGCAGCTCATTCAATCTATCTATTTTCGACAGCGTGAAAAGCGAATTCCAGCAATTTTGAAAAAACAGTGGACAATCCCTTCGGAGCATGGTCCAATCATGTAACGGTTATTTAAGGAGAACATTGATGAAACGTATCAACCTTCGCTCCCTTCTGCCAGTAGCAGTCGGAGCCATTCTTCTCGCCGGATCAGTTCTTCTCGCTCAAAACCCTGCCGGGCCGCAACGCGTCAAAAACGCATGTGCCGCCGACATCCAGAAGTTCTGCGCCGGAATCGAACACGGCCAGGGCCGCGTCTATCAATGCCTGAAACAGAATGAGGGCTCGCTTGAGGCGAACTGCAAGGCACAGCTGGACCGTGCCCGCGCTCGCATGCAGGACGGCGCTATGGTATGCCAGGATGACATCCTGAAATTCTGTGCCGACGTGCAGAGAGGCCAGGGTCGCATCTATCAGTGCCTGAAAGCAAACGAAGCTGATCTGACTGCGGCCTGCAAGGCCCATGTGCAAAGAGGTCCGGGCCAGCAGAGGCCGGGCAAATAATTCAACCGCCGGCCAGAGCATCGTCTCCAGCGGGCGGTCTATCGGGCGGTTAACGTCCTTCCAGGCAAAGACCGCTCCCCTCAAAATGACAGCTCAGAGGGGAGCGGTCACCTGAAGCTGATCAAACCTTCTTCAACATCTGCGACGGCGCAGCAACGTTGCGCCACATGCATAAAAGCATCGACCACGCGCGCCGAATACCCCTCAACGCGCATCAGTTCTTCGGTCTGGACGAGCTCATGCTTGAAATGATCGGGGTTTTGCAGACAGATGAATCGGCATCCCAGATATTCATACTCGCTAAAAAAGTGATAGTGCCCGTGAATATAGATCTCGGGTCGAGCAGCATTGAATAGCTCTTCAAGCCGCTCGCGATTCTGATCGGCGAAGATCCAGTTCGGCCGCTTTATAAGCCGGAATGCTTCGCGGATCGTTTCATGCGCCACCATGATGCGGATCTTCTGCCCTTCACAATTCCGAATGCCGCGACGGATCTCTTCATCGGTGATGTTTTCTTCGGGGAACCAGTCCAGTCCTTCTGTGCGGTAGGCACGATCGTAGGATGTAGCCCCGCCGCAATAAACGAAGCCATCGCCGACAAACCCGCGGGGGATATACGTGGCATCGTAATGCTCGCTTACTTTTGTAGCGTCATTAGAAGCAGCTCGCCTGAGAGCTACATGGTCTTCGTGGTTGCCGTCGATAAAGGAAACGGGCACGGGCAGCTTCGACTTCGGATACCAGAGCCAGGAGGCCTGCAACGGCCAGAATCCGAAATCGCCGACCTGCACGACCCGGCTTATACCAGAAACGCGATGCAGCATGAAACGCACAAGAATCTCGAGGCTTTCAAAATCCGAATGGATGTCGCCGATGAAAAGGGTGCGTCCCATGTCGCTCCTATGAAGCGGCGATGACCGCTCTCCGTCAAGCGTGAATTGAACTTGCCCGCATAGCAGGTCCCGGGCTGCATACCGATATGTCTTCGCGCAGGCTCTATGCTCGCTTCTTCGCCATGATCTATGATCCTTTCATGCACAGCATTGAAAGACGCGTTCTATCACATCATCGCAAAGAGCTGTTACAAGGCCTGCACGGGCGTATCGTTGAAATAGGAGCCGGCTCCGGCGCGAATCTCTCGTTCTACGTCACATCTACCGTTAACGAAATCATCGCCGTCGAGCCGAACCGCCATCTGTGGCAGAGAGCAGAAGAGAAACTGAAACACCTGGCCGATGCTCTGCATATACGTCCGCTACATGCGGGCATTGAAGAGCCGTCGGTCAGCGAAGCGATCGGCGACGAAAGCGTCGATGCCGTCGTATGCACGCTTGTCCTCTGTACCATCCCGCATCCGAAGCAGGCCATTGAGAAGATCTACAGATGGCTGAAACCTGGAGGCCACCTTGTCGTGCTCGAACATATCCGCTCACACCAAAGAAACACGGCCTTCTTCCAGGATCTTTTCACGCCGGCCTGGAGGCTGGCCGCAGATGGATGTCATCTGAACCGCGCTACCGATGTAGCCCTTCGCGAATCCGGCCTGCTCTTAAAAGAAGAGGCTTATTTCAAGTATATGCTTCCTTTTTACAGAGCGGTCTACACGAAAGGGCCGACTCCCTCGAAGACCGGCCCCTGAAAACGACGGCCGGCCGGCGAGACGTCACCGACCGTAGATCTCTCCTTTAAAATCCGAGGGCGTCTCTACCTCGAAGGCCAGTCGTATCTTGCGCTTTTCTCCCGATGCAAGGCTCATACTCCAGCGCAAGATGCCCGACTTCTCCACCTCTTCCGTAAAACCGGGCGTCGTCTCGGGCAGGATGCGAACCTTTACCGACTCCAGCTCTGAAACGGGGATGCGCTCGAATACCTGAATGGATCGCGCCTCTCCGCCTTCGTTACCGACTTCAAGATCGATGATCGTGCGGAAGACCTTGCCCGAGAAAAGACCGCTCTCTCTGTATGTCTGCACCTCGCGACGCAGCCTGACGTTGCGATCCACGCCAAAGCCGACGACAAGATTGGCGCCCGACGGCGTATAACCGATTTCTCCGCGGCCGGTAAAGCCCGAATTACGATAAGAATCCACGGGACCGGCGAGCAGCGGGAAGGGACGATCGTTCTTTAACGTGACGGCAAGATGCGCCGAACGCTGCTGCGCTCCGACGATGCGATAGGATTCCTGGACGGGCTTCAACGTGAACCGGGCGATCGTTAACCGGAAGGCGCGCTCCGCCGACGGAATATCGGCCCGACCGGGAATCAGGAAAACGGGCGAACCCGTGTTCTCCTCGACCGAGGCGTAGCCGCCCGTATCGCCGTCCGACCCCGGGCCGCTCTCTTCAACATCTGGCCGCTCCACCTCTGCCTCTGCCTGCTGAATCTGCTCGCGCACCTTCGCCTCACGGGCCGAAACGGATAACGATCTGAGCCCGGGTCGTTGCGCTCCGTAGGACGGCCTGGATGTCGAGAGGCGGACCTGAACGTTGGTCCAGTCTTCGCCCGTCTGCTGTTTTACGTTACCGTAATACTCGACAAGGGCGCCGCCGTCTTCCTGGTGATGGATGCCATACGAAACGCTCCACGAGGCGCCGCGTATATGATACGAAAAGCCTACGGAAGCGATTCCCTGCTTCGCCACCTGGACGGTAATCTCTACCGTGCGCTTCGATCGCTGCCCCTCGCTGCGCAAGCGATCGATATCTTTCTGCAATATGGAAAGTTCCTCGGCAATACGCTCGATGCGTTCGACGCCTTTCAGCTCCTGATTCTTGGCCTCAAGCGCTCTTTTCGCCACAAAGTCCATGGCATCGGACCAGCCCGTGGGGCTGCCCGTTTTTTCGACGGACTCCTTTGAGATGGTTTCGGTCAGATACTGACGATAACGATCGAGCCCCTGTTGATCGAGTCGCGCCCGCTCAACGGCCGCCTCTTCGCGAGAGCGTTCCTGTTCGAGGGCCTTTTTGCGTTCATCGAGGGCTCGCAGTTCGTCGCTGCGGATCTCTTTCTGACGCTCCACATACGTCGACACGCTCTGCACGACGACGCCGTCATCATCTGAAAACCCGCGCAGACTCGACGGATCAAGGGCCGAGCTTGCATCGGCAAAGACGAGGATCTGACGACCCTCTTCGAGCATGATCTTCGCCTCTCTGCTGACGAGAACGCGGTCCGGATACACGATGACGGATTGCACAGGCGGAGCAAATCGCTTTCTCTCATTGCCGTATTTTGCCTCTTCTCTCGCCTCGGCACCTCCCTGGGCGAACGTCGAAGCCGTGATGAGAGCGATCAGAGCGGCACCAAAACGCGCCGCTTGACGCAACAAAGCATGTGATGTTGAGTATGGGCTTTTCATATCAGTTCTCCACTCCCGTTTCGTTCATCACAGGCAGAACGTCGGCCCCGTGTGTCAGGTCATAGACGAGACGGATCTTTCGAATCTCGCCAGGCTTCAGCGTCAGCCGGAATCTATAGATCCCTCTTTCTGATTTCTCAAGCGGCGAAGGCTCCACCGAGACGACGTCGACGCTGACGCGCTCATCGGCCGATACGGGAATACGTTCGAGCAGATCCAGCTGCACCGTCGAACGACGCTGATTGCGTACCGTAATGTTTACCTCGGTGCGATTGCTGTAGCTGCGACTGATCAAACCCTCGGTCTTGCGAAAGGTCCGCTCGCTACGCTGGATGCCGACCTCTTCGTTGGCGCCAAGATGTAATGCGAAGCTCTCGCCTCCTGAAACGGTGGGCAGCGTCGCCTCGCCCGTATAATCCATGTTGTGAAAGACCGAAACCGGCCCCGAAAGCAGCGGAACCTTATCGGCATACCTCGCCCGCCCGACAAGATAGGCAAGGCGCGCCCTGGCCGGAGCCGATTCATAAAGCAGGCTGACGGGTAACTCTTTTTCAAACAGAAAGATACGACGGAAGGCGCCATCGGAGCGAATCGTCTCTGATCTCTCAGATGTATAACGATAATCGAATCCTCTCGAAGAACGCACGGGAGGAATGAGATTTGACGTGAATCGTTTCGCATCGATCATCTCAAGCGCCTGCCGGCGGATGCGCAGGGATTTCTGCTCTTCTTCGGCGAAGAGACCCTGATGAGCGGGAGACAGGCTGCGGATATTCTGAATCACGCTATCGCTGTATTCAAGGGCGCGATCGTACTGGCCGGCCGAAAGGCTGCGATCCCGGTTGAGTATATTCGTGCGGAACTCGCCGAGAAGCGCCTCTACCTGCTCCGTGCGATTGCGCGCTCGTTTATCCTGGACGATCTCGTTATTCTTCTGGAAGTATTCCTGCGATTTTCCGGTCTGAATATTGAGCTTCTGTCGCACGACCTCGTCTTTTGGCTTGAGATCGGGCTCGCCGTCATCGACGACCTGCTCGCGGGCGACCTCTTCCTGAGCGACCTGAACGGCCGGCGAATCCCTGCGCTGCTGACTCGGCGAGGGCGCCGGCTTTCGCGACTCTTTACTATAGAGATCTATTTTCTTGCTTTCTTCAAGGACCGATCGAATCGCCCATGTGGATAACACAGGCAACCTGGAGGACTCGGCCGGATCGGCCGCCGAGAAAACCGGCCTGATATTTTTCCAGTCCTCGCCCGTTTCATTCCTGACCAGGGCATACACCGAAAGTCGAACGCGCGCCGACTCTTCGGCCGATTTGCTGATCACGCGAGCCTGGTACACCGGAAACCAGGACGCTCCACCGATACGATATTCGAGCGTGAGGTCACGCCGTTCTTTCTGCCTGCCGTCGAAAGCAAAACGCACGGCTACCGTCTTGCGACTCTGCGCTATACCGCTGCGAAAGCGTTCGGCAACGGCGATGGCGACGGCAAGGTCCTCTCGCGCACCGTCGATCTGCTCAAGAAGCCGCTCCGTTTCGCTCTGATTCTTGAGAAGCTGCGACTGCATGAAATTCAGCGTATCCTTCCAGCGATCCGGATCAAGGGGCCGCCCTGCTTTCGGATCAGCAGGCGCCGCGCCGACATGGATCTTGCGAATCGCCGCCTCTTCATCGCGCAGCATCACATAGCGATTGCTCAGAAGGCGAAGACGATTCTCGGCATTACGCAAGCGCTCCTCGGATTGTCGGGCCTCCTGCGATCGGTAGAGCTTCTGATATTCCGTATCTACGCGAATCTCTTCGATCTTCACGCCCGCGCCCGAGAACGATACTCTGACGGAGTCTTCGTTCAGAGATCCAGGCAGATCGTCGATTCGCAATGACTGCATCCCTGGTTCGAGAGTTAAAGAAGCGGTGCGACGAATCAACGCCTGGTCGGAATAAAGCTGCACCGACGTTATCGGCGGCTGAAGCCGATGCTCCGTCGGAGTGGCGCCGACCAGCATCTGACTGCCATGAAGAAAGATGCCCGAGAAAAGGACGAAAAAAGCGGCAGCGCCCAACCCTGCCCGATTTCTGGAACGCCTGTTTTTCATACACTCTCCTGAGTCGATTGGACGACGCCGGCCCGACAACGTTCGTTCTTTCTATATTCCACCGAGCCTCTACTCTTCAAGAAAAAGGATTGCAGCAGAAGGAGCGGCACGGACAGCTACTTGATGCTTCCCGTTCAGCGTATCGTTCATCTTGCCCTGTGCGCAAGCCCTCTTTTTGCAGGCGTGGCCTTTTATTTTTTACGTTCGGCCAATCCGATGGCAGTATCGACCGAGCCGTCTCTAACCGAGATCTTCAGAATGGTCGGAGCCGTCTCTGCCCTTGGAGGCGCCGCGGCCGCACTCTTTCTTCCGCGCCTGCTTGCAAAGGCAGCCGAGCAGGATTTTCAAATCCGCCTGCTCTCGTGGGCCCTTGCCGAAGGGGCGTCGCTCATCAATCTCGTCTTCTTCTATTTAACGGGCAACGGCGAACATATCGTTGCCGCCGCCGTCAGCTGGATCTTCCTTATCTTCTCAGGACCAAAAACGAAAGGATAGGATTTTGTAATCGGCGAAAGTCTAATAACAGATAAACATGAAAGCACCCGACATATTCTTAACACATTCCGGAACCGGGCATGCCGACGATCTGCTTGCCTTCAGCCTGGCAAGGCTTTTATGGCCCGACATCCGCCTGATTCGCACAAGAGACTTTCGCATTACCGATGAAGGTATCGACGTTCTCGCAGGCGAAGGCAAGGGGATGCATCGAGACGGAACGTTTGTCGTCGCCGACGTGGGCGGCATCTACGCCCCTGAGCGACGCATCTATGATCATCATCAACCCGGTTCACCCGTAAGACCGGACGGGCATCCGTACTCCGCTGCCGGTCTTTTCTTCAAACATCATGGCCGCGACATCTTGCGCAACCTGAACGCCGACGCCTCTGACGAAGTGATCAACGATGCCTTTCGAGATATCGACGAGGCCATCCTGCTTCCCGTCGATCTATCGGATAACACCGGTTGCAGCTTCTACGAGCCCGATACGGACGTGAAAGGCTTTATGTTCAGCGACTACATCGCCCTTGCTCGACCCGGACTGATCGCCGACTTCGAAGAGACGGCGATGGGCTGTGCGGCCATCCTTCGTATCGGCATGCAGCAATACCTCGACGCCAACTATCGCGGCCGGCAGCTGAAGAAGCTCGGCGAACGATGCGGCGAAGAGGTGCTTGCCGTCGATGCCTTCTATCCTTCGGCGCGCCGGTATCTTGAAACGACGCCCGTGCGCATCCTCGTGCATCCGAATCCCGAAGGACGATGGAATGCACGCTGGGTGAAGGACGGTCTCTTCCCGCACGCATGGCGCGGTCGTATCGACGGCGAACTCGAAAAGGCATCAGGCATCAGCGGCGCCGTCTTCTGCCACAGAAGCGGACATCTTGCCGTCGCGAAAAGCCGCGACGAGGCCGTCTTACTTGCAGAGCTGGCCTTACGATCGGGCTAATTTCAAAAGGCCGCTACGCTCAGAAGCCACTCTTGCGCTTTCTGAGTCTGTATAACAGATAGGCCGTTGCAAGCGTGCCGACGATCAACGGGGTCAGAAATACCGACACGAGCTGAGCGCCTCCGCTCACGCCATCAATCGTCAGCGAGAAGGCGGTCGCAACAAAAACAAAGATAAGAGCAAGAAGCCCGGTCCGGAGCCAGCGCAGTGCGGCAGCGAGGGCTAAAAGCAGTCCGAACACTGCGAAGAGCAGACGTCCGACGGTGCCCTCTATCCATCCCGTAAAAAAAGGCCAGGGCAAAGCAAGCACAGCTGCCACGACGGCAAAGACGGCCGTGAGAGAAAGAAGCAGCGGGACAAGAGCGGGCCGATCCAGCATCTTCTCAGAGATCTGGCCTGCGAGCCTGTAAAAAAGCCAGCCCGGTATCGCCATACCGATCACAAAACAGGTGGCGATGGCCGCCGTCCGTGCCGGCTCGATCAGTCGTTCATCGCTCACAAAAACAGGCACAAGATCGTACAGAGCGGCAACCCAGGACAGGGCGAAAAGAATATGAAGAAGCGCCGTCGAAAGCGCCAGGTCCCTTGCCCTATCGAATCCAAGCAGAAGCCCGCCGCCTGAGATAATCCATACGAGGATTAGCCCGACGTAGGCCGCTGCCACCGGAACAAACACCGGCAGCGCATCAGAAAAAAGCAGAGCCAGGCCTGCTACAGAGAGCAGCAGTCCGTAAATAAAGAAGGAAAACAGAGTAACTCTCGACGGGGTTCCAGTCATAAGCCGATTTCGTCCACGCCGCCACTCTGGCATCTCAAAAAAGGGATGTACTTTCTTCCCTGTTCTACGTCTCTTCTGTTATAGAAGCTATAGAAGCCTTTTTTAAGGCAGTTTGAAGAAAGATGCCTTCTTTTCTGGGGGATGTCTCAAAAACCCGTTCAGCGTGGAGCGTTTGTCATTGCAGAGAACAGAAGAAGAAACACCGCATCAGAAAATGGAAGCGACGCTGCTTCCCGAGATCAACCGACGGGTGCTCGCAGGAGAGCCTCTAAAGCGCATTCTGCAGTTCATCTGCGAGCAATCGGTTGAGATCTTTGATGCCGGCTTTGTGTGGATCGGGCAGAAAGAGCGCGATGGTCGCATCCGGATGCTTGGCGCCGCAGGCAGCGCCGGGCATTACCGGGACGAGCTGGAGCGGATCGGCATCCGCTGGGATGACGACGCCCTCGCTGCCGGCCCCGGAGGCCAGGCCATTCGAACCGGCCGGACCGTTCACACCGCCGTGCTCGACCCGGACTTTGAGCCCTGGAGGGAGCAGGCACTGGCCGCGGGACTGCATTCTGTTATCAGCGTACCGATCACCGTCGGCGATCGCGTGCTCGGCTGCTTCTCTCTCTACTTCCGCCATGGCCAGGACCTCATCGGCTCGAAAACGATGCTACGCATCGAGCAGATCGGCGAACGCATCTGCCTGGCGGTGGAGCGCATGCTCGATCGTCAGCGCATCCATGCCCTCTCTGCAGCGCTTGAGAAGGCCGACGACGCCGTCTTCATCACGGACCCTTCCGGTACGATTCAATGGGCCAACGAGGCGCTTGCCATTCAAAGCGGATACGCCCTCGAAGAACTGATCGGCCAATCGCCGAATATCTTAAAGTCCGGAAAACACGACAGGCCTTATTACGATCGGCTCTGGCAGACCGTTCTCAAAGGCGAGATGTGGATCGACGAAACCATTGAGAGAAACGTGCGCGGCGAGAACTATATCGTGCGGCAGACCATCACGCCCATCCTTGACGAAGCGGGAGAGATCGCCTGCTTTGTCGCGATCCATCACGACATCACCGAGCGCAAACAGACAGAAGAGAAGATTCGCCGGCTCGCCCACTACGACTCGTTAACCGGCATCCCCAATCGCGCCCTTTTCTATGACCGGCTGCACCAGGCCATCTCTCTCGGCGAACGTCATCACAGGCGCTTTGCTCTGCTCTATCTCGACCTCGACGGCTTCAAGCCCGTCAACGATCTTTACGGACATCGCTGCGGCGATGCCGTATTGCGTATCTCTGCCGGTCGCATCGCCGGCCAGGTGCGATCGAGCGATACGGTTGCCCGTCTGGGCGGCGATGAGTTTGCGATTCTGCTTCACGATGTGACCGAAGAGCATGCCGCTCATAGGATCGCAGAAAACGTAATCGAAGCCGTCTCCGCTCCCATGAATGCCGAGGGACAACAGATCGAGATTGCAGTCTCTATCGGCATCGCCTTCTTTCCGCATTCGGGGCGCGACGCCGATGCGCTCATTCATGAGGCCGACAGGGCCATGTACGAGGCAAAGCGCGCAGGAAAAAAGACAATCCGCACGGCGGCCTTTCAGAATCGTTGATCTTGCGATGCGCTACCGCACACGCCCCGAAATACGCTGCCCCGACTGCTATCTGCTCAAAGAAAGCTGCCTCTGCGACTCCGCTCCGCAGATAACGATTCGAAGCGCTCTAACGGTCGTTCATCACAGCGCCGAGCTTTTTAAAACGACTTCCACCATTCGATTGCTACAACTCGCGATTCGTGATTGCACGCTGCATCTTCGCGCCGGCAGCATACCACACGAGCGGCCGGCGCCGATCATAAAGCGTCGCCCCGTTCGCATCGCCCTCTTCCCGCGTGAAGACGCCGTCGAGTTAAGCGAGCTTGCGCTGCGGCATCGCCCCGACGAGATCGAGCTCATCGTTCCTGACGGAACCTGGAACCAGGCCTCTCGCATCACGCGGCGCGATCCGCATTTCAAAGATGCCGTCTTCGCGCATCTGCACATCAAGGAGCCGTCGATCTTCGTCTTACGAGACCAGGCCGAGAAAGGCCGCACCAGCACCTTCGAGGCCGTCGCCGCCGCTCTGGCCATCATCGAAGGGCCCGAAGTTCAAAAACAGATGATGGATTTCTTTCGTGAGGCCGTGTATCGCATCCTGCGCTCAAAGGGCCTGCACCGTGATTCGCTGCGCGACGCGTGATTGTGCTTTTCGAAACGATTCACAGGAGCTCAAGCGAGCGACGGTCCCAGTTCAGTACGGCCGTGCGCCGTATCATCTTTGCCGCAAGCTCCGGATGCTCCGTTCGCAGAACGTCGGCGGCAAAATCAGAAAGGAATCTTGATTTCAGCTCGGCGCGGGCGCGGTCCATACCCTGCTCTGAATACGGCGACGAAGCAAGCAAAAGAAAGCCATCGTCTGCGATGCGCCCGCTTCGCATGTTCTCGGCAAGGATCGCACCGGCCTTCGCAATAGGGCCCGACAGATCGGGACTGTAAGGGCCCACGATGAGAGCGACGTTCGGCACATGCAAGAAATCAAACCCGCGACCGATACAGAGCGCCCATTCGCGATGCTCGGGCTCCTGAAAGCCTTCGCGATTCACCGTCGTCCCGACATGTTTCAGATTCCCGCGCACCAGCGGCAGAAGATCGCGCAGTATCGAAGAAGGCATATCGGGAAAAAGCGATCGAAAACGATCGGGTAGATCCGCCGCCTCTATTTTCTCATTCAGAGGATCAAAGACGCCATCGCCGTGAAAGAGGAGCGCCTCGCGATCCGTTTCAAATCCGCAGACGACGGGATACACGACGTCTTTGCCGAAAAGATGTATCGCCTGATTGCGTATCTGCTGCCCGTGCTCGAAGGCCTTCTCGCGATCATAGTGAAAGCCGGCGCATCCCCATTCATGACAGCTTGCAGAATAATGGTACGTAATAAGAAGTAGAGTGCGATTGCCGGCCGCCATGGCCTTCTGCACCGTATCCATGAGGATCTCGCCGAGATACGGCCATCCCAGATCAAACATCCCGCCGAGGTTACGAAACGGACGGATAATACCCATCGGCATCCTGGTAGCCCAGGGAATATGCACGCGGCCATCCATGCACTTCAGAACAAGGACCGATGTCGGATGTCTGGCCAGATACAGGCGCCGCTTCATCTGCTCGTCGGCCGAACAAAAGCGCTCAGAATGCTCCTGGCCGAGCCGGAGCAGCCGCTCAATGCGCTCCTCTATCGGCCCGTGAAACAGCATGCCCTACAGCCTTACCACCATAACGGTGGCGTCGTCCATCTGCTCGGCGCCTTCGATGAAATCGTTTACGTCGGCAAAGATTGCCTTAACGATCTCTGTCGGCTCAAGATGGCCGAGCCGGCGAATCAGGTCAAAGAGGCGATCCTCGCCGTACTGTTCGAAATTCTGCTTCTGCGCCTCAGAGATGCCGTCGGTATACAGCACGAGAAGATCTCCCTTGTCATAGTGGTAGATCTTCTCGCGATACTCCGCCCCTTCAAACGTTCCAAGCGGCGGGCCCTGCCCTGAGAGGGATTCAATGGTGCCTGTTCTTGCCCGATACAGAATCTGATGATTGTGCCCGGCCGATGCAAGGCGCAGACGATCCATGTCGCGCTCCACCTGCACAAGCATGACCGTCACAAAGAGGCCCATACGCGAATTGCGTATCAGTTCGGCGTTCACCTCTGTCAGCGATTTTACCGGATGTATGAGCCGGGGGATGTGCGCTGCAAGCAACGTCTTCGAATATTCCATGAAAAGGGCGGCCGGCACGCCTTTGCCCGAAACATCGGCCATGACAAACGACATCAGGTTTTCAGAATGATAGTGGAAGTCGTAGAAATCGCCGCCCACGTCGCGACAGGCCTCATAACCGGCCGCCATCTTAACGCCGGCAATCTCGGCAGGGATCTCGGGTAACGAATTGCGCTGAATGTTCGCCGCCGTCTCAAGATCTTTGCGGTACATCCGAATCTCGATCTCGCGGGACCGGGCATCGAGCCTCTGAATGGCCGATGAAAGCTGCGCGGCGATGGTCGTGAGTACTTTGAGCTCGAATTGATCGAACGGGTTGCCGTTCTTTTTATCCGCCGCGTTCAGAAGCCCTTTGACGTGGTCACCGACAAGGATGGGCACCGATATAAAAGAAGACGTTCGATACCGGCCTGCATTCTCCGTTGTGAAACCGAGATCGCGAACAAGGTCGCGCACAAGAAGCGGCTCTCCCGATTTCAGGACCATCGAGGCCACCCCGCGCTCGGGATCGATGCGCAGATCGTTCTCTTCAAGACTGAATCCGCGCGTGCGGTGAATCTTGAAGTCGCCCGATGCTCTCTCGCGAAGAGCGAGCGAAAGACGCTCGACGTCGAGCACCTCTTCGATGGCCGTCAGGATAGCGTCAAGCATGGGCTCAAGATCGTCATGCTCGTGCAGAGAGCGCGAAATCTCATGGATACAGTTCAGCTCCTCCATGCGATCCATAAGATTCGCATACAGTCGCCGGTTATAGATGGCCAGGCCGGCCATTGCCGAAAGAAAGGTTAACAGTCTGACGTCGCGGCTCGTAAAATCCCGGCCATCCATCGTATTGACCGCTTCAAGCACGCCGATAAGCTCTCCGCGCGCCTCCATCGGAACGGCGATCAATTTTCGCGTAACAAATCCGCTTGCCTGGTCGATCGTGCGCAGCAGCCGCGGATCGCTCTGCGCGTCGTTTACGATGATAGCCTTTCGCGTGCGGGCGCATTCTCCGGCAATCCCCTGCCCTTTTGGAATTCTCTTGCGAGCGAGGATGCCGCTTCGCTCGCCGCGGGCGATATCAAAGATCAGTTCTTCGGAGTCCCTGTCATAAAGAAGCAACGACGCTCCCTGCGTATCAAGCAGCTCGCGCGCCGTATCCATGATGACGGTAAGCAGAATAGGAAGATCAAGCTCGGAATTGATCCGCGTCGTGATCCCGCTGATCTGCTTCAGGGTAAGAACATCCTTCATCGGCGCTCCGCAGAGACGCTGCGACGCAGCCGATCAAGGATGATCGCCGTGGCACGGCTCTGGTTAAGAGTATAAAAGTGAATCCCCGGAGCTCCCTTCGAAAGCAGCTCTTCACACTGACGCAGCGTAAACTCCAGACTCAGATTGAGCAGAGCCTCAGCATCATCCTGGACGCCGGCAAGCGACTTAACAAGAGAATCGGGAATGGCGCATCCGGCCATGGCCGTGAAGCGCTCGATCTGCTTGAAGGCCGTGATCGGCATGATGCCGGGGACGACAGGCACCTCAATGCCGGCCGCTCTAACCTGATCCACAAAGGAGAAATACTTTTCGTTATCGAAGAAAAGCTGCGTTACGAGGAAATCCGCCCCGGCATCGACCTTGCGTTTTAGGTTGCGCAAGTCTTCTGCTGCAGACGGCGCCTCTCCATGCACCTCGGGATAGGCGGCCGCTCCAAGACAGAAATCAAGGCCCGTCGAGCGAATAAACGAGATCAGCTCGTTTGCATAACGAAATCCGTCGGCCGGAGCCACAAAGGCCGTCTCACCCTTCGGCGGATCGCCGCGAAGGGCCATGATATTGCGAATGCCATCAGAATACAGGTCTTCAAGGATGCTGCGGATCTCTTCGCGTCCCGAGCCCACACAGGTCAGATGCGCCATGGCCGGGATCGCATAACGATCCTGGATACTGCGAACCCATTCCCGGGTCTTCGCCCGAGTCGAGCCGCCTGCGCCGTAGGTGACTGACACAAAATCAGGTTCCAAGGCCTTCAGATCTTCGATGGTCTGCATCAGCAGACGCTCTCCATCATCATTCTTGGGAGGGAAAAATTCAAAGGAAAAAACCGGTTGTTTTTTCTTCAGTCTGTCCGAAATTCTATGCATAAAAGGATCAACCGCGAAGCGACACGAGCAGAATCCTATCTTCCCTATGTTTCATCCACTCATTTTTGTAAAAAAACTGCCTTTAAGCCCGGTTTTCAACCTGCTCTCACTCGGCATCATCCTGTTTGGAGCGGCGCCGCTCTTTGCCGGTTCTCTCTTTGACCTCTCGCTTTCAACGCAATCCCTGCTGGGGGTGCTTGATCGCTTCATTTTGCTGTTCTTCCTGATAGAAAGCGCGCTGCGTGTCGCACGCTTCCCTTCTATAAAAGAATACCTTACAAGCAGCCTCTTCTGGATCGATATCTTCTCACTTCTGCCACCGGCCGCCCTGCTGATTATCAACCCTGACGATCCACTCCCTGGAGATCTTATCTTACGAGGAGGCCGCCTGCTCCGCCTCGTTCCTCTCTACCAGTTTTTTAGCCAGGAGCGATCAATGGGATTGCGACCGAGCGGCTCGCGCATGGAATTCCGGCTGCTCAGCTCGTCGGCGCTACTCCTGTACCTTTTTCTTCTTTTTGGTGGAGTGGCCATGAGCGCCATCCATGACAGATTGAGCAACGAGGAGCGCAGCTCCAGGCTTCTGCGGATCAAGAGGTACATGGATACGCAGGGCCTGCAGGGCATTCAGGAGCTATTTCCCGATCGCATATTAAAAATTGAAAAACGCACCCCTGGCGAATCCTATGAGCTCTATCTTACCGACCAGACCTACATTCAGACCCACATGCGGCATCAGCGGGATTTCGTGTACGTGGAAGGGGCAAGCCCTGAAGAGGCAGTCTTAATCAGCTTCTTCGATCTGAACCGGCGCCAGATACAGTTCGAGGCCTCGCTACTGGCCACGGGTTTACTGATGATCGGCGCACTTGCGGTTCTCTTCCATCGATACTTCCGGGACCGCATTCTCTCGCCCGTAGAACGAGCGCGTCGCGTTATGGAGCTTCGCATCCTCGGTGAAGAGATTGAAGCATGCGAGATCCCGCCAGGAGTGGATAACGAAATCACCGAGCTGATCGACCGCATGGACCAGTTCTATCTTACCATGCGTGAACCCGCCGAAAAATGATTCCGCCCGGAATCAGGAGCGCAGAACGACCGGGATCAGCGCCTCACCCTTTTTAACCGTCCCCAGCGACCTTGCCACTATGCGGCCCGGTTCGCTCCCACCATCGCGCCCTGAGATCTTCTCAAGACATCCGGGCTGAAACGAACTGACAAGAAGGTCTCCGGGCTCGACAGGGCCTCCCTCGGCGCTTACACGCGCAGGCACGACTCCGGCAACGGCGACAAGGACACGTCCTTCCGGTCGCGAAAACGGCTCTGCAAGGGAAGAAAAGCTTTCGTCGGGCATCCCCAGCACAACGGCGGCACTCTCGACGGCGATGCCGACAACCTTCGGCGAACCGCGATGCTGGCATTTCTGCACCATGCCATCCACAACAGAGGCGATCAGCGCATCTCCAGGAAGGATCACATCAGAGGCATTCAGCGGTAGTGAGACGGCAAGGGCAGAGCCGATGGCCTGAGCCCCCGCATACAGAGCGCCTTCAAGACGACCGAAGCCACCGACAAAAAGGCCCGGAGCATCCTCTCCCTGCGAGGCGGCAACGACGTCGTACGAGCGCGCCGAGCTGAAGTAGCCCCCTGCTCCGCTGAAAGATTGTCCGACAGAACCCGAGCCTTTATCGGATATTCCGCGCACTCCATGGCGATGACCAAACCCGATCACGCCTTCGGCCTGCCCTCTACCGGCAACACCGGCTCCATCTCCTGAGTTTACTCCCGTAACGGGGGCATGATCCACAGGCGGAGGCACATGCCCTTCATAGGCCTTTCCTGTCGCGCGCTCAAGCCGGATCATCCCCGGATGACTGTTGAAGTCGTGATCGAGAGCGGCATATTCGTGGCTGTGCGGAAGAGGGGGCCGCGCATCCGAAAGTCGCGGATCTGAGGCCTGGACGGCAAGGCCGGCCTGCTCTGATCCGCCTGGAGCGAGACGTACGATTCCGGGCATATCTTCGGAGGCCGGCCGCAGACGACGATCGTTACCCTGAACGACTACGCCTTCGCGATCCTCCCCATCCTTTGCAAGCTCCACGATCCCCTTTCGCTCCGCCGTTGCATCGTGAAGCCTTGGATCTGAGCCCTGGACGGCAGCGAAGTCCGCCTGCTCGCCGGCTCTTGCAAAGCGCAGGATGCCCACCGCTTCTGTCGTCGCAAGCCGCAGCCTGTGGTCAGATGCCTGCACGGCAAGACCTGGCTCAACTGCGCCGTCGCCGGCAAGCTGCACAATGCCTGGCGACTTCTCTGTCGAGTACTTCAAACGGGGGTCGTTACCCTGAACGGCAACGCCGCCGCGCTCCTCGCCTGGCTCGGCCAGCTCCACAACACCCTCAGAATCAACCGTGGCCTTCTTGAGGCGATCATCACTGGACTGAACGGCATGCCCGGCGCGCTGTTCTCTGTTGCGCGCAAGCCGGACGATGCCCGGCATATCCTCAGAGGCCGGCTTCAGGCGGCGATCATGTCCCTGAACGACAACGCCTTCGCGATCTTCGCCATCCTGGGCGAGCTCTACGATTCCGCGCGCATCCGTCGTGGCCGCACGCAGACGTCGATCATGCCCCTGCACGACAACGCCTTCTTTCACCTCGCCGTCCATGGCCAGGCGAACGATACCTGAACGCAGAACAGAAGAATGAGGCACCGGCTCTGGCAACCCCCTCTCCTGCCGCTCAACAGGATCCGCCGTTGCATAAAGCTCCACTTCAACGATCTGTGAAATGAACTTGCCTTCTCGGGTTCTTGCGTTCTCGCGAATCTGAATGATCAGATAGCGAATGTTTAGAGGGAGGAATCTCCAGCGATACCATGTGGCCGGCTCTGCAAAAAAACCGTTTTCTTCTATAAGGTGGTGCCAGGTGATATGGTCGTCACTGTAGAGAACACGAAACGATGAAGGGAAGAAAGTTTCTGCATCGTTTTTCGACAGAAGCCGCAGCTCGCTGACTCTGTTCACCGAGCCAAGATCAAGCTCAATCGATTCTTCCTGGTTGCGAGAACGCAGAGCCGACGACCATCCATACTCCGCTCTGCCATCGATAAGATTCTCTTTTACCCAGAGCCTGTCGAGCTCACTTGACGTCTTGATGTCGATTACACCGGCAACAAGAACCTCAAAACGTCCTGTGGCGATCAGCTCTTTTCCCTGATCGCCAGTTACGACAAGCTTGATATAACGGGCCTTAATAAGCGGGAAGATCCACTGCGGAGCGACAGGTCCGACGACGAAACCCGTTTCTTTAAGGATCGGCTCCCAGATCTTTCCGTCCATCGATATCTCGAAGCGAAAAGTAGCAGGAAAAACAGAAGGATCAATTCCAGGCAATAGTCTGATCTGATTGAAATAGATGTCGCTTCCAAACAGGCCGGTCAGAGAAAGCACGCCCCCACCGGTCGCCCCTTCCCACGACTCCAGGACGCCATCAGAAAATTGCACCCTGCCTTCCGAACGAACCTCAAGAAACGGATAGACCGAGGGGTGTGAAATACGAATACTCATCCGTTATTACCTGCCTGATACCATATTTCTCTTCGCAGCGAACCCATTCCTGGCTCGAAGCATACATGCGGAGCAACCCTTCCGAGCAGATGCTTCAGATGCTCGGGCAGCGTGCTCTTGAAAACAAGCACACCCTCCCCTTCGCGTAGAAGAGCTCGGTCAAGTTGCTCCAGGCTCATGGGCGATATTCTCTCGCTGAGGAAATCTCGGAGGCTCTGCCACGATTCGCCAGATGACATACCGGCAGAGGCAGAGCTGCCGGACAGTATTTTTTGTACATCGTCTGGACCCGATGAAAGGCCGGCAAGATCCAGCTCGTTGCGTACGCGCTGGACGGTGTCACCGCCGTACCTCTCGTTCAAGGGCTGCCACACATTTGTTGCGGTATCTTTAAGGCTGCCCGTAGCAAGAATCTCTGGTTTATTGTTTATGGATATATGGATCTGGTTGTACGGCGAAGCACCCGGGGATGCCTCCGGGGGGTCATCTGTCGCCCCTCTGGGCGGTGATTCGGGCGCCCCAGGGGGGCGCTCCTGCACCTCTCTGGGGGATGCCCAGTCGAACCGGAAGTGGTATACTGTATTACTCCTCCCCGTTCCTGGCGTTGTACTTATCAGGCCGAGAGAGATCAGCTCCTCGCGGGCCTTCCGCAAAGAAGATTTCTGCTTAAATCCGGTCAGCTGCAGGAGCCGGTTGGAGCCCGGATACACCGCCGAGAAGTGTCTGTCTGAAAAGCGAAGCAATACAGGATACAGAGTACGGGCGGCTGAAGACATTTTTGCCCACAATCCTGCATCGATTAATGCTTGAACGAACTTAAAATATGGCAGGTCCTGAGCGGACATAATAGCCCTCCAAAAAAGTCAGCAGAAGGGCTCCTTTTTGGTTGACATGCCCGTACAGGGCGGTATTATGTCGCCAACCATTCATTCCCAATGGAAGCCCCGACCCCTCCTGAAGAGGGGTATTTTTTTTTCCCGGAATTCTTTTTATTGTTTTTCGGATCCTGGATGCCGGGATGTGACATAAGAAGATTATGTCGTCTAAATATCCGTCAAGTACTTTTGGGTACTTGACGGATGTGCAGCATATGTAGTAGCCGCCGCCCGACGGCGAAACGCATGTTTAGTCCCGGGGGGGCCGGGATAGCACTTTTCGGATAACCTTTTCTATCTGCTCTGCACTGGATGCATCTGCAGTAGTGATGATGATCTGCTCCCCTCTTCTCTCAATCCTTAAAGGCGGATTTGCGGCCGGGTTAGTTGCGGGGCTTTTCCTTTCATGAGAGCGAACAGTGGTCGTTCGCTCCTGGTTAAAGTCCTTTGCATCTCTTACAGTGCGGATCTCTCCGCCTTCGAATGCGGAGAGGAATTCTTCATGTCGCCCTTTCCGGAAGGCCTGAACGGCCTGGATGAGAAAATTCTTCTGAGTCAGTCCGCGGCTTCGGCATTCTTCAAGATACTCCGGCGGCAGGGTGGCAATACTGAGGATTTCCGTTACATAGTTTCGGGATTTGCCTACGAGCTTTGCCAGCTCCTGGTCGCTCAGGTCCTCTTGCTTTTTCAGCTTAATTAGGGCATCGGCTTCTTCTTCTGCGTTCAGGTTCTCTCGCTGGAGATTCTCGATCAGGGCAATGCGAAAATAGTCGCGCTGCTCTCTTGAGATGATCCGGCATTCAACGTCTTTCCACCCGAGACGACTGACAGCGTGGAATCTACGCTCGCCGGCGATGACCCTGTAGGTATCTCCTTCCTTGGTCACTACGATAGGAGACAGGAGCCCGTCCCGACGAATACTCTCGCTCAGTTCGTCGACGGCATGTGTTCTGTCCCGACGCGGTTGATCTTCTGATGGACGTATCCGGGCGATGGGAAGCTTTGTGATTGCTCCATCCAGGGACTCTGACTGGAAGATATCGGCCAGCCCGCCCAATTTTTTATGCTTCGAGCTCACCGATCAACTCCTCTGTGAATGTGAGATATTCCTTTGCCTGTCTGGATTCCGGGGCATACATAAAGATATTCTTCCGGGCGAGATGACTTTCTCCAATCGCAACACCCTCTGAGATTGAGGTTTTGAAGACAGGGAAGAAATCCGAGATGACCGGCATGATCGTTTTCGACAGGACTGTGTTAGGCTTCAGCTGTGTGAGCAGCGCCCCGGCAATAGCGAGATCGGGATTGATACGCCGTTTAATGGAGTTGATTGTATTGCGCAACCCGGTCATCCCATCGATTGAGAATTTCTCTGCCTGTGCAGGGATGACAACGTGTGTGGCCGCCACCAGTGCGTTGATGGTGAAAATGGAAAGGCTTGGCGGGCAATCCATAATGATGAAATCGTATTCGGGGACTGACTGAAAGGCGTCTCGAATCACATAGGGGGCATCGACGTTTACCCCGGCGCTTTCAATTTCGGCAAGGGTAATCTTCGAGGGGGCAAGATCCAGGTTCTCAACCTCCGTGCCGACAATGATCTCCTTGAGCGTGCTTGTTCCGCTGAAAACATTATAAAGGCTCAGCTCCAGTCGGTCCGGGTTGGCGAAGATGCCGCTCGAGTTGGCCTGTGGGTCAAGGTCGGCGAGCAGGGTCTTGTGTCCCATTCCGGCCAGGGCACAGGAAAGGTTGATGGCGGTCGTGGTTTTCCCTTCCCCGCCTTTCTGGTTGGTGATGGCAATGCAGTATCTCTTTTTCACGTCTGTTCGAGCAGATTGACGCAAGTGGAGAGCTCAAGCCTTTTTTGAAAAATGACCGAAATTCTCGTTTTCGCGCTCAAAAAGTCGGATGTCCGACATGTGAGAGTCTTTCGTGTGGCGGCCGATGTGTCGGATGTCCGACATGCGGGGAAATCGGGATGACGGATCATTTTTGCTGGTCTGATCGCCGATAATGAAGGCGGCCTATGTCGGATTTGATCGATTCCTTTTTCCACGGAGTGGACGCAGAACGAACCGGGGGATTCTCTCTATTGCCGGAGGGCTCTCTCTGTCATTTTTTCACTCTCGATCAAGGTGTGTTTCGCCCGCTCTTCAGTCGCGGGTTCTTTACGGATTACCGTTACGAATTCCTCGAAAAAGAGCCGGAGCTCTGGACCCCTCTCTTTGAAAACGGGTATATCCAGATTCCTTCAGAACACGCCTCCAGGCCGGGCTGCGGACTGTGGCTCTTCCTCGACAGTGTTGAGCGGCCCTCCGTAGTGATGCTCCTGGAGCTGCCGCCGGGCTTCGCCCCCTCTGAGGATTTTTTGCGTCTGCTTGTCGTCCCCGATCTGCGTCAGCTTAGGCGAGATCTGGATAGTCTGCCTCTCTGGCTTGGTCGCATGTTGCCCGGCATTCTCCGCAGTTCGTCTCCGCTGCTAATCGTGTCAGAGGAAGGCAGTGGGCGGCAGCAGGTCCTTTCGTTTATCGAGAAGTATCGCTTTGGCGGCTCGACCGCTCACTTCCGTCCCGGCCGCATCGCCGAGGAGGTCCAGCTGCGAGAGTTTTTCGGCGATGCCGTTGGGGAAAGATTGCGGTCGAGCCAGGCTACACCGGTCATTGAGCGCAGTGGAACCATTATTATTGAAGAAGTTGCCAATCTTGCTCCGGCTATGCAGCTGCGCATTCTTTCTGCCATTTCGGGAGATGGTCGCTTCTGGCTCTTTGATACTTCGCGAAACCTTGATGCCATGATAGCGGCCGGACAGTTTGACCCGGCTCTCGGCCAGCGAATCAGTCAGAACAGGATTGTTTTGCCGCCCTTGCGACAGCAACGTGAACTTCTCGCTCTTGAAGCGCAACGATATCTGGATCGACTTGTTACTGCTAACAGGCGGCATATCCAGATATCGGAGGCTTCGCTGAAAGCCATTGCCAGCTACGACTGGCCTGGGAACCTCCAGGAGTTTTATGAAACAATTGAGGCCGCATATTTTCTTACGAGAACGGAATGGATTGAACCGTCCGATCTGCATTTCGGGCTATGGTACCGTAGCGAGGAAGACGCTTTGAATCTGCGACGGCGAACAGAGGAGCTCGAAAGGAAACTGCTGTTGCAGGCACATGCCATCCATGGCGGGAATCAGGTTCACATGGCGCGGGCGCTTGGTATCTCAAGAGGCTCGCTCCAGTATCGCTGGAGCCGCCTTGGTTTACAGGAGGAGGCGCGGTGAGCCAGCTGCGTGAATTCAAAACCCCGGGCGGCTATTTTCTCGTTGTGGACGAGCAGAGCCTGGCCTGCGGTGTTTACAGAGGGAAGATGGATGTAGTCACGCCCGAGCAGATCCGTATCTCGGGAGTGAAGGTTACTGGCGTGGTTTTCCTCGGCGCCGGTGTGCAGCCACTCGTTGGAGAAGAGGGGCTGTCGCTTTTGCCCGTGCGTTCAAGATCGATCGCCGTTCCTTACCGAGCCGGCGGGGACAGCGATCGGAAGCTGCTTCAGCTCAACGTTCGCGTGATAACGGATCAGTTTCCCGTTTATGTAAGACATTTCTCTGATGTTCGCGGATTCTTGAGGGATCTCAGCGATCTTGATCGAAAAAACTTCCGAATCGTAATCCTCGGTCCAGATGTGCCGCGTATTGATAGCATGGGGGTCCGGGTGGCTTTCCCTCATGCACGGATCTTTCAAGCAAAGTCCGGCAGCGAACAGGCTCCGCCTGTGCCGGCGCGAGTCCGGGCAGCAGATCTGATCGACCGTCCAGGAATGGATCATGTGAGCCGGAATCCCGTCTATATGGCCCGGGTCTTCTTGAGACGACTGGACTATGCCGGCATGGAGCGTCTTCCCGTAGACTATGACCTGAGCAGCCAGGACGTAGAGTTCATCAGGGCATTTATAGACGTGATGTTCAAAAACGACACGAAAAATCCGGAGTTGTCGCGTCAGCATGAGAGAATAGGGCGCCTGTCGGCTTTTTTCCGCATGATTGATCTTGTGATCAGGAAGGATCGCGAGGGCATTGACCGGGAGGTCGAGACAGGCATCGGGAATGATGTTGCAAGCAGGCTTCTCCCTTTTCTTCGCAAGCAGAGGGAAAGGGCCAGGGGGCGAGAGGAGGAGATCGCCCTCTGGGAGCTGGAGTACAGACTGGGAGGAGGGGGGTGAAAAATGCTTGCAATGCAGGCAGGCTGCCCTATTATGTCGCATATGAGCTGGTCCGGACTGTTCCTTGCCGCTGCTATGACCGTCGCCTCGCCTGAAAAGGAGGCGGCTTCGACTGTTTCCGTCATGCCGCCGGCTCCGGTTGTGGCCTCTGCGCGCACGTTCGGTCCTGAGGAAGGCGTGGCGGATGGAAGCCAGGTTAGCGATAATCCAGACTTTTCATACCGGAAAACAATGGTTTTCAAATCCTCCCAGCCTTCAGACTCTACAGCCCGGGAGGCTCGTAGCTGGCTGAGCACGGCATTTCGTGGAGCACTTGCAGGGTCATTCGAGTTATGGGATTTTCCAGAGCCTTCTGAAGAGCAGACAGAAGGGCCGTGGCTGAGTCTGCAGTTCATGGAATGCAGAGAGCACAGGGACCGGGCTCGCATGCGCGAGTCTTTCGCCGGGCATCCAGGGAGTTCGGCCTGTGCAGTTGCGTCTCTTTATGGAAGAGGCGTGAATAGTTTTGCAGTCAGCCTGACGCCGACGAAGGGAAGGGAAGAGGAGCAGGCGACCGAGCGCTGCATCTCAGGGGCTTTACCAGCGTCTCTTCAAGAAGAGGAGCCGGTAAAACAGCGGGCATGCCTGTTGGATCGGGCTTCAACCTGCGCTGTCGCAATCGTTAGAATGGAAAGACCTGTGAGTATGGCCGCAGGCATGGGCCGTGCAGCACTGAGCTACTTGCCTTTCTCCCGTAAGGATCGTTCTCCAGCGAGCTCTTTTGTTTCGGTTTCGGTGAGCCATCGTTCAGAACGGTTTCTGGAATGGTCGGCGTTACCTGGTGTTTCTTCTGTCGATCTTCTGAGCGGCACCTCTCAATATGAAGAGGCCCATCAGGGGAGGGGGGAGGCCGGTGTAAGCGAGCCCCTGGCTCAGGGTTTGCGCTTGCTTCGCAGTGCTCCGGGGATTTTATGGAACTTGCCGGAGCAGCAGTCATGTCTAAAGGAAATCCAGGTGTAAGCAAGCTTCTCAACTCAATGAAGAAGCTTATCCGCGAAGTCAACGATAAGGAAATCTGCAACCGGCTGGAGATCCTTATGGGCGTGGAACGAGAAGATATTCCACCACACCTGATTCGCGCCCTGTTCGATGATCCGCTCGGCTTTGACGCCGATCAGATCCCTGAGCCATTCTCGCAATACGCGAAACACTTTCTTTACATGCTAAAGCGTGATCAACGCATACAGCATCGGGAGCGGATCGAAAAAGAGAAGAGAAAGAGCGCACGCTCCAAGACTGCCACTACATCTAAGAAGGCGTCACGATCGCGCAAAACGTCTTCACGTCCCGCTTAACCGACATTCTGCATGGCCTCGCCGAGTCTCTCTGGCCGCCTCTCCTGGCGATCCACATCAATTGGGTAGCGTTTCTGCCACTGCGCTTTCAAATTAGAAACGGATATCTCAGAAAGGGGGATGGCAGGGCATTAGCCTGCCGGTGCGCTTAAAATTGATCACTTATGAAGCAGCAGCGCTAACTATAGAACAGTTAGGGTGGAGCTGCCAGCGGCAACTGTCTATTTTTAATCCATTACTTGGATCCAAGATAGGGCCTCCGCTATGTGTTCCGTATTCGTCCGATTCGTCCTTGACCAACGAGAGCGAAAGGGCAGGAAGGGGACACATGATATTCCAGTGTAAGTGTTCATGTTCTGGCTGTTGCAGGGTGCCTGCGCTTTAAAGCCGCCCGGAGGGCGTGTAGACGATCGTTTTGATCCCTTTTGACCCCCGGTATGGGGCATTTTCACGTGTTCGATGGCGCGCGCTGTCCGGTAATCAACGATTGAGTGATCGGCTACGGCTCAAAAACCGGGGTTCCTCCTTCACCCAGGTGTGACCGGGCAAAGAGGAGCGCATGCAGAGCTGCCCTCCTGACAGGATGGCATAAGTATGTCGGACACAGTACTTACGACGAATTGACAGCGCCTCACCGCAGGCAGGAATAGAAAGCAAAAGGATGCCGCAGCTTCCGAAAAGCGGTGATTGCTTACGGATAGGGGGCAGGAGCGGGAGCCTCTTGAAGAGAAGGCAGAAATGATTAAAAATAATCGAGGGTGGGGGCTGTGTGGCTGAATCGATACGCTTAACAGTGAAATGTCATGCTTGCGGGTTTGAAATGAAAGGAAGTGCCCGATATGGAGCAGGACACTACGTACAAGAAGGTATATCTTTTGATTTTACGGCAACTGGAAAGATTAAAACTGATAAGGGGTCAAGGGTGAAAGGCGAAGTCACCTGCATATGCCCAAAATGCACCGTCAGAAACAAGTACGAGATTTAGGCAGGGCGGGAATAGGGCGAATGTCTCGCCTTCTTGGCTGAAAGTGGGCATAAATATTTATTAAAAATGGCATCCTCGTCTGCTGCCTTTGCCCTGCTTCTTCGTGTATCCCCTAATTTTAGAAAGAATTGCTGTCAGCATCGAGATTATTTAATTGGAAGCTATAATCGGCAGCAGGTCTAAATGGAATGAACGTGAAGCAAGACTCTATTTCTCAAAGTGAAACTCCTGAACGGGGAAAAGAGCGAATCCCACTGTCTACACGCAGGCACAGCGCTGCTCATGTTCTGGCACAGGCCGTGCGAGAAAAGTGGCCAGATGCAAAGCTTGCCATCGGCCCGGATACAGAGAATGGCTTTTTTTATGATATTGAGGCGAATCCTCCATTGAAAGAAGAGGATTTAAAGGAAATTGAAAAGCGAATGAAGAAGATCGCCGGCGCGCGGCAGCGATTCGAAAGGTTTTTTCTGCCCGCTGATGAGGCGGTCGCTTTTCTGACTGATAGATCTGAAACATATAAGCTCGAAATGGCCGAGGAGCTGATTCGGTCCGGAGAAAAAGAGATTTCCTTCTATAGAAACGTTTCGGCTGACGGAAAAAAAGAGATCTTTGTCGATATGTGTAGCGGGCCTCATGTGGCCAATACGGGAGAACTGGGTGCGTTTCGTCTGTCAGCGGTTTCGGGCGCCTACTGGAAGGGACAGGAAGATAGGCCCATGCTTCAACGCGTGGTCGGTCTTCTCTTTGAAACTCAGGAAGAACTCGATAGCTATGAAAAGCGTATGGAAGAGGCCAGGAAACGCGATCACCGTCGTCTTGGCATCGATCTCGAGCTTTTTGCCACCTCGGAGCGTGTTGGTCCGGGGTTGATCTTCTGGCTGCCGCGCGGCAATATTGTCAAAGAAGAGCTTGAGTCCTGGGCAAAGGATACAGAGGCGGCGCACGGCTACCAGCGAGTTACGACACCTCTGATTACGAAAGAGGGTCTCTTCCATACAAGTGAGCATCTTCCGCATTATAGCGAATCCATGTTCCCACCCATGCAGATGGATAATGAGAATTACTATCTGAAGCCGATGAACTGTCCGTTCCATCATACTATCTATGGTATTCGTCCTCGCAGTTATCGTGAATTGCCGATCAGGCTTGCCGAGTATGGCACCTGTCATCGCTACGAAGACTCCGGTGCGCTTTTCGGTCTGATGCGGGTGCGGGCGATGAGCATGAACGATGCCCATATCTACTGCACAGAGGATCAGGCCGTTGAAGAGTTCTTAAGCGTGATGAAGCTTCATAAATACTATTATGATCTTCTTGATATCAAGGATTACTGGATGGTGCTTGCTCTTCGAAATCCGAAGAACAAGAAATATCACGGCGACGAAGCGATGTGGCAGAAGGCGGAACGGATCACGCGCCAGGCCATGGAGGTTTCTGGAATCGACTATGTGGTGGAAGAAGACGGAGCGGCTTTCTACGGCCCGAAGGTGGATTTTCAGATCAAGAGTTCGATCGGCCGGGAATTCACGGCAAGCACCTGTCAGCTCGATCTTTTTATGCCCGAGAAGTTCGATTTAAAATACGTGGATCGAGAGGGTCAGTTCCAGCGTCCGGCCTGTATTCATCGCAGCCCGCTTGGAACGCATGAGCGCTTCATCGGATTTCTGATCGAGCACTTCGCCGGCGCTTTTCCGCTCTGGCTCGCCCCCGAGCAGGTGAGAATCCTTCCGGTCGGCGAGGCCTTCCATGCCTATGCCTTCGAGGTGCAGGAGCATCTGCGGAAGGAAGGGCTGCGGGTCAGCGTGGAGACCGAGGAGACGCTCGGGAAAAGAATCCGGCAGGCAGAAAAGATGAAGATTCCATATATGCTTGTTGTCGGCGAGAAAGAGCAGCAGGCTCGACGCATTAACGCGCGGAACTATTTCACGGGTGAGCAGCTGGAGTGGGATCTTGCACAGTTCGTCAGTGCCTTAAAAGAAGAGATCGCCACCAGGCGGATTCAGAAGCGGACACGAGAATAAAACTTGAAATAATACTCGACCTGCAGGTCCGGATGCGCAGCCTGCGATGGATGCGCTCTGGAAACCGTCTGTTTTCGCTTTCTTTTTCGGGAAACCTGGTTCGACTTTCTCTTTTTTGCCTGCTATTACTGCCGGGGCTTTTACCGGCCGACAACGGCGGGATCGGCAACGTTCCGGTCGAGAGGTCCGTTGTCAGCATCCGGGTCGACTCATTCAGCTACGATTACGGGATGCCCTGGAATGATCCCTCAGTGGAGCGTTCGGGCGGCACCGGCTTTATTATAGAGGGAAATCGCATTCTGACGAACGCCCACGTGGTCAGCGGCGCGGTGAATATCAACGTGAAGCGGCCCGACCAGAAAAAAGAGTTCCGGGCAAAGCTACTGCATATCGCCCATGATTGCGACCTGGCAATGCTTCAGGTTGAGGATCCGAATTTCTTCCAGGGGGCGCAGCCTCTTGTCATCGGCGAGCTGCCGGCACTGAGCAGCCCCGTCGTCGTTGTCGGTTTCCCGATCGGTGGGAATCGGCTTTCGATTACGCGGGGCGTGGTTTCGCGAATCGATATGGATACCTATGCTCATAGCGGTATCGATTCCCATCTGACGATTCAGGTGGATGCGGCGATCAACCCCGGGAATTCGGGCGGGCCGGCCATTCAAAACGGTCGGGTGATCGGCGTGGCCTTCCAGGCCCTGCGCGGCGGCGAGAACCTCGGCTACCTGATACCGCCCGTCGTCATCCGACGCTTTTTGCGAGAGGTGGAAAAAAACGGCGTCTATCGAGGATATGTGGAGCTCGGCATTCACTCCACTTCGACTGAGAATCCGGTCATGCGCCGCGCTTTGAAGCTTCCGGCAGAGCTTGAGGATACGGGCGTCTTTGTGACGCGTGTTCTGCCCGGAACGAGCGCCGAGGGTAAGATCCGCGCCGGCGACGTGCTGCTTGAGATCATGGACCATCCGATTTCTGAATCGGGCGAGGTGATGATCGATAATACTCTCTATTCCTATGTGGAGCTTGTCGACCATCTGAACGAGGGCGAGGTTGTGAAGGCCCGCATCTTCAGGGACGGCCAGCTGCTTACCGTGGAGTTCCCGGCCCGGCGAACGAATATATATGATTACCAGCGAAGAGAATATGAACAGCCGCCTCAATACTATGTGCAGGCCGGCCTTGTCTTTCAACCTCTTGATGCGAATCTCATGAGAACCTATTCGCAGGAGTGGTTGAATAACGATCGCTCTGAAATCTTCTATCGTTATTTCTACAGAATCGTATCAAAGGCCTTTCAGGAAAAAGAGGAAGAGGTCGTTTTAACGGGTAGGTTGAACGATTCCGTAAACCTGTATACAAGCAGCTACGGTTACCGTCTCGTTCGTAGCGTAAACGGTCAGAAGGTGCGCAACTTTCGCGAGTTCGTGATACGATTCGATCGTGCCGTAACGTCCGAAGAAAGCGTCGTCGTGGAGTTCGAAGACGTGAACAGGCCGCTCGTTCTGCGATCGCTTGATGTGAGGGCGGCCAATGAAAGAATACGGAAGTCATACTCTCTTCGCGAAGATCGCCGTGTGAGAATGGAGAAAGCTCAGTGAAATCGTTTCAGACGTTATCAGTCTCTCTGCTCCTTGTTGCCTTTGTGGCGACGCTTGAGGGTGCTCCGATTAAGGTTACGGAATCAAAGCCGGTGCGCGTACCCCTGAAGGCGGACAGAACCGACGCAACGAACCGACCCGACGGCGTGCGCCGGGATCAGACGGCGAAGGGCGATCCGATCCGGCGTTCGGTCGTGCGTGTGAGCGTTTCGCCGGTGCGCACCGACCCGGTGCGTCCGTGGATTCGCAGGCCCGGTGAGGCCTACACCGTCGTTGGCCTGGCGCTCGGCGACGGCTTGATTCTGATACAGGCCGATGATATTCGCAATGCCGTGCTCGTCGAAGTGAGTCGCGCCGATTCCTATGCTCGAGAGAAGGCAAGGCCCGTGCTCGTCGATATGGAGACGAATCTTGCCATTCTACGGATGGAAAACCCCCGCTTTCTGTCGGACCTCGCTCCGTTTGAATTCGGTGACGATCCTGTGCAGGGCGATGAGATCATTGCCGCGCGCACGGACGGACTCTTTCGCGTCTACCGTGAAACGGTGAAGGTGATCGAGTACAGTATCACGTCTGACTACGGCTTTACCAGGCTGCCCATCTTTGTCTTCTCGGCTCGCGAAAGTTATCAGAACGGCGATATACTGCTGAAAGGAGGAAAGCTGACCGGAATCGTCGCTTTTCTGGGGCAGCAGGGCAAAGGCGTGGCCGTGCCTGTTTCGCGCATTGAAGCATTCCGTGACCGAGCTCTGGCTTCTATCCAGAAAGAGGCTCACTATAGAGGGTTCGTCGTTCAGGGAATCGAGCTCGAGGATCTCGTCGATCCGCAGTTGCGCGCATACCTTGGCCTGGATGGTAAAGGACTGCGCGCCGGTGGCGCCTTCGTCGGCTCCGTTCTGCCTGAAACTCCCGCTGCATCGGTTCTGAAGTCGGGCGATGTGTTGCTCGCTCTTGACGGCCAGGCCGTTGATGAGAAGGGGCTCTATCGTGATCCTCTTCTCGGATTACAGCGAGCCGAGCTTCTATTAACAAGGGATGTGCGCGGGCAGTACCGGAATCCCGGCGATCGAATTAAAATGACGATATTACGTGATCGCAAACAGCAGGACGTGGAACTCAGCCTGCGCGAATATCGCGGCACCGCCGAGCGGATTCCCTGGCTTCTTCCCGACGAACAGCCTCCGTATCTTGTTGAAACGGGTCTTGTCTTTCTTGAGCTGAGCGTGCCCTATCTGCAGAGCCGGTTCGGCAAGGACTGGCGTCGTCGCGCCCTTGAGCTTGCTTACATCTATGATACGAAGAAGAACTACGCTGCCGGCGATGAGAAGGATCGCATTCTCATTCTTTCTGAGGTGCTGCCCGATCAAGCGAATCAGGGATACCAGGGATTCGGAGGAGAGATCATTGAATCGGTGAACGGCCAGAAGGTTCGTGATCTGAAAGAGCTGATCGATCGCGTTAACAGCGCCCGGCAGACTCCGAATGCCGTGATAGAGATTCTCTTCACGGATGGAAGTCGCGTATATCTTGACCCGACGGCGCGCGAGGATAATGAGAGGATCAGGCGCACATACCGATTGCCTGCCCTGTACAGAGACCGCTGAGAATCAGCGCCGGTAGCGGATGCCGATGTTCGCCCGAACGTCATGCGGCATGATAAACTCGGAGTACTTTGTTCTCTGGTCGTACGCGTAGATGGGCATTTCAAGAAAGGTTTCGACGATGACCGATCGGCTCCGCAGTTGAAGCCCCGGCGTGAGGAAAACCTTACCGTAATCGATGACCAGACTGCTTGCGCGCAGCGGATCGACCGAACCCGTCGTTTTGACTCCGAGCATGAAGGCGAAAAAGGGCGAGATATTGTGGCCGTAAGAAAGCGCCGTTCCCAGCTGTAGATCGTCCGGCGCTCCAGGAATGCGGCGCGCATCCTGACGGATGTCGAATGAAAAAAAGGAATCGCGGCTGAGATAGGTGAGGTTCAGAAGCGAACTCTGGACGGCGGCCGATCCGCTCCAGCCTGTGCCTGGAACAAGCCATCCTGTGGCCGGCAGATTGGATTCGCGAGATTGAACGGCGGAGAGCTGCAAAAATAGATCTTCGCTACCCAGGCGCAGGCTACCGCCGGATTCCTCAAGGTGCTTCTGTGAGGCAGACTGAAGATAGTATTCGCCCAGCTTGATCTCAAGAGGCAGAATGTAGCGCACCGTCGTGAACGGCCTGTCCGCGGCGAGAGGCGTGGCCGACCAGAGCATCGTGATAATTGGGAATAATTTTTTCATACAAAGCTCAGACATCTGGCTCAGAAACGCACCGATCGATTCAAAGAAATCAACCGGTGAGGGCCCCAGAATGATACCGTGCGTCACTATTCCGTCCGGTCTTCCATAATAAGAGACAGTCTTTTCAGTGAAATTGTCGGGTTTTTTCGACGTCAATCCTGAAAAAATAATGACTGCGACGCCTATCTATGAGATCGTCCGGCCGATGTCTGATTCCACAATTCTGAACTATCTGCTTTTCCTGCCCGGTTTCTTCCTCCTGCTTAAAGGAGCGGACTGGCTTGTTCAGGGTGCTATCAGCCTGGCCCGCCGCATGCAGATCTCTGATCTGGTGATCGGTCTCACGCTCGTCTCGATGGGGACGTCGGCGCCGGAGCTTGCCGTCAATATTTCGGCGAGCTATCAGGGCAGTCCCGATCTTGCCATCGGGAACGTTCTTGGAAGCAATGCCGCCAATATTCTTCTCATTCTCGGCGTCTGCGCCGTGATCCGTCCGCTGACCGTCACCGATAGCACCGTATGGAAGGAGATCCCTTTCAGCCTGCTCGCTGCGGGCCTTGTCGTTATCCTGGCCAACGACCTTTATCTCAATGGAGAAGGGCGTAATGTGATCGCGCGTAACGACGGCCTTGTGCTCTGGGGATTCTTTATTATATTCTTCTATTATATATTCAGTCTTGCGCGAAACGGACACTATGCACCCGACGATGATATGCCCGAATCCGGCCTTTCTATTCCGCGGAGCGTGATCTACGTTATCGTCGGGTTGATCGCTCTGCCTGTCGGAGGGCACTGGATCGTGAATGGAGCCGTTGAGATCGCCCGGGCATTTCAGATCAGCGAATCCTTTATCGGCGTGACCGTGCTCGCCATCGGCACCTCACTGCCCGAGCTGGCGGCCTCGGGCATGGCGACCTATCGCGGGAACTCCGAGCTGGCTATCGGTAACGTTGTCGGCTCGAATATCTTCAACATCCTTTTTGTCCTTGCAACAAGCGCCGTGCTTCTGCCTCTTCCTTTTTCTCTCGACAGTAACATCGATGCCCTGGTCGTCGTTCTCGCGAGCCTGATGCTTTTCAGTTTTCTCTTTATCGGTCGTCGGAATGTTCTCGATCGCGGGCAGGGGGTGGTCTTTCTTGTCTTTTATATAGTATATATAGGTTTTCGGTATTCTGGAGGTTGACCCATGCATGAAGCGGCTATGCCGGCCTACTGGTCGGTGATCCCTTTTGTTCTTATTCTGCTTGCCATCGCCGTGCTGCCCATCGCAGCGGAGCACTGGTGGCATAAGAACAGGAATAAACTTATCGTCTCTCTTGTTCTCGGTATTCCCGTAGCCATTTATCTGATCATGCTCGGTCGCTTTCACGATCTTGAACATCAGATACTTCTGGATTATATACCGTTTGTTTCGTTGCTTGGAGCTCTGTTCTATATCAGCGGCGGCATCGTTCTTCGCGGCGATATTCGTGCCACGCCGCGAAACAACGTCTTCTTCCTGGCGACGGGCGGCCTTCTCGCTTCTTTTATCGGAACGACAGGCGCTTCGATGGTGCTCATTCGCCCGCTTCTGCGATCCAATTCAGAGCGAAAGCATGTCGTTCACACGGTCATCTTCTTCATCTTTATCGTTTCAAATATCGGAGGCCTGCTGACGCCGCTTGGCGATCCGCCGCTCTTCCTCGGTTATCTGCGCGGAGTTCCGTTTACCTGGACGTTCCAGCTCTTCCCTGAGTGGCTTTTTACGAACGCCGTGCTGCTGCTCGTCTACTTCCTGTGGGACAGACGGGCCTATGCTCAGGAAAGCCTTAAAGATATTCGTTCTGACGTCACGCATATCGAACCGATCTCCATCAAAGGCACGATTAATATCGTCTGGCTGATCGGCGTCGTGCTCGTCGTCGCCTTTGTGAACGAGAACTATGAACCGTTCCGTTCGCTCATTCAGGAGAACCAGTTTTACAAGCTGATGCAGGTTCCCTTTCTGCTCGGCCTGATCATCCTGTCTAAGTGGACGACTCGAGAGGAGTTTCGCAAGGCGAACGATTTCAATCTTGAGCCGATCATTGAAGTGGCGGTGCTCTTTATCGGTATCTTCGTTACGATGATTCCTGCTCTGATTTTACTGAAAGTGCACGGGCCCGAGCTCGGTCTCGATACTCCGGTGAAGTTCTTCTTCGCTACGGGACTTTTTTCGAGCTTCCTGGATAACGCTCCGACCTACCTCGTTTTCCTGACGACGGCGCAGGGCGATATGACGATCGCTCAGTTTATTGCGAAAGACGCCCTGCTGCTTGCCGCTATTTCGCTTGGAGCCGTCTTTATGGGAGCGAATACGTATATCGGCAACGCTCCGAATTTCATGGTGAAGTCGATTGCCGAGCAAACGGGCGTGAAGATGCCTTCGTTCGGCGGCTACATGCTATATTCGATCGGCATCCTGATGCCGGTGTTTATCGTCGTCGCTCTGCTCTTCCTCGCCTGATCTTGAAGGGCCGGTCCCGGGGCCGGCCCTTAATCAAGGACGAGACCGACGGCCTTTTCGCGAAGTAACGCGAAGGCCGCCTTTCCTTTTTCTCGGGGGGTGCGCGAATAATCGGTCACATAGAGATCGATATGCGATCGTATCGCCGTATCCTCAAGGGCCTGTGCATGAGACTTGATAAAAGGCCAGGCTTCTTCAAGATGCGCCTTCGCATGATCGATGCTCTCACAGATCGCCCGGTCGAGGGCGTCAAAGAGATCGAGATGATCTCGCCGCACGAGAATGCAACCGAGCGGAATAGGCAATCCGGTCTGCGATTCCCACCACTGTCCGAGATCGACCGGCGCATCAACGCCGTAAGAAGGATACGTAAATCTCTCCTCGTGAATGATCAGGCCGAAATCGGCATCGGCTCGTTTCAGCGACGGCAGAATATCGCTGTACAGCGCCTCTTCGATGAGCGGATGCTCGATGCCGTGTTCTTTCAGGAAAAGCCTGAGAAGCAGATGCGCCGTCGTCGTTTTGCCGGGGATGAGGATGCGAGAGCAGCGCAGTCTATCCAGAAGCTCATCCTGCGAAGAGAGCTTCTGCCTGCTGACAAGAAGAGGCCCGCAGTTATGGCCGAGCGCTCCACCGGAGGGCAGGATCTCGTAGTGCTCTGATGCCAGAGCGGCGGCAAAGCATGAGACCTTTGTGACGGGCAACTCGGAGCCGTTTAACGCCCGCCGGTTCAGTTCCTCAACATCGGCAAAAAAGGGATTTACCGTGATGCGATTCACGGCTGTGCCGCTCGTAGCGCTGCTTTCGGCGAAACCCTCTTTTATAAGATGATGGAATATGTAGGTGTCGTTCGGGCAGGGAGAGAGCCCGAGCGTGATGTTTCTTTTCACGTATCTTTCCTGTATCGTATGCCATTTAATAAAAGAACAAAGCCGACGGCTGCGAAAAAGAGCGAAAGCATCAGGGTCGCGTAGTCCGGCTTTTCACTTTCGTTGCGAGCAAGGCGCAGGTCATGCGCCGATCGAACGAGCACCTCGACGTTGTCGCCGACTTTCCTTAAATGAAAGAGATCGGAGTCGACGGCGGTTACAAAGCGCACGTCTTCGTCGCCCGATCTGTAAAGCAGCGTGAAATAATAGCGATGATAGCCGAAATAGCTTTTATCCTCGGCGCGGATCAGCCTGGCAAAGCCCGTCTGCTCGGGTTGCACTTTCGACCGGCGATGATAGAGATCTGGAGCGAAAGTGACGAGCGAACAGACGCTGAATACAGAAAGAAGCATCCAGCCGTTTACGCGGCTATACGACTTCATCTCCGACATGGTAGACGGTTCCTTCGCGTGCCAGGTATATGCGCGGACGGTCCTGCTTCAGAATACGTCTGTGCTCGATGGCGTTCTCATAGTTTTCGTAGATACGGCGGTCGTTATAGGCGGGTTCGTGATGCGTGAGAACGAGGTTCTTCACTTTCCAGTGTACGGCGCAGTTCACGGCCATGCTGAAGCTTGTATGGCCCCAGTCGATTTTCATGAACGACTCATCAAGCGTGTATTGAGCATCGAGGATGAGCAGATCGGCCTCTGAGAAGAAATTCAGATGATCGTTACGATCGAGAAGGTCGTCGCCGTTGAACTCCACATCGGTGGCGAAGACGAATTTACGACCGGCCTCGCGGAAGCGGTAGGCAAAGGACCCACCGGGATGCTTGAGCGGATACGTATCGATTAGAAGGCCGGGGCGGATCTCAAGTTCTCCGTCAAGCCTGTGGAAGAATTTCGTACTGGCCGTGCGATGAAACGGCATGGGAAAGAATCGCTCATCGGTCTGGTAGGCCAGTCGCTCTTCGAGGTCTGGCAGCGGGGAATAGAAATGGATCTCGTTGCCGGGAATATAAAGCGGCTTGAAAAACGGAAGTCCGTGTATATGATCCCAGTGGGTGTGCGTGAAGAATATATGCAGAACGGCCTTGCCCTGGCCGGCAGGGCCCGGCAGGAGCTCGTCGCCAAGTACCCGAAGACCGGTTCCTGCGTCGACGACGAAAAGCTCTTCGTTGCGGCGCACGGTGATGCAGGTCGTATCGCCGCCCGTCGTAAAGCCGAGGTAATCGGGCAGATCATCGAGGAAGGGATCGATACGATCTACGGAGTTCAGCTGACGCTCGACGGCAAGCCGGAGGATCTCCCTCAGGCGGGAGCGCAGATCTCTGTTTAAGAGCGGAGCCGGCAGTGAGCCCCGAACACCGTAAAGCTTGATGATCATGGTAAAGCCTGATCAGATTCGCTGCCAGGCGATGGATGTCAATTGATTCCCTAATTCAAAAAAGGGCGACGGCTACTGTCGTATGAAGAGAAAAACTGGTCGGGATGATTGGACTTGAACCAACGACCCCCACGTCCCGAACGTGGTGCGCTACCACTGCGCTACATCCCGTGGCGTCCAGATTTTGTGCCCCTGCCAGGCGGGGAAGCAAATTTCAGTTTACCGCTGGGGGCCTCAAAAAAAAATGGCACAGGCGTTCGTCGCCGCAGATTCAAGCAGGAGTGCCGAAATGACTGTCGATACCCTGAGTGCTAAGAAAGGCTCTCGCAGATCCTCTGAGAAGATGACCGTTGTCGATTCTCTGGCGGCTGCCTATGAGAAACAGGATCTTACACCCGAAGAGTGGGATTTTGCCCGATCGTTTTTTGATGAAGACTTTGATATTCAGACCCTCAGCCGCGAATCGCTTGAGCGATTCTTTGCCGTGTTGCGTGACATTACCGATCGCATCGCGCTGATGAATTCGCCGTATCCATCCGATCTGGAAAAGGCCTTCTCGCAACTCGAAGAGTTCATGGCCGGATGCGGCCGCCTGAGTATAGAAAGGATGAACGAGGCCGTTCGTCTCTTCCATATCAGCCACCTTACCTTCCACCGGGAAATCATTGCCGACATTATTGCAGAGGCGCGAAACCTTCTGCTTGATGATCGTCGCCCCTTTCTCCAGCGACTTGTGACCTATCATCGTGATTACACGCGCTGGCTGGGAAAGCTCGAAAAACGTTTCATATGAATACTTGACAGAGTCGACACGTTTATCAATCTTCTTCCAGAAGCGCCGCTTCTGGAGGTCTGACTTGTCGTTCTTTTCGTATGCACGTGCTCTTTATAAGGCCGTCTTCCGCCGCCCGCTTTTGATCGTTCCTGTGTTCCTTTCTTTTTGCGCAGGGCCTGTTCGAGAGACGGCTCCGGGGCCGGATTTACCGGCCATTGCTCCGTATGATCTTACGGAGGCCCTCATTCCTCATCCTATAGATGAGAGAAAGGACATTCGCGTACACCTGCACTTTGATGCAGGTATCGATGAAGGGCTCAAGTTACGCATCATTGCATTCCTCAGTCAGCGGCAAAATACATCGGGACCTCTCTCTCCGTGGCCTGCGGTCTTTTCAGAGACGGAGGGGCCTTCGTTCAGCCACCGGCTTCTGTTCCGGCCGGCTGAAGGCGGCGTTGCGGTAACGGCCTTTGAACTTGTCGCAGGCAAGGAAAAAGAGCTACAGTCTATTCAGCTGAGTCTGGCAGAGCCCGCGAAAGACGACGGCGGCGTGCATATCGAACAATCAGGTCGGGCTGTCGTCGTAGCACATGGTTATCCGGACCTTGCCGACGATTCGCGAAAGATGCTGCTTGCACTGGCGGAGAGACTTGGTACCGGCACGTTGCGCATCACTTCGCCTTCTCGCTCCGACGTCTTTCTTAAAGAAAACGGCGCTCTGCTTCCTCTGGGAGCGACGCCCGTCGACGTACAGATAAGATCGGGCATTCGTGAGATCGTTATTCGACGTCAGGGACAGCCCGAGCAGAGAAAAAGCGTTCGTGTGCCTGACGGCGGCGAGCGGATGCTGATGGCCGCCTGGAGCGATGACTCCGATCCAGGAAGCGCCTTGATCTTTACGTCGCCCGACGGGTATCGCCTCGCTCTTGATGGGGAGGTGATCGGCGAAGCGCCGGTGGCCCGTCCCGGCGTACTTGCCGGAGTGTATGAGCTTGAGATCGCCGAAAAATCCGGCGAGCAGGATTTTAGAGTCGTTACAGTCGATCGTTTACAGGTAAGCGGCGGTCGGCGGGTCGATCGCTTTTATCCGTTTGAATATTATCTGGCGTTTCGCGGCGCTTCTTTGAAATCGGCGCTCGAATCCGGACTCTGGAGTTATACATCCTCCGATCAGCGCTTTTATATCGCCGACTTCGACAGACCGGCTCTGTCGGCCCGCTCGGGCCTTTCCAGCATACCGATCGGCGCCGAGAGGTTGCAGCTTGAAGCCATTCTTCCCGATCAGGCGGCGTCGTTCGGCATGTATTCCGAGGGAGATCGTTTCCTGATCGAACCTTCGGCCGACGACATACGCCTGCGGCTGGAGATTCAGGGCAAGGTGCAGGTTTATACGTTTAAGAGAGAGCAGGGAAGGCAGATCTATATTTTCGCCGATCTTGATCGTACTGCCGGGACTCTCGCTCTGCGCATCAACGGGAAGTCCTTTTATGACGGAGCATTCACGGTTCCCTCCGCCGTGCGGTTGATCACGATCGGATCTCAGGCCGGATCAAAACCGCCCGAGGAGATTCTATTACGCAGCGGTTCTCGTACAGGCGGGATGTTCTTTCGCGCAGGCCGCTTCTTCTGGTATGAATTCAAATCAATGAGTGGTTCTCCGCTTCGTCTTCGCGAGGACGATAAGAGTAAGGGCGATCGATGAAAGAACGATCGAGAAAAGGCAGACTGATGAAACGACTGATAGTTATTACTACGTTAACAATTCTGGCATCCTGCGCCACGCAGGAAGTCCGACGATCCGAGGCAAAGGACACGGCCATCGCCGGCGATCCCGTGCAATCCGCTCGTATTCGATCTCTTCTCGATCAGGGCAATCTTGCTCTGGTGCGACGCGATTTCAGAACGGCAGAAAAGAAGGCAGAGGAATCGCTGCAGGTTCTGCCGACCTTTCAGGGGCATTATCTGCTGGGGATGGTCTATAAAGAAGAAGGCAAAACCGATGAGGCGTTACAGTCCCTTTTAAGAGCGGAGGAACTTGCTCCCGATCAGGAGCAGATCCTTCTTTCTCTCGGGTTGATCTATGGCTCAAGAGGCGATCTTGACCTGTCGCTGAAAAGATTCCAGCGACTGCTGGAGCTGCATCCCGATGATCCGGCGTATAACTATCGTGCCGGAGTCCTTAATAAGGAAAAAAAGAGCTACGAACGCTCTCTATCTCTTTTAAAAAAGGCCGACGTCGACGGCTTTGAGTATCGCGACCAGGCTCTGTTGCAACTTGGAGACGTTTGCCTTGAGCTGCGACGTTTCGACGAAGCCGATGAATACTTCCGTCGGGCGCAGCGGGCCAATCCGAAGATGCAGGATGCTCTGAAGGGGAGCGATGCCAGTCAGACGGCCCGGTTACTTGAGCAGGGGAACCTTTTCTTCCGTAAAAAGGATTATGCGCGCGCCGAGGCATCTTTTCGCGAGGCGATGCAGCTCAGCCCCCGTTCGCCGGGACCGCGTTTGCAGCTGGGCTCGGTGTTCCTGGCCCGCGGGAACGTTGCTGGAGCGCGCAAGGAGTTCGAAGAGGCACTGCGTGTCAGTCCTGAAAGCAGAGAGGCGCGCATCCTGATCGCCTCGACGGCAAGAAGACAGGCCGATTATGATCGCTCTCTTAAAGTAATCGAAGAGGGACTGCGTCGAAATCCCGACGATGCCGAGCTTCTCAATCAGCTCGGGCTGCATTATGCGGCGCAGGGCGATCGCGAGAAGGCCGTGATGATCTTCGAACGGATTCTTACAAAGGACGAAAGGTTTATTCCCGCGCGCAAAAACGCTCTCTTTCAGTACATCGAGCTCGGCCGTTTTGCCGATGCGCGTCGTCACCTTGCGGTGATTCAAAAGACCGAATCCGGCCCGGAATGGAAAGAGACGGCAGAGCGCATTCAGATTCACGAGATGCTTGAACGCGGCCATGCCTTGTTCGGCAGAGGTCAGTACAGACGCGCCGAGACGGAATACACGAAGGCGCTGCGTCTGAAGAAGGACTATGCTCCGACGCTGATCGCCATCGGCAGGGCCCGGCTGCTCAACAATAACTTCAAAGGCGCCGAGGCGGCCTTTCGCACCGTGAGAGCCTCTGAGCCGGCTAACCCCGAGGCCCTTGAAGGTCTGCTTTCCCTGTATCAGAAAACGGGCAATACGCGCGCACGATCGGCGCTTCAGCGTGAGATCCAGCAGATGTCGGCCACGAACCCAGAGGTGCTTCTTGCCTTTGCCCGTATGAAAGAGGACGAGGGTCGCCGTGATGAGGCATATCAGGAATATCGCTCTCTGCTTGCCCGGCTTCCGGGGAACGCCTATGTAAAAAGGCGCATGGCCGGCATTCAGATCGAGTACGCCATCGAGAAGAACGCGCGCAACCGCTTCGATGAGGCCGCATCTCATCTGAAAGAGGCGGAGCGCCTTGATCCGGCGCATCCGGCGCTTGCGCGAAATCGTCAGATTATTGAAGAGAACCGCAAATTCCGACATCTTATTCCCGAGATCGAAAGGGCTGAAGAGTCCTTCCGTCGAGCTGAGTATAAAAAGGCGGAGGATCAGTTCTCACGCCTCTATCGCCAGTGGCAGCGGCCTTCTTTTCTCGTGCGACTTGCCGAGATCCGCTTTGAAACGGGACGCGAGGCAGCCGGACAGGCCATGCTGATCGAAGCCCTGAAAAAAGACCCGGCAGGCATCGAGTATCGCGAGGCCCTGTATTCAAGGTTGCTTGATCGCAGGCAGCTCGATGAGGCCGAGCAGGGCTTCAAGAAGATCCTTGCAGAAGACGAGTCGGCCTTCTTCTCTTCGTATAAGTTAGGCGTCATCGAGATGCTCCGCGAGAGATATGATCGAGCGCTTGAGCACATGCAACAGGCCCTGCTCTACAGGCCCGACTTTTTACCCGCCCGTATCGCTCGCGGCGTGATCTACTACGAACAGGAAAAGAAAGCGGAGGCCAGGCGAGAGTTTGAAGAGGCGCGCAAGATTGAAAGGCACGGGCAGGAGCTTGCTCTGCTCAACCTCGCTCTGATGGAATGGAACGACGGCAGCCAGCGAACGGAGCGCGCCCTCACCGAACTGACGCGCATCTATCCGGACTTTGCCGATCCGCACTATCATCTGGCCTATCTGCACTATTCGAAGGGAAACCAGCGAGCGGCCCTTCAGAGCATCGATAGGGCGCTTGCCATTCAGAAGACGCCGGAGTTCCTCTTTGCCCGTATCGAGATCCTCGATAAGATGAAGTCCCGCGAGCTTGAGGCTTCGGGTCGACAGTTCCTGAAAGAGTATCCGGGGGACGATCGGGCCGGTAAGGTGCGACGGTTGCTTGCCAGCGCCGGCGGACAGAAGGACTTTCTCGAACCCGCCATGCGCTATCCTGCAGGCAATGATCCCGTCTATGCCTTCGCCGAGTCTTTTCTTATCGTGCGCAAGGACATGGTCCTCGGCGTGGAGCGCGGCACGGACAGAGTTCTCTTTCAGGTCGATGTTAAGCCTGTAGCCCATCATCTCGATGGATTCCTGTTAGTGCTTGAAAAGGGTCGCCTGCGCAGCTTTGATCCGATAACGGGCGAGGAGCTTCTGCCTGTTGCCGTGCCGGCCACCGCCTGTGACGTTTCGGGGACCGGGGCTGATCCCATCGTGCAGCTGCAATGCGGGAACAGGCCGGCGGTCTTTCGAAAGGCGCGCACGACGGCCGAATACACCGCTCCAGTCGGTGCGAAGATGATTGCGCTTAACTCGGGGGCAGATGCAAAGACGAGCTATGCCGTCTACGTTGCAAATAAGATTACCTTGCTTGATTCTGAGCTGAAGGCAAAGGCTGATTTTACAGCGCCTTCACGAATCGAAGATCTTCGTGTTGCCGATGATGGTTCAAGGATCATCTTGCAGACGGCCTCAGAGCTAATCTTTTTAAGCGCAGATTCTCTTTCAAAAGAAAGAGGCATCGCCCTGAAGGGGCGTAAGGCGGTGCTTGCTTCGCAACCGATTCTTGTTTCTGGGAATACGGTGGATCTTTTTTCTCATGATGGGAAGGAAATCGGCTCATTTAAGCTGCCAGAAAATCCGATCAGTCTTGAAACGATTTCCGTCGTCTCATCTGATAGAATCAGCTTTATAGGTCGCAACCGGCAATTGCTGCTTGTGAATAAAGAGGGACAGGTTCTTCTCAGAGAGAATCTGAGCGGCGCCTCTATCTACAGCGTTCGTATAGGGAAATGAGCGAGAATTTTTTGCATCAGGACAGTATTGCAGATAGAAAAACGGAGTTGCGGTCCAGCTCCGTTGTCTGTTTGTAGAGGAAAAGCCCGCCGGGCAGGAGTTTTGCATGACCGATCTCCATACAGAAAAAGATGAAAAGAAACAGCTACGCTGGCGTTATTATATCGACCGGAAGTTCCAGAATGTATTTATTCTGCGGTTCTCAGCCATAGTGCTTCTTGTCGTAGCCTTTACACTTGGAATACTCTGGATGATACGCGAGAATCCGTATCCGCTTCTTTCAGAAGAAGGCGGCGTTCTGATTTCTATGAGTACCGAACAAACGTTGAGCTGTCAGAGCGCCGACGGAGCCATCGTTCAGATGGGCGTTCCGGGCCGCATCTTCAACGCCTTTGATCTGTACTGGGTGCCTATCGTCTTTGTAAGTAGCATTAATCTCGTGCTGCTCGTCGTCTTCGGCCTTTTCTATTCGCATTCGATGGCCGGGCCTGTGCATAACATGCGCAAGACCCTGCAGGAGATGGCGGAGGGCGGCCCGGTTCGTCCGATCCGCATTCGCAGAGGGGATCAGTTCCAGGAGCTTGTGGACGACATCAACACGCTGATCGAAAAGAGGGTGAAATAAATGAAATACTGGATGATGCTCGTTCTTTTTTGCCTCTTCGCTCCGGCCGCCCTCCTGGCGCAGGAGACCGCACCTATCTTCAACCGCATACCGGCTAACGAGAAGGGCGTCGAAGAGCTCACTCGGTTGCTCTCTGATCCAAGCGTGCGTATTGAAGAGAAATCCAACGCCGTAGATCGTCTCGGCGTGCTTGCCCGTCAGCTGTATAACTCTGACTTCCCGCCCGAGAAGCTGTATAACCCGATGCTCGGCGCTCTGACTCCGCGATCCGAGGAGCCGTATCATCACGTGCTTCGCATCCATATCTGTCAGGCCCTGGGTAACTTCTGGAATCTGAAAGGCGGCCAGGATCTGATCCCCGCTCTCGGACGTCGTCTACAGGATTTACAGGAGCATGAAGAGGTGCGCATCGCCGCCGCTCTGTCGCTCGGCAAGTTCCGCAATCAATCCGAGATGGCGGCTCAGGAGCTGCTTGGCGCCCTTGATAAAGAGGTGGAACGCGGCCCGCAATCCGACAACATCACCGTCGTCACGGCCGTCGTTCAGGGCCTGGGTACGCTCGGCGATAAGCGGGCCTTTGTTCCGCTCATGAAGATCATCAAGTCGCGCTTCCCGGCCGGCGTGAAAAAAGAAGCCCAGCGCTCTCTCGAAAGCATCCGCTGGGATTGATAGCGTTGTACCGGCCGGATGAGAAGTCCGGTCGGAGCCTGGTGGCGGAGTAACGGCGAATTCCAATTCCGGACCTGTTTCGTTGCAGGAACGAAGGTGAAAACGCCCTCCGGCTACCGCAATATCGAGGATATTCGCGCCGGGGATAAGGTTCTCTCATATAACGAGACGACAAAACGCATTGAGGTGCAGACGGTAAAGCAGACGTTCATCCGTAAAACCGACCGTATCTACACGCTGGTCTATGACACCGGCACAAAACTGCAAACGACGGCCACCCACCCCTTCTACATAGAAGGCAAAGGCTGGGTGAAGGCGGCCGACCTGCATGTCGGTGACGACTCGCTGCTTGCCGGTGAAGTGTCGCAGCTCGATGTATACGGCGGAGCTCGCCTACAGAACGTCTCCTACAGGCAATCGAAGCAGGGCGTGATCGTGGGGATTACGGTCGAGGACCGAGCCGAGACGGTGTATAACTTCGAGGTGAACGAGACGCATACCTATCTGGTGGGTGAGAGCGATGTGGTTGTGCATAATGCGCAGGGGTATTCACCTGAAGAGGTAAAAGAGCTTATAGAAAAGGCTACTGGTCCCTACTATCAGCATGGTGGCGAATTACAGGAAAAAATTCGCGATGCCATTCAGAGGGAAATAGATGAGGCCAACATTGACGACCCAGCATTGAAGCGTTCTTTTGAAACGCAGTATGTACCTCATACTGCAACGCAGAGTTGCTTTATGAATAGTCTATACCTATTCGTATCTGAATTGAATCCGGGCTCTGTACCGTCTTATGAAAAATTCATAATAGATGGGGCAAGCGACGGGATGATTATAAAGGACAGGAACGACGGTGGATTTGCCCGGGTTGAAAAACCGTATGAACTGATGACAAAATATCTCAGCCCGGATCAAAAATTGAAAGTGGTAGATGGAGCAGATGGTGCAGGGCTTCAATCCTTCATGAAATCATCAGCCAATATTGCTCTTATGAGAAATGACGTACATACTTGGCTTGTAGTGAAACAAAAAGAAGCGGATGGGAAAACATCTGTTCGGTATGTTGATACTTACTATAAAGATAGAAATGGGAAGACAGACTACAAATATAAGCCCCATACTGTGATTTATGCGGAGTCAGCGAAATGAGCAAGCGAGCTGGAGCGGTTACTCTTTTCGGGGCGTTCGTCGCTCTATCATTGCTAATGACTATCTCTTGCAACGCTCCCCCGTATTCGATAAGAAAGCAGCAGCCAACAGATCATTGGCTTTTGCTTCTAAGCTCAAAAGAGCTTTATTCTGAACCTCTGGAATTTGGTGCAGAGAAAAGCGTAATAGGTGTTTGTCCTGTCGGCACTATCGTTCGTGAGAAGCAAGAGGTGATTTTACAGCCGCAGAAGAAGTTCGCTCGGTTAGAGATTCTTTCTGAGGTGGATTGCGGGAGCATTCATGGTTTTCTGAGATATGCCGACGATGTCATCCTTCGCCCAGTAGATGGGTATGATAGTCTGCTTACAAAACGCGAACAGTACTTGGCTGCATTTAAAGCATATCAACTTCTGTCAGGGGAATACTTTTGTGGTGACTTGAGTCTTGAACTTTGGCGTCCTTTAAAGGAGCCAGAATTCATTGAGATTTCTTTGAAACAGGCCAAGGGAAATTTTCTTGTGAAAGGGCTGCCTCTTTTTAAGAGTGTCGAACCAGTAGTGATTACTATAAAAAACATTACAGTTTCCGCCCCTTTGGCGGAAGATGGAACCTATAGTATTGAAGGCCTGCAACCGACTCAGTTAATAACCTGCGACGGACGCTGGACGAGGAAACCACCCGTTTCACCAGACGATTAAGAGAAGTCTGTCTCTCCAGTTAACCCCTATCTCGCAGCGGCCGTCATGGCGCTGATCTTGGCGTTATTCACGTAGAGGCGCACAAACTTCTTGATGGCCTTCTTGTCTTCGTCGGTTAGAGTCTGCACTTCCTGAAACAGCTCGAGCATCTCCACGTCGTCGAAGTTGGCGCGTGCTGCGCCTTCCTCTGCTCCGTCGAGTAGGTAGTCTTTGGAAACGCCGAGGGCATCACAGAGCTTCTTGATTTTGTCAGCCGTAGGCTGTGAGTCGCCCCGTTCGTAACGACCGATCTGGTTCTGGTGTATGCCTATGGCGCGTGCAAGATCGCCCTGCGACATGCCTTTTTCGATTCGGCGCCTCTGGAGCCGTTCTCCAAAACTTCCGACATCAGCCTTTCTTTTCTGAACGTTTACCGACATACCTGTAACATTTTTGCATCCTGCTTTTCTTCTGTCGACCATTTGGCCTTCACTTTAGGGTATTTGTGCTACAGAAAGTGCTTGCATAAAAACAACATATCCTGTATTGGTTCTACAGTTTAGTGTTCAAATCGTCTTTCGCGAAATTTTCCCGCCCCGGAGGCCTGCCATGCCGCTTACCCCGCCGTCTGTGCTAGAACAGCTTAAGAAAGAGACCGATCTTGCCCGGCTTGTGGCCTCTTATGGGATTTCGCTTAAACGGGCCGGGAAGGATCTTGTGGGGCGGTGTCCTTTCCATAAGGACGATACGCCGTCCTTTGTAGTCACGCCGGGCAAGAACCTCTGGCACTGCTTCGGCTGTGGAGCGGGTGGCGATGCGATCGAGTTTTTGATGCAGAAGGAGGGTCTGGACTTCCCGGCGGCCGTAGAACGGTTGCAGCGGTTTACGGGCAACGCGAGCAATGCAGGCGACGCCGATGCGTCTCATCCGTCCAACCCTGCCGACAACGTGCCTGCTTCCCTTACGGGAGCTATGGCCGCCGACCTTCTTACGTCTGTTGTGGAACACTATCATAAGACGCTCAAGAATGATTCCGGGGCGTTGCGGTATCTGGAATCCCGTGGCCTTGCATCAGCAGAGGCCGGGGCTGAGGCTATCGTTAGATTCGGCGTGGGTTATGCAGACGGTAGCCTGTCGGGCATCCTGCCAACCCCTCAGTCTAAAGAAGGCGAGTTGATCCGGGGCCTACTCAAGAAGATGGGGCTTATGCGGTCGGGAACGGGGCATGAGCACTTCGAGGGCTGTATAACCTTTCCCGTCTTTGATGAGCGAGGCGTTCTGTGCGGGATGTATGGCCGACGTCTCAGTAACAAGCATCGGGTGAAGCATCTGTATCTACCGGGTCCGCATCGTGGCATCTGGAATCGGGATGCGTATAACCAGCCCGATCTGATTCTCTGCGAGTCGATCATCGATGCGATGAGCTTCTACGTGCATGGTCTCAGGAACGTGAGCTGCGCCTATGGCATCGAGGGCTTTACCGATGAGATGATGCAGGCGCTGCGGACTGGAAACGTGAAGCGGCTGTATATTGCCTTTGATGCGGATCGTCCGGGAAACGATGCGTCCATAAGGCTTGCAAAGAGGCTCGCCGCAGAGCTGCCCGGTCTGGAATGCCTGCGAATTCTTTTGCCGATGGGGCTTGATGCAAACGATTACATTCTGCGATTGATGGATCCTGCCGGCGGACTCCGTGAGCTGGTGGCCATAGCCCGTCCCGTTCTGGAATCACCCGATCTGGCGAAGACCCCGGTCCTGCCGGTGCACATAGAAGAGATCCCCGCGAAGATGGTGCGTAAGGCTCCCCCGGAGCCGGAATGCACGGTAAACGGCGATGAGGTGCGGCTTGCGTATGGTGAGAGACGCTACCGGGTGCGTGGGTTATACAAGAACACAACCGACCACCTCATGAAGATCAACCTCCGCGTATCCCTCGGCGACGTCTATCATGTCGATACGTTTGATCTTCTTTCAGCGAAATCCCGCCTGTCCTTTATCGAGCAGGCAGCGGGCGAGCTTGCCGTCGACCATGAGATACTCAAGCATGACCTCGGGCGCATCCTCTCCACGCTGGAAGAGCTACAGGAGAAGCGCCTTCGCGAGACGCTCAGGCCCGAGCAGGATGTCGTCGAGATTCCGGAGGACAGACGCAAGAAGGCGATCGCTTATCTTAAAGATCCGGCTCTTGTACGTAACATCGTCGCCGACTTTGAGCGATGCGGCCTTGTGGGCGAGCGCATCAATTCCCTGATCGGCTATCTGGGCACTGTGTCGAGAAAGACAGAGGCTCCCCTTGCCATCATTATACAGTCGAGTTCCTCGGCTGGTAAGTCCACCCTCATGGACGCCCTGCTTGCCTTTGTGCCAGAAGAGGACCGGATCAAGTTCTCGATGATGACGGGGCAATCCCTCTATTACATGCAGTCGCGAAGCCTCAAACACCGGATTCTTGCCATAGCAGAAGAGGAAGGCGTGGAGCGTGCGAAGTATGCCATCAAGATCTTACAGAGCGAGGGCCGTATAACGATCGCAACGACGATCCGTGATCCGGCAACGGGGCTTCCCGATACGAAGGAATTCGAGGTGGAGGGTCCGGTGATGATTCTACTCACAACGACAAACACCGAGATCGACGAGGAGCTCTTAAACCGCTGCCTTGTGATCACCATCAACGAAGACCGGGAACAGACAAGACGCATCCAGTCGTTACAGAGACACAGGCGCACCGCTGCGGGGCTTACCGCCGGGCGGCATGATGCCGTGCATCTGCGAGAGCTGCATGCCGATGCACAGAGGCTTCTTAGAACGTTACCCGTCGTGATTCCTGACGTTGAGCTTCTTGACTTTCCCGATACACAACTGCGCATGCGACGGGATCATGAGAAGTTCCTGACGCTGATTGAGACGGTTGCGTTTCTGCATCAGTATCAACGAGAGATCCGCAAAGAGGGCGACATGGAATACATCGTCGCCACAGAAGAGGACGTCGCCCTTGCAGCATTCCTTGCCGGTGAAGTCTTTGGCATCTCGCTTGATGATCTTGCTCCGCAGACGAAGAGGCTTCTTACGCTTATAGAAGAGCTGGTGACGGAAGGAGCGGCACGGCATAGCGTTGAGAAGCGCATGTTCCGCTTTACGCGAAGAGACGTGCGTGAGTATACGAACTGGGGCGACTCAAGGCTGAAGAAACATATTGCCCGCCTTGAAGATCTGGAATATCTGCTTGTACATGGCGGCGGTCGCGGGCAGTTCATCGAGTATGAGCTGGCCTATAATGGAGAAGGCGACGACGGCTCTCCTTTTGTTCCGGGTCTAACGGCGGGTCGTTATGCTCCTTTAGGAGAGGAATTAGTAAACTTTCTAAAGGAGAAGTCACGCTTTTTTGATGAGAAGTCACGGCAAAACGAGCAGAAGTCACCCCCAAGTCACCCTCAAGTTACGGCCAAGTCACCCCTGAGTCACGGTCCAAAAAGCGCAGAAAAGGCCTTAAATCAGGGAACTTTTGCAGAAAAACGGGAAAAACGCTTAGAAAAAGGAATTGGGGGGTCATTTGCAAATCCCCGAACTCCTCCACAAAGTCATGCACGTGAGGCCGGTCTGTGAATGCGCCGGCTCGCAGGGGGAAAGCCGGCAGGCCTTCTGTAACGGCAAGGCGCCTTGCCACAATCCCGGGCAGACTGGCAGAGTTAGTACCGGCCTATCTCGACGACCTCTTGCAGCGGAACTTCTCGGTCGAGACGATCAAGGGCCGCCGCCGTGAGTTAACCGGCTTTGTGTTTTACTGTGCGGACCGGTCGGTGACGGATCCGTCCTCTCTTACGGTGTCGTTTATGGAGCGTTACCGCAAGCATGTAACGGGCCGGGTCTCTGAGAAGACGGGACGGCGCACGTCTGTCGTGACACAGATCCATCTTCTTTCCAGCGTGCGGGACTATCTGCGTTTTCTTGTGCGTAAGGGGTATATGCTCTTTAATCCGGCGCTTGAGGTGGAGCTTCCGCGTATGGGGCACAGGCTACCGCGTAACGTGCTCACCTCTGACGAGGCAGAACGAATTCTGATGATGCCCGACCTTACCGATCCTGTGGGGCTGCGCAATCGTGTGATTCTTGAGGTGCTCTATTCCTGTGCGGTGCGTCGGTCTGAGTTATGCGGCATCCGCACGAACGACATCGACTTTGCAGCGGGAACGGTCTTTATCCGTGAGGGTAAAGGCAAGACGGACCGTGTGGTGCCTGTGGGCGAGCGTGCCCTTCTCTGGATCGAGAAGTATCTCACGGAGGTCAGGCCTGCTTTTCTGAGTAAGGCGGTGCAGGATGACGGTCATCTCTTTTTAGGGGTCAAAGGGGAACGGCTCAAGAAAGACATGATTACCGACATTGTCACGAAGGCACGGCGTGCGGCAGGAGTTGAGAAGAACGGCTCATCGCATATGTTCCGGCATACGACGGCAACGCTGATGCTTGAGAACGGGGCGGACGTGCGTTATGTGCAGCAGATGCTCGGGCATAAGGAATTATCGAGCACGCAGATCTATACGCATGTAGCCATCCGCAAGCTCAAAGAGGTGCATGAGAAGACGCATCCGGCGAAGTTCCGGGAAGGCACGGTGAGGGGCGACACGGGTAACGCTGTGGCCGACAACGGTGCAACCGGTAGCAAAGCCGGCAACAAGACCGATGACCGTGCAGCTAACGATAAGAGCGGCAAAACAGGAGGCCGACCGTGAAGCGCATCGCCGTCGCCTCTCTTAAAGGCGGGGTCGGCAAGACGGCCGTCTCAGCGCTACTCTCACGGGCTCTTGCACGGTTAACCGGAAAGCCGGTCCTTGCGGTAGATCTGGATCACAACAACAACCTGACAGATTACTTCCTGAGAAACGTCGATGCCGATGTGATTGAATCGGCGAACGTCTATCATGTTCTAACGGGCAGAAGAAAGCTACATGACTGTATCTATGAGACAGGCAAGGCAGGCGAAACAGGTGGTGATGCAGCATGTAACGATGCTTGTGTTTCTGTGCTGCCGGCGACGCCGTATCTCTCCCGTTGTGGCGTCGAGCTGGTCCGAGATCCGGGTGCGGTGCTGCGTTTTGCGAGAATGATCAAAGATAGTGGTTATGAAACGGTGGTTCTTGATACTCCTCCGGCTTTATCCTTTGAGCTTACTTGTGCTCTTTATTCTTCCTGTACTGTACTTTCTCCTTTCTCTTTTAGCCGCTGGACGGTGCAGGGTTATCAGTTGCTGCGTGACGAGATTGCCGGCGTGGCCGAGGCAACATGGCACCGTCCGGCCCTGCGTGCGTTACCCGTGCAGGTAAACGACACGCAGGCGAAGAAGCTGCGTATGACGGGCATCGAGGGAATGCTGTCCTCTGTGATTCACCGCTCCGCTGCCATCAAGTCGGCCTGTGATTCCGGTAAGCCGCTGAAAGAAGGCAGTCGCAGCTACGAGGAGTTTCTATCCCTTGCAGAGGAGCTTGTATGATGAGTGATGAGAAATCGATAGATAAAGAGAAGGCCCGCGAAGAACGTCTGCGTCGTGATGCAGAACGCTTCCGTGAGAACATCAGCATTCCCCGACCCGGCACGAAGGCACCCGTTGACGTGCCTGTGCTTGAGCGTCACGGCATCGAGCTCTCCGATGTGCTGTATGTGCCGACGTCCACGCTTGTAGCGAATCCTCTCAATGACTATCCTCCTTTAGCTGCTCCAGAGATGGCCGAGCTCGTCACCGACATCAAAGAGAAAGGGATTCTGGTTCCTCTGATCAGCCGCCCCGATGGCGTGATCGTCTGTGGCCATAACCGGCATCGTGCCGCCCTTACAGCCGGGCTTGAACGTGTGCCTGTGCAGCGGATCCTCTCTCCCCTGACCGATGATCTTGAGCGAGAGATCATGAAATCCGAGAACGACCGGCGGCGTGGAGGCAACTGGTCCAGAGCGGAGAAGGAGAAGTTTATACGCGAGAACTTCGGGGAGGCGATTGCAGAAGACCGGCGTGGCGGCGACCACGGGAACCAGTATACGGGTGGCAAAAGTTCACTGAACTTTCGCCAGTCTGAGACTCTCGCAAAGTCGATCGAGAAGAAATCGAAAGGCCGTATTCCGGAAGGGACGGCGAAACGTCTTGTGGCGAAGATCCGTAAAGAGGCTCCTGTGACGGCCACCGTTCCGAAACTCACAGAAAAAGAACGGAAACGGGGCGAGAAGCTGGCCCTCCAGTTGAAGACCATCCGACAGACGCGGGCGATGCTTGAGAAGAAGCTTGCGACAACGAAGGAAGAGGAATCCCGCATCGTGAAGGAGCTGAAAACGATTGGACAGCCGGAGTTGTTTTTGAAGACACTGAATGCCGGAGCCGATTCTTGAATTCTCCCGCGAAACTTCCATATGGTGATAGAGCCCGCATCGACGATTCCAAGATCACAGATTATCTGCTTTCTTTGAGTCATCCGGTTGGATCGGGAAAAGCCCGCTTCTTTCTTGCGCTGGGCTACGATACCGAAAGCCTGAAGGCATCGCTTCTTTCTCTTGCCATAGCGGGCGAAGTTGTGCATCATGAAGTGAGTCCTTATGGCGAGAAATATGTGGTTGATGGAACGATTGTGAGTCCCCGGTCAAAGGAGGCTTACATCCGGACCGTGTGGATTATTGACAGGGGCGAGAAATGGCCGAGACTTGTAACGGCGCATCCGCAGGAGGCAAAATGAGAGAGCACGAACCTGTAGTTATTCTTGCAGACCGTCGGGAGCACGGTCTCCAGAAAGGCGATATCGGCGCCGTTGTCCATGTGTATGGTGACGGTGAGGCTTATGAAGTGGAGTTTGTGTCTGGAAACGGCCAGACAGTGGCGGTGCTTACTCTTGCCGCTTCTGAAATACGCTCACTCGCAAAAACCGAGATCCTTCACGTGAGAGAACTTGCATCTGCATAACCCCCGCCGCCCCGGCCTGCATAACGAGCCTCTTCTTCCGGGCTCGCAACCGCTGCGCTCTTTTCTTTAGTCGCTTCTTTTAACGGGAAGCATGCGCAGCGGAGAGCCCGGGTTCCTCCCGACTTTTCTACGTGCAGCAGGCGTCATGATTTGCGCCCCCTTTTTTCCTGGCCGCCCCCGCACCCCCGGCTAACCTTTTTTCCCCCCGGCCTCCGCTACGCTCCGGCCAAAATAGGAAGTTGATAGTAGCGGGGCGCTCATCAGGACAAAAGGGGGGCTTTGCACGGCTCCGTTTGCGCTGCCATGAGTCGCAGAGATCTTATGGGAATCCATAGCAAACGTCGCCGGCAAAAATCCCGCCGCCTGCCTTTAGAAAGAGCCTGCAAGGGCTAGGTCGGGCGGCGGCAACAGGCAGGACGGGGCGGCGGGGGAGCCTGCTACAGGCAGACGTGAGCGGCGGCTTCTCCCTCTTAGCTGCCCTGTCTTCGCGGCCTTCTTGCAGCTAAAGGAGGAAGCTGGCAGACGGAAAACGCTTGCGCTGGATGCTCTTGCATACTCTCCTGATCACACCTGTGATGCCTGTTTCTCTGGAAAAACGCCTGTATGGAAAATCTTCCGGCACCGGAAACGGCGCTAGGCGAATGCGTCGCGGGCGCAGAAAGGCGTTGAGAGAAACGAACATTGACGCAGTCCGGGCGGTCGGTTCCTGTAAGTGTTTCGTTGCAGGAACGAAGGTGAAAACGCCCTCCGGCTACCGCAATATCGAGGATATTCGCGCCGGGGATAAGGTTCTCTCATATAACGAGACGACAAAACGCATTGAGGTGCAGACGGTAAAGCAGACGTTCATCCGTAAAACCGACCGTATCTACACGCTGGTCTATGACACCGGCACAAAACTGCAAACGACGGCCACCCACCCCTTCTACATAGAAGGCAAAGGCTGGGTGAAGGCGGCCGACCTGCATGTCGGTGACGACTCGCTGCTTGCCGGTGAAGTGTCGCAGCTCGATGTATACGGCGGAGCTCGCC
>NZ_JH597775.1:0-85140 GCF_000243335.1 Leptonema illini DSM 21528 | reverse complement strand
GCTTCTGGATGGCCACCCTTTCTCCATCGAGCACAATGGAACCTCGCTGGCTGCCGCCTCGATGAGCAAATCCACGGCCTCTCTTATGCTCCCCTGTCTTGCCGCATAACGTTTCGATTTCTTCGAGAATCAAAGCTCCTACGTAGCCGAGTGCAAATTCGCGCACACGGGAATCGAGGCTGGTTCGAATATAATCCCGAAATTCATCGGCCGCCAGGCTTTGTGTTTGACTGCTTTCTGCCTGTTCGTTCTTCTTCATCTGGAACCCTCCGTAAGGGAATGTGGTGTTCGGCCCATTTTGGGCCAGGGTTCCGCCTTTTCAAACTCTAACTAAATTCGGGACATAATCGCGACCCGGCATGAAAAGCCCGACAGCAAAGGCAATCGCAGAACATAACGAGCGCATGGCCATGAGTGGCGGGTATAGACTGCCCGTGAAAATGGTATCGTTTACGAATGACAATACGGGCAACCGTGAGGCGAGTGTCTTGTTAGCTGAGGATCTTCCGGGTGCGATGACCATCGAAACGGTTGAGGTCTTGCCCGGCAAAGAGACGGTATATAACCTATCCGTAGAGGATGCACATAGTTATTTCGTCGGGGAAGACGGAGTGTTGGTGCATAATGAGCCATACGCTCTGAATTTCCATAAAGGAACAGCTGTGATGAGTAGCGTAGAGATACAAAAGGCAAGGAAGAGCGATACACTTGTATTTCAGGGGAGGACATATAAAAGATATGTCGATAAATCCGGTAATGTGTTTTTTGTTTACCAGAATGCTACCACGGGCGCATATTCCTTGGTGAAAATAACAGATTATGGGACTATCGTGGCGACAAATCCCTACGATGCCACCAAGGTTCAGGAGTATTGCGCTAATGGGGAACTCGTAGGGGTTAATAAGCTCAAGGAGGGGCAAGTAATGTTGGATTGGAGCGGTTCGCCGAAAACAGATTCAACGGGGAACGTGCAGGTTGCGGGACCGGGTGCCCGGCTACCGACTATGACCGCTGTAAATAGTCTTTTTGATCCGAACAGACCCAATGTCATTAAAGGCGTAACGTATCCGCCTGGACATGGGGGTATAGATCAATTCACTAAGGGTGGTGGTGATCTCGAAGGGAAGTATCCATCAGTTGCAGTTTCTCCCGGTGTCGTGAAGCAAGTAGGCAGTGATGGTCGCGGGAATTATGTTATTATAAGTCATGGCGACGGTGTTGAGACTACATATATGCACAATACGAATGTGCTCGTGAAGCCGGGGCAACCTGTAGCAGCAGGGCAGGTTGTCGCTATTTCCGGTAACACCGGTCTCTCTACCGGACCACATCTCCATTTTGAGCTTAATATTGGCTATGGAGCACGAGATAAGAAGATCAATCCGATTAAATTTAACTGGGATGAACATGAGAGACGTCAAAATGCGAAACCACAGATCAAGGCTAAGTAAGCAATCAATGATTGCTGCTTTATTCTTTTTAACGCCGATTATTTGCGCTTGTAAGGGAGAGCTGCCAGAGGAGGCGGTTTCGGTATCAAAGCAGCATAAGCAAAATCGAAATAGCGTATCATCAAGTGCAGAATTGCATGAATATCTTGGCGAATGGGGTTTCGTTAAAGATGGCCATAGAATGGATGACCAAGTTTTAGGCATCTATCATAGTGATGGTCAAGAAAAAGTTGCCTTCGACATTGCAGGTATGGGATTTACCGCTCCGATTAGAAGCTTCTCTTGTGAGGGGCGACTTTGCACGCTCGTCTTTGAATACGAGAATCCCGATTATCAAGAAACGATTTACAAGATTGTTTTTCGTAGTATCAGCAATACGGAAGTTGAAATCGTTGACGCACCAGAACTGCTTCACAGCATGATGCTGACGGGATACCGGTTTCGCCGTGGGCCATAGGTAAGCCCCAGATCGTAGCCAGTCCATGTGCGGATGAGCTGTGATCGTCTCTCCCGTTAACCTGCGTCGAGTAGGGTCGCCCCTTTCGCCTAACGATCAATTTCCCGAAGTGCCCGCCCGGCGGGCATTTGGCGAAGCCCAAGGGCCGTTCTCTAACAGGAGCGGCTTTTTTTATGCAAGGGCAAAGCGGCCCGCCGCGGGAAATTCGGTGTTAGGCGAAGGGGAAAACGCGTGGAGCCGGGCTCACCAGCTCTCACCTGCACGGGAGTAGCAACCTTGCGCCGGGAAAAGATTCGCGGTGAGAGCTGGACGCGAGCCCGGCGTGGTCTGCATACGTGGTCAGAAGGTGGCCAGCGCTTGCACAGCCGGCACTGTTCGGCTTCCAGAAAAGGAGTGGACGAAAAGCCGTGATGCGAAGAGCTTAGGAAGCGAGGTAGATGGCGATGGCTAAGATGACGCTGGACGAAGTGAGAGAGGCGGTAAAGGCGCTGACGCCAGAAGAGCAGGCAATTCTGGCGCATGACCTCCTGAAGCCAGGAACAGGTATGACTCTCGATATAGAAAAGGCGTGGGTTGCCGAATCGGCTCGACGTTATCAGGAAATCCTGAACGGTGAAGTTGAAACAATCCCAGCGGAGCAAGTCTTTGAAAGGATCGAGAGAGCCCGTGCAGAGGGTCGTCCGGTTTCATCCCTCATCTGAGAGAGAGCTTGCCGAAGCGGTAGACTTTTTGAATGATGAAGCTCCGGGTCTTGGTTTCAGGCTGTCAGGGGAAGTGAAAGAGACAATCAGCAAGATACTGCGATTCCCTGAAACCTATGCTATCATCGAGGAATCTGTCAGAGGAGCATCGCTGGATGTTTTCCGCTACACGATCTTTTACGAATTCGATAAAGAATCAGATCAGATTTTCGTTGTAGCAATCGCCCACCAGAGCCGCCATCCCAATTACTGGAAAGAGCGCCTCAGGGACATTCCTGAATGACGCCCCCAGGCCCGTCTCGCATGGCGAGCTTCCTCTTCCGATCTTGCAGCAGCGGAAAGCCAGTAGATTCACAGAACGGAAGGCACTGAGATGAAACACCGTCTGGCCTTGCTTGCCCTTCTTATTCTTTCTGGCCATACCCTTGAGGCTCACTCAATCACGGGCTCATGGTACGATGCAAGAACCTTGCAGAAAATCCAGGATAGCGATGATCCAGCGGGCAAATCACATCACGGCATTATTGAAGGTTTCAGTATATGGTACGACAGCAATCGTCGGCTCTGTTATGAAGCAAATCTCGGTATGTACGGGTTTATGTATGCAGAGAATGTTTACATTGTTCCCGTGAGTAATTCTATTGTTGAGATTCGCTTTAAGAGTAGCAAGAGGAAAAAGACAATCACACTGCTTCGCTTCGTCTTTTTATCAAAGGATACAGGCTACATCGCCAGCGTGGGTGGCCCGCCCTTGCCCGAACTGCGCAACTGGGTCTTCAAGAAGGCAACCCCTGACCCGTTTTCGTATCTCTGGCAATCTGCTGGAAAAGGCACAGGCTTGCCGCCTCTGGAGTAAGAGGTGCTTGCCGATGCAATCGCACCACCGGCCGATCTTCCCGTCCTCTTCGCCTAACGCAGAAGCAGTGCCGGCAGAACGCGAGAGTACTGCATCGCATCGGTGCGAACCTGTTCGAGGCCGTTGTTAAGAGAAAGCGGTCGTAGGACGCTTCGCAGATCGGCCAGCTCGATTCTGCCCTCTCTGTAATCGTAAGAGACGTCGACGAAGTGCATGGCGCGGGCGACGGCCTTTTCAATCAGATCACGCACGTCGCCGCCCGTCATCTGTTCGCCGGTGACGGGATGCGGCGTCGCCGGTAGCTTTTCAAAATCCAGATGGGCCCGCGCACGATGCGGTCCGTAGCCGGCGTTGGCGATCGTATCGAAGGCGCCGTTAAGGCGTCGGTTCAGCCAGACGACGAAGCGACTCAGCGGACGGTTCTGGAATAGCCCGATAATACGGTTCGCTTTTCTGTAGGCGCGCTGCACGATGCGCCGCACATGATCGGCATCGACATCAATGCGATGACCGGTGCGCAGGGCGTCGGCATAGGCGGGCAGGATGGCCTTCTTCTCTTCGCTGCTGAGGGCGATGCGCGCGCTGAGCCGGAATTCCTGAAGACTCTGGTTCCTGAGTCCGAGAATATGATAGTCCATGCAGGTTTCAAACAGACGATGGCGGCTCTCTGCATGCTTGCGTTCCAGCGGATCGGGCGCATAATAGTTACCCGTCGACGAGTACACATACGGATGAAAGATCGTGTCGGCGGCTATATGCGTGAGGAAGCCGCAGGCGAAGGCAAGCAGCTGCGACGATCGCACGGGGTCGCTCTCTCGTAGCGTGCGGCTCTGATCGAGCAGGGCCACGACATGCAGCATCGTATCTTCGGCGTCCCGACCGTGGATGATCTCACCCCAGGCGACCTTTGATTTCTCGCCGAAGACGGTTGAATCATAATAAAAAAGATCGGGCGCTACGGAGCCGAAGTTATACACCCTTTCATTCTTGAAAAGGTGCGGCCTCAGCTCGGGATGACATCGTTCTGCAACGATGCCGGCAATGTGAATATGTGAGATTTCTTTAGGCATGGTTTCGTCGGTTCTATGGTTCTATCGGTCGGTTTTAACAGGCTGCTGAAAAAGCAGCCTGATAAGGCAAAATCTTCTGTAAGTCAAAAGGACGGCCGTTACGGGAGGATGACGGCTGTATGACCGTGACGGACTTTCGCGACACGCCCGCTTTACGGCAGGGCAACAAGCAGATGGTCGTCGCTGAGACGGAACTCCGCCCTGGCTCCAGGGCCAAAGGCGAAGCTTGTTTCAGGCTGTGCATCGACGATAATCTCGCCGTCCATCTCAGAGATGATCTCAAGCGTATCTCCACGATTCAGGGTGCGGTACAGATATCTGTAGTAATGCTGTTTGTGAAAGCCCGGCTCCCTTGCCACAAAGCGAAAGATCTGCTCGTCTCGCGCAAACGTCGGATCTTCATAGATCTGCATCGTATGGGGCAGACAGTTGTGAAACCATCCCGTCGACCCCGCTCCCGTCGATAAAAGCAGGCCGGAGCTTTTCTGCTCCTCCCACGGTTCGTCGTTGATTCGAATATAATACCGGCTCATCGCATCGGCAAACGCGTTTCGAATACCCGTCTCTGAGATGCAGGGGCCGGTAGCGATCGTCTTTCCATCCGGATGGTGGATCTGACCCTCGATCATCGTCCATGTTTCAAAGTGATCGGGGAAGCGGGGATTTTGCGTGCATTCGAGAAACGATTGTGTCGTGAAATGCACAAGCGCCCCCGATGACGTGCGCGGATCGGAGTTGATGCCGATCAACGGTCGAATTCCCGCGAAACGAGCGACGTAGATGAAGTGATTGTCGCCGCCCAGGCTGACAAGGGCTCCGTACTTCATCACAAGATCGGGAGAAAGATCCTCTCTATAGATAAAATCGGCGCGGTCGCCGAGGCCTTTCTGTAAAAGCTCGATCGATTCGAGCTGTCGCAGATGCGACCCATATACACGGCGAAAGATATTATTCTGCAGTCTGTAGATGCGCCTGGCCTCGCGCGCCGAGCCAAAGCGCTCCACGTCGCGCTGCCATTTCGTGCGCTTCATGCAGATGAGAAAATCTTTCTGCTGCATCTGACTCATAACAGGCTTTATGGCTTCACGGCCACATAGAGGATAGAGGCGCCGAAGAACAGACGACGGAACGTGACGTTTTGAAATCCGACCTGTTTCAGTTCTTTGACGATCTCTTCAGGCTCGGGAAAGGCGAAGGCCGAATGCGGCAGGTATTCGTACATCTCGTGCTTGCCGCCCTGCAAGAGGTATCCAATGCGCGGGATGATATGCTTCATGAAGAAAAAGGCGAACGGCTCAAGAAACTTCGGGCGGATCGAGCCCACCTCAAGTATACCGTAGCGACCGCCGCGTTTGAGCACGCGGAAGATCTCTTCGAAGCAGCGATGCCGATCGGTCACATTGCGCACGCCGTAGCCTGTCGTGACGGCATCGAATCGATCGGTAAAGGCGGCGGGCAGGGCGGTCGCATCTTCCTGCCTGATCTCGATGCGATCTTTGAGATCGGTGGGGCGGATGCGTTTTTCAAGAACGGAGAGCATGCCGGCCGAGAAGTCGGCGGCGACGACCTCACAGAGCGGATTTGCCCTGGCCATGAGGATCGCCAGATCGCCGCTGCCGCAGCAGAGATCAAGCGCCGCCGCGGCCTGTTTTGCCTGGATGGCGCGCACGGTGCGTCTTTTCCACAGGCGATGCATGCCAAACGTGAAAAGGTCGTTGAAAAGGTCGTAGCGTTCGGCGATTTCGTCGAAGTTTTTCTGAATATAGCCGGCCTTTTCCTGTTTTTCAGGGAGGCGGAAGCTGGACGTCGTCATAGATGATTCCTGATCTCAAATAATTTTCTATTGATTTTCCCGACCGGAACGCGAAGTTCGCTCAATACATATACAGCGTTTCCTTAACCCATGGCAGAGCAAACAAAAATCGCAGATTCCATCCAGTCCGATGTCATGCCGTTGCGTGAAGCAACGGATAACGTGACGGCGCTTGAGGCGCGGGGCGACTTCAAATACAAGGGCATCTTCGGGCTCTACAACTACGTCCTTGAATCGACCAACCGCTTCTCGACCAATCGCATTCTGCCCGAGCTCGGCCAGCTCAAACGAGAGGTTCCGCTGCCCGAAAACAAGTTCGACGAATACATCACGGAGCTGACCGGTCGGGGAAGCATGAAGGTTCCGATGATGCTGATGTTCCCGTCCATCGATTTTATCTCGTCGTCGGGCAAGATGAGCGAAATGGCCATCCTCTGCCGCCCCACACAGTCCGACGGAACATCGGCCAAACGATATGTGGAATTTTACAGACAGAAATCCGTCGAAGCTCTGAATTCATGGCTGCGCTTCAATGAAAGCCACTGGCTTGATATGGATGTCGACAGCCTGTACAGATCGGTCTCGCAGGGAGCGATTCAGAACACGCATGCCGGTGCGGTGATTGCGAAGTTCTTTGTGCTTGCCTTTGATCGCAAACCCGAGCAGAAGACGGCCACCTACAAGACCTATGTACGCCCGATCATCCAGCAGCTTATAGACGAGAAGAAGCTCCTGTATCTTAAAGATGCGGCGTTGAACTTTCATACGATTCAGTTCGCCGATGAGCCGAGCCTGAAACATCGCGTCGAGCTGCTCTCTGCATGCTGCGCGACGGCGATTCCGGGCTTTCAGAATCCGGTGGAGCTTGATCCCGATCGCATCTCAGAGCAGGTGGAGCAGCACTATCGCGGCAACATATCGCCGGCGCAGAGACAGGTCGTCGCCGAGCTGCGCCTTGTTCTCGCCGAATTCCAGCGACTGCTGCGAAACCGTCGCGAGAAAGAGCAGAAGGATCAACTCGGTAATGCCCTTACCGACCTGACCAAGCTCGACCATGTCGTTCCGACGACGCACTTTCGCAACTGGGACGAGGAATTCGTGCGCAGGGTTCTGTCGTTACCCGACGTTCTCAACGTCGAGTTCCCGCTTCGCGGAAAGGTGTTTACGTTCTTGCTTGCAAAACCGAAGATTTATCCGGCCGTGATCGCCGCGCGCAAGAGCCTTGACGAGAAGGGCGACGAGACGGAGGTCCGCATTCTGAGTTCGATGGGCGTGGGTCGTCATCTGGAAGGCGATCAGCTGCATGCCTTTGAAGACCTTGAAGATCGCATCTTCTTTGATCGTCTGCCTTTCTTTACCAGGCTGTGGCGCGCTCTTTTCGGCCGTCGTCGCATCTCAAAAGAAGAGAGCGTGATGATTCGCGAGCGTATGCGCAAAGAGGAGCTTGAAGAGCAGATACAGATCAAGAAGAAAGACGCCGAGCGCACGACGCGTCGTATCGCCGAAGAGCAGATCGAAAAGAAAAAGAAAGGGCCGACCGACGACGATGTCGTACCCGCCAATACCTTCGAAGAGCAGACGGCAAAGACGAAGGAATCCATGCGTATCGACGAACGGGCCGAAGAGGTGCTGCGCAAGGTCATCGATCTGCTTGACGCCGCCTGGGATCGCAAAGAATTGCCAAACAGAACAAACGTTCTCGACGGCGTGCCCGAATTCGAAGGGAACGAAGATACGATGATCTTCTTCCTGAAAAAATACGGACGAAAGCAGATCTATTCGTTTCGCGTCATGCGCGAAGATCCTAAGTTCCTGTGGCCGATTCTGATCAGCCGGCGTTATATTCAGCGGCACGGTAAGCGTCTGCTTCGAGAATCCATGGACGAGGCCGATCGTCAACGCAAGGCGATGATGCCCGAGCAGGAGAAGTTCGACGTTGCAACGGCCATCGAGGATTTTCTCACGAAGCTCATGGCCCGTCGTTAAGCAGGGTTTTTTTCGTTGGACGAGCGCAGGGGCGTGGTTTTTTTGAGACACCATGTCTGCACGCCCGACGGAAACCGCTCCTGACGAAATCCCCGCCGACAGTCGCCGCGACTTCCGGCGTACCAAAATCATCTGTACGATCGGCCCGGCAACAAGCAGCTCCGAGATGATCGCCGAGCTGGCAAAAGCCGGCATGAACGTCGCCCGCATCAACATGTCGCACGGCAATCAGGAGAGCCACGGCAAAGTCATCCGACAGATCAAGAATCTGAACAAGAAACTGAATCATCCCATTTCTATATTGATGGATCTTCAGGGCCCTGAGATCCGCACCGGCGAGATTGAAAGCAATCTGCAGCTGAACGTAGGCGAGATCTTCACGTTCACCGTGCTGCCCGACGTGAATATCGAAGAGAAAAGCGTACACGTGAACTATCGCGACATGGTGAAGGATCTGAAGAAAGGCGATCGCATCACCGTCGATAATGGACTCATAAATCTGCAGGTGCTTGAAGTGAACGAGGGGCAGCTACGCTGCCGCGTTCTTGAGGGCGGTAAGCTCGGTTCGCGCAAACACATCAATCTGCCGGGTGTTCGCGTGAACATGCCGTCCATTACCGAAAAGGACAAGTTAGACATACGGTTTGCCGTCGAAAACGATCTGGACTTCATCGCCCTTTCGTTCGTACGTATGGCCAGCGATGTCGCAGAGGCCCGGCAACTTATCGCGGACCTGGACGGTCATGCGCAGATCATCGCCAAGATCGAGAATCAGGAAGGCATTGATAACTTCGACGCCATTCTTGCCGAAGCGGACGGCATCATGGTGGCCCGGGGCGACCTCGGTGTGGAGATTGATCTCGAAGACCTGCCCGTCGTGCAACGAGAGATGGTTCGCAAATGCATTGAAGCGGGTAAGCCCGTCATTGTCGCCACTCACATGCTTGAAAGCATGATCGAGAATCCGATGCCGACGCGCGCCGAGGTGACCGACGTGGCGAACGCCGTTCACGAGCAGGCCGATGCCATCATGCTGTCCGGTGAAACGGCCGCCGGCAAGTATCCTGTGAAATGTGTGCAGACCCTGGATCGGATCGCACGTCGTATCGAGAAAGAGAGCGGTCTGAATTTTCACCTGCGTCGTAAACCCGAAGATACTCGCGAGAACCTGGCGCGCAACGCCGTCCTGCTTGCCGACTCGATTCAGGCCCCGGCCATCCTCGTGATTACAAGACGCGGCATGCTGGCCCGTCAGGTGGCAACGTACAGGCCGAGGCATTCGATCATCTATGCCTTTACGAATATGACAAGTACGCGTCGCAAGCTGTGGCTTGTGCGTGGAGTCGTACCCTTCATCATGGATTTTTCAAAAGATCCCGAAAACACGATCCGTAAAGGATTCGAGCGTCTGCGCGAACGCAATCGGGTCAGACCGGGCGATTCGATCGTCGTCGTATCGGATGTCGCCGCCGGCGATCAGCGCGTGACGAGCATCCAGGTCCGCACGTTCGGATAACATGCGTAGCTGCGTTCTCTGGCCCTGAAACAGAGCCCGATCCTTCCCGGTCATTATCTTGATCCGTCGTTGATCTATCGGAGCAGGATCGGCAGTCAAGGACGATGACGGTTTTCAAGAACCGGGAGCAAAGGAGCGAAGACGCGACCGGTCAGCTCCTCATAGCAGATACCGCTCAGATGCAGTGCATCGACAAAGGCACGGCAGCGAAGCGGCTTTTCTGACTCCGGATCGGAATAGAGAAAGGTATCCGTACTGGCTAGAGCCTGGACGACCGTGTTCTGAAAGCTGCCATCTGTTTCCTGCACGATTTTTTCAAAGGCATGCGAAACGACGGGTTTATAGACGAGCAGAGGGATGCCTTCTCGCTTTGCATGAGCAAGCAACTTCTTGAAAAGCAGGAGCTGGGTGGCAGAGGGCCGTCCGTCACCGAGGACGCGATCACGGACCAGCATCGCATCGCGTGAAAGGGCTTCTTCATCGGCCTCGATCTTCAGAGGATTCGGTATTCCGCCCAGATGCTCTCTGTTTGAGAGCTCTATGAGCTTTTTATGCTGCCAGCGAAACTCAAGATGTCGCAGGCCGGTATCACTGACAGTCCGATAATTTTCGATGATGTTTTTTGGGTCCAGAGGATAGCGGTAGAGAGCGAACAGGTATTTCAGGAAGAAAGTATCGGCCTCGTCTGGCCGGAATCCGCCGCTCACAGGATCATCGGGATTCAGAAAGTCCGTATGTTCGAGAACGAAGCGCGGATCAAAGTCATACTGAAGAGCGAAAGCCAGCGACGGATTCCCGAAGTTAACCAGGTCGGCTTCAAGCATCATGAAAGCCGGCTTTATGCCGTTCTTCTTCAGAAGATCGGCATAATAATAGGCATGGGCGATACCGCCCATGGGCACGCTGAAGTTGTAAGTAGCGGTGCCGGGCAATACCTTTTCGATTTCCAGGGTATCAAATTCGGCAGATCGCGAGCTTCCGAGGATAACGCCGATGCGCCGCCCCTCATTGATATGCTCAGGATGCTCGGCGATCAGTTGATCGAGAAGATCGCGCCGCGAATCGTACATATCCGGCTCGACTTTTTTATAAAGCAGGACTCGGTCCCGAACCGCTCCGATGTAGAAGATCTTATCGAGCGCAAAGAGAAGGGCAAAAAGGAGAAGCGGAAGCAGAAGAATGCGGTGGCGCAATAGATCCATGTTTTTCTCCTCGTTCGGGGGAATTTCAGAATTGGAAGTAGATAAAACTCTGTCCGCCAGGCGCATAGAGTCCGAGAAGCCATATCACGACGAAGGCGGCGACAAAGAGTAAAGCCCATGCCGTTTGCGGTCGGATTTCAATCGACTTTGATCTGTATTGCAGATAGTTGAAGCCGAATACAAAAGCCGTCATGCTCAGAATCATGCCCGAATCGGTACGAAGGCCGGATGCTGCATCGAGTAACCGCTCAAACATCGTCAGTGTATGAGATACGCTCGGTGCATTGAAGAAGGCAGCTCCGAAGAGAAAGGCCGAAAAGCTGTAAACAACGCCGATCAGGCTGAGCACGAAAGCGGACGATCTGTTCTGCATCAGGCGATCGAGAATAACGGGTAATCTCGTCTTTGTTGAAAGGAAGCGCTCGATAACAAGCAGCACACCCGCCGTAAATCCCCATATAAAGAACGTATAGTTCGCTCCATGCCACAGGCCGCCGGCGACGAATGTAAGAAGCAGATTGAATTGACTGCGCATCTGAGATGTGCGCGAACCACCGAGCGGAATATAAATATAGTCCCTGAGCCATGTTGAGAGCGTGATGTGCCATCTGCGCCAGAACTCCGACACCGTTCGGCTTAAGAAGGGGCCCGAAAAGTTCTCGGGCAGTTCGAGGCCAAGAAGCAGACCCATGCCGCGGGCAAGATCCGTATAACCCGAGAAGTCGGCGTATACCTGTGCCGCATAACCGAGGATGGCAAACGCCGACGATACCCCATCATAGAGCTCTGGATTGCGGTAAACGGGGTGGACGACGGCGGCCAGGTTATCGGCGATCAGCACCTTCTTGATGAGTCCGATGAGCAGCAGGCTTACTCCGCGAACTATGTTCTTCTGGTCGGGCGTAATGCGATCCAGCTGGAAGAAGAAATCGCTGTGCCGCATGATCGGCCCGGCCACAAGCTGCGGAAAGAACAGGATAAACACGTAGAACTCGAGAAGAGAATCCCGCCGTTCGATGCGCCCTCTGTAAACGTCAACGACGTAGGCGACGATCTGAAACGTATAAAAGCTGATGGCAAGCGGCAAAAGAATCGAGGAGATGCCGAAGCTTTCGTTCAGAGTGCTATTGAGCTGTGCCGATGTGAATCCCGCCCAGCCCGTAACGTCAAATAGGATTTCGAGCAAAAAGTAGAAGTACTTAAAGAAAAAGAGATTGGCGAAATCGATGGTGAGAATAACGGCCAGGATTCGGCCACTCTTTCGCCGCTGAAGTAACCTGACAAAGGCAAAATTAAGAAGAACGATAGAGGCAAAATGCAGGAAAAACGGAATAGACCAGGCGGCGTAAAAAAGCGATGAGGCGAGGGCAAGAAAGGCAAGACGGCTCCGGCCACGTAGAGCCCAGTAGACGATATAAACGACAAGGAAGAAGGCAAGGAACCCGAAGGTCGTGAATCTCAACGCTCTGCTCCCGGTTCTTTTCGAAACAACTCCGGGTCTTCTTTACGTAGAAATTGTTCGACGGCCGTATAGAAGATGCCCGTGAAGCGTTCCGCCCCCTGGCGATTCAGGTGGATGGTATCGTAGAAAAGGTTAAGGTTATCCGGTCCGTCGAGGGTCGTGCGTAGATCGATAATGGACGGATAAAATCCCTCTTTTGCCAGCTCTTCCTGCCACACCCTGATGCGGTCCGGGTCGCGCGCCGGTGTTACCATTTCAGAATAAGGAGCGAATACGGTTACAAGCTTGAGGTTATGCTTTCGCGCCTCCGCATGCAGATTTTTCAGTCGCAGGAAGAAAAGTGTTCTCCATGTATTTTCGCCCGGTTTCGCTCGCGGATCATCAAGCGCCATTCTGCACGTGTCGAGCACGGCCGTGCGGTGCGGCTCGTCGGTAACCTGCTTCCCATCCGCATCGATAAATGGCACGCCGCTGATGGCGTTCTTTTCGCATTCCTCTGGATTGCGACCGTAAGCAGAGATGGCATAGAGGTTCTGATTCAGATAAACGACGTCGGGCACTTCTTTCTTTTTCTGTCGCGCGAGCGATTTGAGGCGGCGCGGCGGGTTGAGAAAAAAGTCGCGCATATCGCCCTGGTAGGTCAGCGTGCGCAGATAAAAGAAGGCATAGTCGCGCGGAGTCAACGTGAATTGATGCTCTCTTAGCAGTTGAAGAGTTTCTGCTCGCGGAAACTGAGCGAGCATGCTACGGTTGGCGGGCTCAAGCTCATGGCGTGACTGGTAGGGAAAGTTCACCTCTGCGACATGGATGATCCACCGCACTTCGGGCATGGCCGGAGCGAGATCTCGCAGAACGGCATGTTGCGTTTCCACCATCGCCGCCTGAGTAGCCGCGCTCTGAAAACGCAGTCCGCTATCGCCGGCGGCCTTATTCAGATCGGGAACAAGCAGACCCTGATAGGCAACGGACGTCCCCAGGATGAGGACGTTCGGCTTATACGATGTTCCTTTCACAACCGTGCGGATGCGATTGACGTTGAAGGCGAAGGATTCCGGTTTTAATACGGAGCGGTACAGACCGGTTTGTAAAAACAGCTCAAGGGCGAGAATAAAACCTGCCGGAATATAGCAAACCGGACTTTTGAGGAATTTCCACAATTCCGATGACACCGGGACACGCTGCTTTCGGCCTGCAGGCTGTCAAGCGATGAGACGTCATGCAGAGTATTGTAAGGGCTTGCTTTCTGCCCCTGTTCTGGTTTCTTTGGATACGTATGGCGAACCCTCTGATAGACGAACTCTTACCGTATGTACCGTTTCATAAGTTGAAGGCTGGCGATTTTCTGCCGGCGCTACAGCATTTTCGCAAGGTCGCAGAGGAGCGCCTCGCGGCCATCCGCGCGAATACAGGCGCTGCGGATTTCGAGAATACGATTCTCGCCATTGAGACCTCAGCGGAAGAGCTTGCCGAAGTGAGCTCTGCCTACTACGTTCTTTTCTCGGCTGAAGCGACCTCTGAGATCCAGGCTATCGCTGGCGAGGTATCGTCTTTTCTTGCAGACTTTTCGAGCGATCTCTTCCTTGACGCGAAACTGTTTGAACGAGTAAAGGCCGTTAAAGAGACGGAGGCCGGCGTCGATACGGCCGAGAAACATCGTCTGCTCGATCTCACATATCGTAACTACAGACGGAACGGGGCGCTGCTCTCTGAAGAAAAGAAAGAGAAGCTGCGCGGCATCGACCGTGAGCTTTCACAGCTCGCTCCGGTTTTCTCGGAGCATGTGCTTCGCGCGACCAACGCGTTTACACTGTATCTTGAGCGAGACGATCAGGTGGACGGTCTACCTGAAACGGTTCTCGAACAGGCAGCAGCGCGTGCAAATAAAGAGGGTAAGCAGGGCTGGGTGTTCACACTGCAGTATCCCGACTATATGCCGTTCATGACTTACTGCAAAGATCGTTCTTTGCGCGAAACGATGTACAGGGCCTTTCGGGGGCGCGGCCTTGATGCCGCTACGGATAATCGTCCCGTTATCAAAGACATTCTGCGATTGAGGCATGAGCGAGCGACGCTGCTCGGTTTTGAGACGCATGCCGATTACGTACTCGAGGAGCGGATGGCTGGTAACCGGCAGACGGTGACGGACTTCCTTGAAGATCTACTCGTAAAGGTGCATCCGGCGGCGCAGAAGGAGCTTGAAGAGTTGCGCCATTTTGCGGCGGCAAAGGGCTGTGATGACCTGCAACCCTGGGACCTGCGCTATTTTTCGGAGCAACTGAAAAAAGAGCGCTATGATTTCGATCAGGAGAGCCTTCGTGTCTACTTCCCTCTTGATAAAGTCCTGGACGGCCTCTTCGAGGTGGCCCGTCGACTGTACGGTCTCTCTCTGAAAGAGAGAACCGATGTTCCTGTATATCATGAAGAAGTGCGTGTGTTCGAAGTATCCGATGGCTCGGAACAGGTCGGCCTTTTTTACATGGATCTTTTTCCGCGCGAGACGAAGAAGAGCGGAGCATGGATGACTTCGATTCGTGAGCAGGGGTTGTGCCGCGGAAAGGTCGAGCGACCGCATGTTGGTATCGTTTGCAACTTCACGCGATCTTCTCAGTCAAAGCCCTCTCTGCTAACGCTGGATGAAGTGCGCACGCTCTATCATGAATTCGGGCATGCCCTTCATGGTCTGCTGTCAAATGTCATCTACAGAAGCCTTGCGGGCACGAATGTCTACTGGGATTTTGTGGAGCTGCCGTCACAGATCATGGAGAACTGGACGAGGGAGCGTGAGGCCCTTGACATCTTCGCGCGACATTATGAAACCGACGAGGCGATACCCTCCGATCTTCTCAAGCGCTTGAAAGCAGCGGAGACCTTCCAGGCCGGGATGCAGTTCCTCACACAGCTGAACTATGGGCTGCTCGATATGGCCTACCATACGACGCCACCGGGCATGGTATCGGACATCCAGTCCTTTGAAACGCAGGCAACGCAGCGTTCGACGATCCTGCCCGATCCCGAGGGCCTGTGCATCTCAACCGGTTTCAGTCATATCTTCGCCGGTGGTTATTCAGCCGGATATTATTCCTATAAGTGGGCCGAGGTGCTTGAAGCCGATGCCTTTGAGCTTTTTCGCGAGAAGGGCATCTTTGATGCCGGGACGGCCAGAGCCTTCCGGCAGAATATCCTGGAACGCGGCAACAGCGAGCATCCGATGGATTTGTATATTCGCTTCCGCGGAAGAGCTCCCGATCCTGACGCCCTGTTGCGCCGCGATGGACTGGTGGCCTGATGGGCGGGCAGTATGGAGAAAGCTCTCGCGAGCGGAATGTGCAGGAGTTCTGGTCGAGTTTTTCAAAGGCCTATGATGTCGTATCAAGGCATCTATCAAAGAATCTCGATGGACTCACACTGCCTCAGTTTGAGATCATGAGAATCATAAGCGAGCAGGGGCCGCTCTGTCAGACCGAGATTGCCCGTTGCGCCCTTCGAAGCGGGCCGGGTATGACGTCACTGCTGGATGCTCTGGAACGATCCGGCCTTATCGCCCGAACCAGACGCGAAGATGATCGGCGGTACATCGTTGTAGAGCTGACACAACAGGGGGTCGACCGCCTGGACCGGGCCCGACCGGGCTTTGCTCGTTCGCTTACGGCTCTTTTTGAGCACCTACCAGATGAGGATCTCAGAAAAGCGGCCGGTATCTGCCGTCGTATCGCTCCCTGGCATCCGCATGAAAGTGCCGTCGAGAGCGGGTCGCGGGAATCGGAGTAGCCCGGCCTTCCCAGCCGGCTTTGAGCGGCAGGGCTAATAACCTCGCAACCAGTGCAGTTTCTGACGATTCGTAGCTTCAAGGTTTGTCTTCGAATACTGAATGCCTGAATAGTTAAATGCCGAAAGGTTCGGCCCCGAATTACTCATAAATTAATGGTTAATATTTTAATTATTTGGAGATTAAATATTCGCCGCTTAATAGTTAATGTATTAACTATTAAGCATGAAAGCATTGGATATTGCAAGCCCAGAAGCCGTTGAGACGGGAACACTCTTCTCGTCCTACGCGCTTGGGAATATCGAACTCAAGAACCGCATCGTCATGGCGCCTATGACCCGCTCTCGTTCCCCTGAGAACATACCGGGCGACCTTGTTGCGACCTACTACGGGCAGAGGGCCGGCGCCGGACTCATCATCACTGAAGGGACGTCTCCCTCTGTAAACGGAGTGGGATACGCACGCATTCCTGGCATCTTCTCGACCGCGCAGGTCGAAGGCTGGAAGAAGGTAACGTCAGCCGTACACGCAAAAGGCGGGCGCATCTTTTTACAGATGATGCATACGGGGCGCATCGGTCATCCGGCAAACCTGCCTGAAGGCGGGCGTGTGCTCGCTCCGTCTGCGGTTCGCGCCGCCGGCGAGATCTGGACCGATACCGAAGGTATGCAGCCGCATCCCGAGCCTGTCGCTATGACGGATAACGATATAGCGGTCACTATCGAAGAGTTCGCCTCTGCGGCCGAGAATGCGATCGCCGCCGGCTTTGATGGCGTAGAGCTGCATGCAGCGAACGGCTATCTGCTGGAGCAGTTTCTCAATCCGGCAACGAATCAGCGATCCGACGACTACGGCGGGGATGCATTTCGCAGGAATCGCTTTGTGCTTGAGGTGGCCCGCCGTGTTGTCGAACGCATCGGAGGCGCAAGGACAGGCATCCGTCTTTCACCGGGAGGCGTTTTTAATGGTGTGCAGGGCATTTATGATGGCATGACCGAACAGTATAGCCGGCTTGCCTCTTCGCTGGCGGCCCTCGGGCTTGTGTATATCCATTTTGTCGATCATTCGGCCCAGGGAGCGCCCGTTCCTCCGAAAGAAACGGTGGATGCGATCCGCACGTCGTTCCGAGAGAACGGAGGCAGCACGCTCATTCTTTCCGGTGGTTATGATCGCTCACGTGCAGAAGAAGATCTGAGTGTCGGATCAGGCGAACTGGTGGCCTTCGGCCGTCCCTTTATCGCCAATCCCGATCTGCCGGTACGTCTGCTGAAAGCGGCCCCTCTTGCAGAGTTGAAGCCTGAGCTGCTTTATACGCCGGGGGCTGAGGGTTATACGGATTATTCTTCGCTGCAGGAATGACGGAGGAATAATCCTGATTCATATCGAAGTCATTGGCTTCTATAAGAACCGGTCCCAAAACCCCTCCTGGGTTTTAGGACCGGGGCGGTTTTTGGAGCAAAGCCCCAAAAACCTTTCGCATTTGCTCAATTTCTATCGAAATTTCGCATGCGGCAACACTTCCTGTGTTGCAGAACCCGTTTTGGGACGGGTTCTAAGTCATCTCAAGAATGGCGTCTGAGTTGAAAAAGAAAGGCCTCCGGGGTTTGATGCACGGAGGCCTTTCTGTCAATCGGAAAGCGCGATGAACGTCACAGATGGAAGCCGTTTACGGCATCAGTGATGCGGCCGTTTACCTTGATGATCAGATAGTTGATATAATTCTGAATGTCCTTCCGGAACTTCGTAACATAGCGGACGGCTCTTGCCAGATCGGTTTCAAACATCCGCGCTTCCATATCGCGGGTCGTCTCTTCCACTTCAATCAACATGTGCTTCAGCTCGCGAAACAGATGATTCACCTGAATGAGCGAATCCGGTTTGAGGCTTTTCGTTGTGATGTCGACGGGAAACTCCTCGACGATGCTGGCCGTCTCGTTTGAGAACTCGCCGACAATCTCCTCGATCTCGGTGATGTACTCGTCTTCAAGCTCGTTGTAGATCTCGTGCGGAGTATAATTCTTAACCCGCTCTTTCATACGATCGACCTGAGAGGAGAGACTGTTTCTAATCTGGCGAATGCCGAAGTGATCGCGCGTAAGACGCGAGATGTTTACAAAGTCGCGCCCGATATAGAGCTTATCCTTATAGTTCTCGGGGAGATCCTGCCGGCCGAGCGTATACAGCTTCAGCTCGTAGGCTCGATCATCATGATCGGATTGCACGAAGCGACAGATGAGCAGATGATCGTTGCTTGTGATATAATAAGAGTTCGTTTCAAGAAGCGCCGAGTAAAGGGCGAGGTTGTACAGTACGAATTTCTTCAGCTCATCAAGAACAGAACGTTCTTCGGCGAGAAGACGCTCTATGGTTTCCAGCTCTTCGGTGCGCGTCGGGCCCGTGGTCAGATACTGAAAATCCGGAGTGATGAGGACGCGACAGCTTTCAAGGAAAAACTCAAGGTAGAGATTCTTGAGCACGCTCTCCTGGAATTCATCCCTTCGGAAGACCGGTATCTTCAGATGATGGATCTCTTTCAGCCTCTCAAAATTGTGCATCGTCTTTGTACTGTTCTCTGAGCCGGAGCGCGGGTCAAGAACGAAATGCCCGGAGCGAGATCTCAGGTCAGGGCGCTTCAAGAAGCATCGCATCACCGTAGCTATAGAAGCGATACCGATTCTCAATGGCGATGGCATAGGCCTGACGCAGACGCTCCGTGCCTCCGAAGGCGCAGACAAGCAGAAAGAGCGATGAGGCGGGCAGATGGAAGTTGGTGATCAACGCCTGGCAGCTCTCAATGCGGTCGGGCGGATGCAGGAAGATGTCGGTTTCGTAGCTTCCGGCCTGGATCTGTCCTTTCTGACGCAGGGCGGACTCAAGGGCGCGCAGTGTTGTCGTGCCGACGGCCACGCATCTGCGTCTGGTGGCTTCGGCGGAATGCCGTCGATCGGAACGCTCTGTATCGCCGACTCCGATGCTGGACAGCAGCTTCGCCGTTTCGGGAGGGATAACAAATCTCTCAGTATGCAGTCTTTTCGCGGCGAAGTGTTCTTCCTGCAACGGAGCAAAGGTGCCGTAGCCGATCGTCAGATCGACATAGGCGATCTCGTAGCGCTGCTCAAGTCTGCGCATCAGCTCCGGAGTGAAGTGCAGGCCTGCAGTCGGGGCAGCGACGGAGCCGGTCTTCTGCGCAAAAATGGTCTGGTAGCGGTCGTAATCTATCTTCTCTGCCGGTCTGTTCAGATACGGGGGGATGGGCGGTTGCCCGCTGGTCTCGAAGAAGTGCTCGGCATCCTCATCCGTTTCCCAGGCGTATTGGTTCTCGCTCCGTGCGGCAAGAACGGTGAGCGGGCCTTCGCGGCCGACGACCTCGAAGGAGACGTCGCCCTGGACAAGGATCTCGCCTGTCTTCAGACGTCCGGCCTTCCTGGCCATGCAGCGCCATATCGACGGATGCTCTAACTGTTCGAGAAACAGCACCTCGATCTGTGCTCCGGATTCCCTCTTTAAGAAGAGGCGGCGTCGCGAGACCTTCGTTCGATTGAAGACGAGTACATCGCCGTCGCGAAGCAGGTCGGGCAGCTCGCGAAAGATATGATGGGAAGGGGCGCCGTGAGCGGTCAGGTGAAGAAGACGTGCGGAATCGGGCGGCGTGACCGGATAGCGGGCGATCAACTCATCGGGCAGCTCGAAGTGAAAGGGATGAAGATCCACAGGCCAATTCTTCGATTCAGGTGTTCCGGTCAAATGCAGCGCCGGTTGACACAGCGCGCCGATTCCTGATCCTGACTCGATGCAGATGGGATGGCAATGGCTGAATCGGCTGAAATCATTCATACAGACGAAGCGGGGGCAGCGCCTTCTTCTCGGCCTGATGCTTCTGATACTTGCCGTCGATAGCAGTAAGATTTTACGAGGCCCCTCGCCCTTTCGCAGTCGCAGCGATTTCGAGGACTACTTTGAGGCCTCACGACGGCTCAATGCAGACGAAGATCTCTACAAGACGGGGGCCATGCAGAGTATCTTCGAGCAGAGCGTCGATCTGCCGACCATGAAGCCCGAAGAGCTTCTGAAGCTTTTAATAGAGAGCAAAGGAGTCGGCGCCTATCTCTATCCGCCCTTCTTCGCCTTTCTGTTAACGCCGTTGCATACGCTCGATTATAAAACAGCGGCCATCATATTTCAGACGGTCTCACTGGCCCTTCTGGCCGCGCTTCTGTATCTGCTTCATAAGCAGACAGAAGGCTCAACTTACGAGTATGCCGTCGCTATTGCCACGCTTCTCTATTTCCCTTTCCTCGATGATAATGCGGCCAATGGAAACGTCGGGTTCCTGTTGCTCTTCCTGTGCGGAGCCGGCCTGCTCTGGTCTTTTCGCGAAGGCGTGATCTCTTTTCTCGGTGGCTTCTTAATCGGACTGGCGACCGTGATCAAGATCATTCCCGCCTTCCTGTCCGGTGTGCTCTTCGCCGGTCGTCGCTTCTTTGCCCTTGCCGGTTTTGTTGCCGGGATTCTTTTCGCCGTCCTTGTGCCGGCTATGACGGGTGGATGGCAGAAAAACCTGGACCGGCACCAGCAGTGGTACAGCTTTCTTATAGATACCTATCAGAAGAACCTTGTCGTACGTCCTTATGCGAATAATCAGACCGTCAGCGCCGCTCTGAGCAAGCTCATGATCGCCGGCTCCGATAGAAAACAGGAGATGTTTGCACTGCCTCTTGTTAATCTGACGGCGCCGCAGCTGCCTTATTTTGCCATGTCGGTGCGACTGATCAATCTGACTCTTGTCGGATCGCTCGGTCTGCTCTTATTGATGGCCGCCTGGCGCAGGCCACTCGATTTGAAGAGTGACGGAGCGTTCTTCACAGCAGTCCTTTCGTTGACCCTGCTCACGGCGCTTGTGTCGTCGGGCGTGAGCTGGTATCATACGTATTCGCTTCTACTGATACCTCTTGCTCTGCGCATGGGCTCCGGGCCGCTGCATTCTATGAACACAGAGGAGCGCATTGCCCACTACGGTCCGGCCGGGCTTGCGATTCTTCTCGCTATCCTACCGTTTCGCTGGTTTGAAGCTCTTTCTCTGTATTCGCTCTATACCTGGGTGGTGCTTCTGGCCATAGTTCTACATCACCGGATGGCCTGGAAAGGATTGATCGGCAGAAAGGCCTGATAAAGGTGGGATGACATGACCCGCGAGGCGAAACTTCTCATTCTACCCGGCCTTCTGCTTCTGGCCTTTTTTCTTGTCGATAAACTGTTCCTTCTGCGCACCGTGCGCATCCATACGCAGAAAGATCCGACCTCTCTCTACTATGAATACAAGTACGAGTTGCTTGAAAAGCTTGCCCTTGAATTCTCTCCTGAAAGCGCAAGAGAGAGGAAAGAAGCGGCTGAACGGGCGAAAGAAAGCGGGCAGATCGCCCGGCCGCACAGAGCCCTTGTCGTCATCGGCAGCTCTCGCTTGCTTTTTTTCGACTATGATACGTTCCGTCGCAATCATTCGGAATGGGAAGTGTATAACTTCAGCGTTCCGGTAAACTCCCCCGCATACTATGCCTACATCCTTGAGCGCATATACGAGAGCGGCGTGCGGCCCGATTATCTGATCCTGGAATCGGATCCATTTCAGTTCAACGAATTCTCACCGGGGTTCAGGCGATCGAATCTGCAGTACAGCTTCGATCTGCGATTCATCCTCTCAAATTTCGACAGATTCGATCGTGACGACGTCAGCGCCTTCCTCGGCCGCTGGCTTTTCGCTGGAATGAAGTATCCGCCGCACCCGGATCGGCTGTCGATGCTCATCAACGGAAACGACAGGCTTCTTCCGCTCTTCCTCGAGACGGATCGTTATACGCGCGAGACGAACGGATGTGGATTCTCGCCCATTCCCGTTCCGGGATGGTTTGAAAAGGATTTTGCCACGCTGGCCATCAGCTCAGAGGGAACAAAGGGCTGGCTTTACGGCAATTATACGGAATCAGAAACGCAGTGGAGCTTTTTCGAAAGCGCCCTTGCACTTGCTCGCGAGAATAAGACGCCTCTACTTGTCATTCGGCCGCAGGTGTCGCGTCCGATGCAGCGGCAACTTGAGGAAGACGAACGGATTGCTTTCTATACGGAGTCCTGGCGCAAAAGGCTTGATAAAGCTCGAGCGAGAGCCCCCTTCCTTGACCTGTCGGCAGGTGAGCCCTTCTATTGCAATGCCTTTGTCGACGGCGCCCATATGGCCATGGAATGCTATGACCCGGTGCTCGACGAGGCCATGAAGCGTTATACGGAGGCCAGAGATGGGGCCTCGGCGAATCACCGCTGAGATTTTCTCGTTTAACCTATCGTGAACAATCGCATCCGTTGCATTTTCCTGGAGCCGGTCCAGAACCGGCTCTTTCAGGTCAGGATGATCTCGCGCCCAAGACAGATCAGAACATTACTTCGACGCCGAAGTTAAAGAGCGGTACTCGGGTGCCTTCTTTATCGCCCACCGGAATGACGAGGTTGCCGAATTCGGCCGAAATCTGCGGGTTGGTGGCCGAGTAGGGACGTCGTTCATCCCATGATAGTCCGCCGGGGTTGTCTCGCAGGTAGATGTTCAGGGCCTCGAAGAAGACGTTGCCGTAACCCCATTCATAGTTGAAGAAACGGTCGATTCTGATATCAAGCCGGTGATAGGGTTTGAGTCGCAGTTCGTTCTCTCTATCGGAATAGACGGGCTGAAAGATCGGGCGTCCGTCGTTCTGCGTCTTGCCGCCATCGTCGCCGACGATGTTCGTGTACGGCGTGGATGTCGTGTAACGCCATTTACCGCCGATCTGCCATTCCCGGTTCACCTTGTAGCCGAGAATGATGTTGATGATATGTCGTCTGTCAAAGTCTGCGTATCGCATTTTTCCGTTGTCATACAGAGCGATAAGCTGGCGCTCCTCTTCGTTCGGCCAGATTACCGCCGGATCGTTCGCTCTCGGTTGATGATCGTTTCGCAGTGATCTCGACCAGGTGTATGAGATCCATCCGTACAGACCGTTTGCATCGGGCTTTTTGTCGCGTTTAATGAAGACTTCGAAACCGTCCGAATAACCCTCTCCGTCGTTTGAGAAATACAGGGGGGCGTTGGTCAGTACGGGCTGCGATAGTTTACCGACCGGATCAGGATTCTCTTTGTATGGAGTTCGGATAAGGGCGTCTTCGACGACCATATCGGTGTAGAACTGTCGGAATCCCTCGAGGCGAAAGGTCCAGGACTTCCAGCGATGCTCGATGCCGGCTGCCTGATGGACGGCCTTCTCCATCTTGAGATCGGGGTTACCCGAGGTGGCCGAATACTGATCGGGATCAGGCACGCGATGATAGACGCCCGCCCCGGCCGTCAGTGTCGTCGAATCGGTAATCTTGAAGGCCACCGTACCGCGCGGATCGCGAGCCGTCTGGCGGGTGAGCCCGAAATGGTCGATGCGTCCGCCGGGCTTGAGCTCAAGGCGCCAGAAGCGAAGCACAAGCATGGCGTAGCCGCTATGGTAGTCGGCGTACTGGAGATCGTCAGAAGTAACCGAAGAGAAGTTCGGCGACGTCTCATCAAAGAAGTCGTTGTTCAGAGATGTGGGATCGTTGTTGCGAAGCGTCGTACCCCGGTTCATGTAGCGAAAGCGTCGCGCCTCGACGCCCGTTTCGAGCGTGATATGGTCCTTTAAAAGTTCGAACGACGATTCGTTGCGGAAGCCCGCATAACCATCCTCTGTTCGAAACTTTGCGTTATAGATGCCGATCGTTCCGTCGAGATAGGTGATGTTATTATGATAGAGAAGCGTCGATTCAGAGTAGATACGTCCGGTCGGCTGCCATATATGTCGCAGGGCCTCGGTGTTGAAGGCTCTGTTGATGGCGATGCTTGCTCCGATAAGCTCGGGCGGCGGTTCTGATGTGGGGTCCCAGGAGGGCTTCCTTTCAATAGCGGCAATAAACGTATCCTGAGCGCCCAGGGCATAGAAATACAGCGTCTGCTTTTCGGTGAGATCGAAACGAATCTTGAACTGAGCGTCTCCATAGCGGGGAATCAGCTCCACTCCGGACGGAATATAGGGCTTCAGCGTCTGATCGAGATAGGAAAGACGGGCGCCGGCGATGATGTAGCCGTCCGCTCCGCTCTGAATCGGCCCTTTTAAAAGAACGCTGGAGGACCAGAGCGAGAACGTCGTATGCCCGCCCAGCTTCTTCACCTCGTCGATCGACTCGATGGCGATGATACCGCCTGTGGCGTCGCCGAAGCGAACAGGATAGGCGCCGTTATAGATATCGATAGATTTGATAATATCGTTCTGCACGACGGAGTTGAGCCCGAGCAGGTGGAAGGGATACCCGATCGGCAGATCGTCAAACAGATAAGTATTCGCGTTTTCGTTCGCTCCGCGAAGCACGATATCACCGTTCCCGAAAGGAGGAGCGTTCGTTCCGGGAAGGTTTTCGATTCCGCGCAGCGCTTCTCCGAACTGGCCGGGGATTCTTTTAATTTCGTCGAGCCTCACCGTATAACGCGAAAGATTCTGCTTCTCTTTGCGCCCGGTGATGCGTACTCCGTCGCCTCCCGTTACGGTCTGTGTTTGCTGTTCGACGACATCGCTTTCGCGCTGCGGAGGCGAAGCATAAACGGTCAGGCGCTGACCGGGGGCCTGCACCTGAAGGCGCGGTTGAAGCAACGTGCCGTCGGGCAGAATGGTGCGGAACGTATAAAAACCGGGGGCCGGAATCTCGACGACGGCCTCGCCAAGGTTATCCGTAAAGGCCTTCTGCTTCGTTTCGATGACGATGATCTGAGCGTCGGCGACCGGATTCTGTTTCGAGTCGAGAACGCGAAGGCGCAATTCGAAGGCGCTCAGCGCTCCGGGAAAAAGGGCGAACAGGACGAGGCATATAAAGGCGATGCGAAACGGTGATAGGATGCTTTTATTAATGCGTTTCATTCAAACTCCGAATCAGGGGTCGATGCCGGGAAGATCGAGGAACATCTCAGCGCAGAAAAGCGGATATTCGTTGAAAGGGCAGGGCTGGCGAAGAATAGAAAGCGAGCATAACCGTAGCCCGTATTCCTTTACCTTTTTTGGTGGTAGAAGCAGTACCGCCGGCTGCTGTCCGCATTCCTTGCTCTTATAATCAATGGCGGCATAGAGCTCTGAGAAGGCGTCTTCGAATTCGATGCTTGTATCGACGGGCAGGCAGCGGCCGAGAAGCAGCAGAGATAGCAGAACGGCGAGTCGTATAAGCAGGCGATATCGCATCATTTCTTCGCCTCCTCAAAACGGATCACATCGCCGCGCACGCGAAAGACGCGCACATGACCGAGAATCGAATAATAGTGCGTTTCATGCCAGGTACGAATGTTGATCATCGTATCGCCTTCGAGCTCCTGTACCGGTAAGCCCATTGCATAGGCCGGATCAAGCGTCGGCGTGACGGGCCACAGATGAAAGAGAAAGAAACGGGACGACTCTCCGTTCACCTCGCATCCGCCCTTATACTCTTCAGGCGCCACGTAAGTAACCGGAGGAGTGTTCGGCACGGGTTCTCCTTTCGCAACCAGCTCCTCTCTGCGTTTGACCTCATCTCTGTCGCGGCATACGATTCGGTAGCTGGCGTTTCGAACGGAGGTCGCTTCGGGCAGAATTCCGGCACCGTCGACGAAACCGCCGCGATCAACGATGCCGCCCGGAAAGCAGCCTACCGTGCTGAGTAAGAGCGCCGCCGTTAGAAGTGCGCTGCTTCGTTTCCTTCGTTGCATAAGGGCCTTACCTACGCCGTGCAGGCTCGGGTTTCAGCTTCACAACATCGGCCTTGAGATGAAAGCGATGTCGCGTCATAAAGAGGAATATGGAACGGTCTGTGGAGTAGCGCAGGTTGACGAGAGCGTCGCCGCCTTTTTCGCTGAGCAGCTTCTGAACGGCAGCATCGACAGGAGGCGCATCAAGCGGCAACCCGATAATCCCCAGATCGACCGACCACCAGGATGTGGACGTCTCAGCGGTGCCGAGAATCTCGTACTCTCGATTCCCGAGCGGCACGTTTGATGTGGCGATTCCGGCCGATGCACTGGCACAGCCGATGATGAGAAGCAGGGGCAGGGCTGCAAGAGCCGGCCTGAATCGGTTAAAAATTCGCATCCGTTCCATAAAAAAAAACCTTTCTCTTGTGGCAATCCGTTCAGCGATTACTGAACGAATTAAACCTGTTATTGAAGGGAAGAGCCGGTTTGGCTACGTGTTCTAAGACGGATCAGAGCAGCCGATGTTCTTCAAAACTGAAATAACGATCCAGGCTGAAGACGATATGATCGAGGATGGCAATCCCGAGCAGCCGGCCCGCCTCCTGAAGGCGTCGGGTCGTTTCAATATCGTCACTGCCGGGCTCGACGTTGCCCGAGGGATGGTTATGAGCGATGATGACGGCTCCGGCTCTGTCTTTCAGAGGATCTGAAAACACCTCTCGAGGATGCACCTGCGTGCGATTGAGAAGGCCGATCGACACGACTCTTGTGCAAATAACTTCGTTTGCGCCGTTTAACGATATACATAAGAAGTGTTCCTGCTGTCGGTCGGCATAGTGCTTGATCAGATGAAAGGCGTCTTCGGCCGTTTTGATGCGATGCCCTCCAGGACGGATGCGGCGTCTTGCGAATTCCAGAGCGCCGAGCACCATCGCCGCCCTGGCATGGCCGATTCCATGAATGGATTGAATGGCATCGGCATCGGGTAAAACGTCTTTTGAGCGATCGAGACAGCGGAGCAGCTCTTCGGCCATCTGCAAAACATGCATATTGCGGTGTCCTCGCCCGAGCACAAGGGCGAGCAGCTCGCGGTCAGAGAGCGATTCGACTCCGTTTTTGCGCGCCTTCTCGCGCGGGCGCTGCTCGGGTGAAAGGGTCGACAGACGCAGATTCTTCATGCACCTTCAGGTGCAGAAAGAGGCGAATCGAACTATCTTTTTCTCGTTTTCGTGTTACTTTTCTTCGCCGCTTTTTTCGCAGCGGGGCGAGTCTTGCGGTCGGCGGGAGCGGCGGCCTGTTTCTTCGACTGCGCCGCCAGCTTTGCCTCACGCGACATATCGATCTGCGCCTTCTCAACAGCCGTAGTCGGATGGCTATGGCCGAGGAACTCCACGACGGCCTGAACGTTCTCGCCAGAAAGTACGAGGTTCAAGCGTCCGGGAAAATCGACGATCAGATCGCGGCCCTGGCCGAAACGACTGAGGCTGCCGGGAACGATCCATTCATCCGACCATGCCGAAAAGGGCGAGAAGTCGTCAAAAAGCAGGGCGTTCATGCGATGCACGAGAAGAAAATCGCTGCGAGACGTCACATCGCGGAACGAAGGAATAAAGCTCAGGTGACGGACGAGGGTGGTTCCATGAAACGGAGTGCCCAGGCCCAGCAGATGGTAGACGCGCTTGCGACCTTCATCGGGCAGAGCCAGCGGCAGAAGTCCGCCGACGCCGTGACCGAGCAGCACGCATCGGCTCAGACCCTCTTTTTCAATATGTCGTGAGAGGCGACGCGCCGATTCCTTGAGCGACCGAAACGGGCTGAAGTTATAGTAGAAATAAACCGAGTATCCCTGTTTGATCAGGGCCGATCTGAGAAAGACATAAAAGAGCGGAGAGGTGAGAAGATCGGTGACGATCAGGATGCGGCCGCGCCGGCCTGTGCGATGCGCCGGAAGCGGGATAAACAGGATCATACCGACGATCTGTAAAAGGATCCAGAGTGCCTCAAGCAGCCATCCCTGTAGAATTCGATTCCGTTGCGGTTCGCTCATACGGAGGACAGGATTGGTCTGCTCCATGCAGAAGCAAAGAAAAAACGGATCTGCCCGGGAAGTAGCAACGGGAACGAGGGCCGCATACCCGGCGGGGGTATTGTACTTGACGGATGTGTTGCCTGCCCTTCAAACGGTTTCTTATGGAAGTCTTGTTGGAATCCTTATTCTCGCCCGCTCTTTTGCGATGGCTTGTTCTGCCCGCCGGTGCCCTTGTCGGGTACCTCTACTACCGGCTGATCGGCTGTAAAAGTGGGGCATGCCCGCTGACGTCGTCGCCCTGGTCCAGCTCCCTAATCGGCCTGGCCCTTGCGTATCTTTTCTTTTTCAAGTAGGGATAGAAAGCAGGGATAAAAAAGGGCCGCTCATTCGAGAGCGACCCTCATCTTGATCAGATTGCCGACCAGTTTCTGGAAGATCTCGTTGCGCTGCTCGTCGCCGGCGAAAGGCAGAACCCGGCGGCCCGACACCGGATCCATGTAGATCTCAATCGTCGAGTTCGGGCCTTTTTTGATCGATCGGGCATGAGCCAGGTTGATCAGTTCTCCGTCGCCAAGTCTGAGCCAGAGCATATTATCCGTTCTTCTTGAGGAAGTCCTTCATATAATCGGCAAGGGCCTGGCAGCCCTCCAGCGGCATGGCGTTATAAATCGAGGCGCGCAGACCGCCGACCGAGCGGTGTCCTTTCAGCCCGTCCATCGATGCTGCCTTCGTTCCTTTCAGGAAATCGTCGGTCAGCTCCTGTTTTGCAAGGTTCCAGGTCACGTTCATCAGCGAGCGATCTTCTTTGCGCGCATGGCCGAGATAGAAATCCGGATGAGCGTCGATGACGTCATAGATCAGCTTTGCCTTTTTCTCGTTGGCTGCGTCGACGGCAGTCAGGCCGCCCTGCTTCTCGATCCACTTCAGCACAAGGCCGAACATATAGATCTGGAAGGTCGGAGGCGTGTTATACAGCGATTGCTCTTTAGCGAAGGTGCTGTAACGGAACATGCTCGGCGTTTCTTCTTTTTCGCGCTCGTAGTACTCGCGATCGATGATAACGACGGTCAGCCCCGACGGCCCGGCGTTCTTCTGCAATCCGGCATAGGCCATACCGATATGCGACCAGTCGATGGGACGGGAAAGAAAATCAGAGCTCATGTCGACGACAAGCTTCGAATCGCCCGGATTCGGCAGCGTACGGAACTGCGTGCCATAGATCGTATTGTTCGACGTCATGTGCACGTAATCCAGGCCGGCCGGAACGTTGATCGGCGAGGGGATGTAGTTGTGGTTCTGATCTTTCGAGCTGGCCACCTCGACAAAATCGACGCCGAGGATCTTTGCCTGCTCGATCGCCTTCTTCGACCATACGCCGGTATTGATATAACCGGCCTTACCGCCTTTACGGGCGAGGTTCATGGGAATGAGAGCGAATTGCGTCGACGCACCGCCCGTCATGTAAAGAATATCAAATCGTTCGGGAATGGCGGCGACGGCGCGCAGTCGGGCCATCGATTCGTCGTGAACTTTTTGAAAAATGCCACCGCGGTGGGACATCTCGATGATAGACATCCCCGAACCCTGAAAGTCCAGGAACTCATCGCGGGCCTCGGTAAGCACTTCAAGGGGAAGAGTGGCCGGACCGGCGGAAAAATTAAAAATTCGCTTCATAAAAACTTGTTTTTTTTTATAAGGGTGCAGGTAAAGCCAATTTGAGAACATCTCATGAAACTCAGCCCTGAACGTAGATACGAGATCGAGAATGCCTTATATCTGGGCCATCATAATCATCGGTGCAGTTATCTGCCCGATCGCATGGCTTCTCTGCTCTATCTGGACGGCAGTCTGGATGCCGCAACCTACAGGGAACTGCTGGACGAGGGATATCGACGCACGGGTAGCGGGCTCTATCGACCGGATTGCGCGGGATGTCAGGAGTGCAGGGTGTTGCGCATACCGCTTGCTTCGTTTTCGATGACCGATTCACAGAGACGCGTCTGGAAAAAAGGCCAGCGAGTCTTCACATATTCTTTGCAGAAGCCTGAGTTTGATCCGAAAAAGCTGCGGTTGTACCGGCGTTATCTTCTGTATCAGCATCGCACGTACGAGTCTGATCTCGACGAGCAGGGCTACCGTGAGTTCTTTGTTTCTTCGTTTCTCGGTGCAAACACAAAAGAGCTTGTGCTGCTTCATAATGGCCGTCCGGTCGGTCTGAGCATCATCGATATCGTAGAGGATGTTCTTTCGTCGGTGTATTTCTTCTTTGACCCCGACGTGGCCCGCTACAGCCCCGGCGTCTATTCGATGCTTCTTGAGATGCATCTGGCCCGTGAGATGGGCCTTGCCTATCATTATCCAGGTTATTACATCGAAGGATGCCCGGCGATGAACTATAAGGCGCGTTTTGGCCCGGCCGAGATACTCAGCGGCGAGGCCTTTACTCCCGTTCCGGGCCGGTAGAAAAAAAGCCTTTTGTAGTAATGGGCCTGTTAATAGGCTGTCCTCAAAATCCGATGATTGGAGCAGTGATTGATAATCTCTGAGAAAGAAAACGGGCGCCTATTCGGTCTTTTCCGTCGGGCGCCCGTAACTCCCTGCACTCGACGCATACCCGGTATTTCGTCACCGGTGTATGCTATCCTTTTTTCTGCCCTGTGCTTCTTCTCTGTCGCTCAGCCACAGGCGTCGCTGCGTGCTGAGTCGCCGTATCGACTGTCGTTCACAGGCGGGTACGCCTGGCGCGCCGCCGGTTCCATCGTCGAAGACTCCGGCGCCGGCCTCGATCTGATCGAAGGCGGTATTAACAGCGGCATCCTGTATTCGCCGGGCTATTCCGAGATCACGCAGACTGTCGGCTACTTTGATCCGTCGCTACAGGGGCTCTATCTTCCCGTAACGTCGCGAAGCAGCACGAGCGTTTTTGCCACCGATCTGTCAATCGAAGGCTTTGCTCTGTATCATCTGAATCCCGATGACGGATTCGACCTTTTCGGAGGGGCAGGGCTCGGTGCCGGTCGCGGCTGGCTGGCGGGCTTCGGATCCGGTCCGTATCTGACCGAGGCGCATGCAAGCCTGCATATCGGGCTCGGGTATCGCACAGGAGGCATCCTCTACTATGTAAGAGGCACGGAGACCTGGTTTGCCATTAAGAGCGCTCCGACGTCGTTTCTCGACCGACGCGAGGTGCTCGTTAATCCACGCAGCGGTAATATACGCATCGGTCGGGCAGAGGTAGGTATTTCTATTCCGGTGTTCTGAGGCGCCGGTCGAAACGTTTGACCGGTGTCGTTCGCAAAAAAAACCGGGATAAGGCCATGCGTACAAATATCGTCCACATCGGTGCAACCGAGCTCAACTATGAAATCCGTAAGATCGTCGAGGTGGCGAACCGGATTGCGGCGTTGAGCGGCAAGCCCATCCTCTGGGAAAACATCGGTGATCCGGTGCAGAAGGGGCAGCATCTGCCCGACTGGATGAAGGATTGCATCGCACGCGCCGTGCGCGACGACAGTACCTACGCCTACAGCCCGACGCGAGGGCTGCTGCGTACGCGCGAATTCCTGGCCGAACGCCTGAACCGTCGCGGTGGGGCACAGATCCAGGCGGACGACATCCTCTTCTTTAACGGGCTGGGCGACGCCGTGAGCAAGATCTACGGATTCCTGCGCCGCGAGGCTCGCGTCATCGGCCCGTCGCCGGCGTACCCGACGCATTCATCGGCCGAGGCCGCTCATTCGGGTTATGCACCGATCACCTACAGGCTCGTTCCCGAGAACGGCTGGATGCCCGACATGCAGGAGCTTTACAACAAGGTAAAGTATAACGAGGCCATCGCCGGCATCATGATCATCAATCCGGATAACCCTACGGGAGCCGTATTCCCCGAGGGCGTCATCCGCGAGATCATCGACATCGCACGCAAGTTCAGGCTCTTTATCATCGCCGACGAAATCTATATCAACATGACCTACGGCGGGGCGACGGCCACCCACGTCTCGGATGTCATCGGCGACGTGCCCGCCATCTCGCTGAAAGGTATTTCAAAAGAATTCCCCTGGCCCGGATCGCGCTGCGGCTGGATCGAGGTGTATAACCATCACAGCGAGCCGATGTTCGAGAAATACGTGCAGAGTATTCTGAACGCGAAGATGCTCGAGGTTTCAAGCACCACGCTTCCGCAGGCCGTCATCCCCGAGATCATGGGCGATCCGCGCTATGACGCCTGGGTTGCAGAACGCAATTCCTTCTATGAGAGAAGAAGCCGCAAGCTTGCCGAGATCTTCGCCGGTATTCCCGAGGTCATCCTCAATCCTCCGCGCGGAGCCTTTTATGCAAGCTTCGTCTTTCAGGTGCCGCTGAACAATCGCATGAATCTGCGCATCCCGAACGGAGAGATCGAGAAGTATGTGGCGGGCATCACCGCCGAACCGATCGAGCCCGACCGCAAGTTCGTCTATCAGCTGCTTGCCGCGCATAACATATGCGTCGTTCCGCTTACGGGCTTCGTATGCGGCGAGTTACAGGGATTCCGCTGTACGCTGCTGGAACAGGACGATGAGAAGTTCGAGCAGACCTACACGTCGATAGCGAAGGCCATCCAGGAATTCGTTCACAGCGTCGATTGAGAAATCGCCTGGCGACCTGAAGCCTGAGTCGAGCTGGATGCTCTGGTCGTAAGGTCTGCGAAACGGGAAGACAGGTCGCTCCTGGAGCTTGGCGGCCGCCTCGCCCTTAAAGCGAAAGCAGCGGCCTTTGTGGAACCATTCTTGCCGAAGATCTCAGCTGATATCTGACATGGACTGGATGTAGTTCTGCAATCCCATTTTTTCGATCAGATCAAGCTGGGTTTCGAGAAAATCGACGTGCTCTTCTTCGTCTTCGAGGATGTCTTCAAAAAGCTCGCGGCTGACGAAATCGCGCACCTGCTCGCAGTGCTGAATGGCGTCTCGCAGAACGGGGATGGCCAGGTTTTCAAGGGCCAGATCGGATTTGAGAATCTCCTGCGTGTTCTCACCGATACGCAGACGGCCGAGATCCTGCAGATTGGGCAGCCCTTCGAGAAAGAGGATGCGCTCGATGACACGATCGCCATGCTTCATCTCATCGATGGATTCTTTATGGGTGATCGAGGCCAGCTTATTGATGCCCCAGTTCTTCAGCATTTTAGCATGAAGGAAATACTGGTTGATAGCCGTGAGTTCGTTTTTGAGAACGTGGTTCAGGAATTCGAGAACCTTTGTGTCGCCTTTCATATCGGCAGAAGAAAACACAGAGGCGCCATCCGAAAAGCCTTTTCGGCATTTCTTCGCATTCTGATCAAGAAAAAGTCAGATCGACAGACGGCGATCAATGCAGTTGCAGGTTCGCTTCCTGCTGCTCCGCCCGAGGAGGCAGCGAATCAAGGATCATCTGCAGCATATCTTCCTGGCAGCTTCCGCAGCAGTCTCCGGCTCCGGTATCTTCCATGATAGCATGCAGATTATCATTCCCGGAATCGATGGACGCCTTGATCTGGCGGTCAGTCACGGCCCGGCAGCTACAGATGAACATAGCTACAACATAATGAGACTCAGTATCATTGCAAGCAAAAAATGGGCCGATCGACGGGCAGGCGTCTCGCCTTTTGGTGACATAATAATGATTATCGGAAGCTGTGCGTGGGTTAGATGCTCTGCCCGGAATCTAGCATCCCTGCTTGTTACGGTGATTTTGACTGGGAATGGTTTAACCGCGGAGGGCACCGAGGACGCTGAGAAGACAGGGAGAGAGATGAACTGCAGAGATTACCGAGGAACGACAGCGGAAAGTAATAGAGTTTTCGACCCCAAAGGCCATGACCTCTCGGATTGATTTAGGGGCATAAACCGGATCGCTTTCGCGTTTTGCGCGGTCAAAAGAATCCTTGTCCACGAAAAGCACGAAAAACGCGAAAGAAGACAGAATCATACCTCAGCGGCTTTCTCTGCGCCCTCCGCGACCTCAGCGGTTTCCCTCGCCCATTGCCAGCTCGATCATTATTTTTGGTAAACCCTCTTTCGGGAATGTAGATAATGAAAATATATCCGGGGGCTTGTTGGATGATAATTATGAGCAGCTCCCGGGGGGGTACCGGCGGATGGATGAATTAAAGCGTATGATGTATGCTACACAGAAAGGGAATATCCTCTTAGCGTTTAGAGGCACTGAAACAGCGAAGTGTTTCAGTGATGGCTATGCTTTTGCCTGGAAAAATGATGTTTATCCGATTCTGGACGATGATCATGAAAGGAGTCTTCACGCTGCCTTTGATTCGGTTTTCCGAGTAAACCGAGACCAGATGAATTGGCTCTACCATCATATCCATGATGAAACAGAAAGAGGACACGTGCCGACATTCTATGATTTGGAAAGAAAAATGCGGTCGCCGAAGTTCGGGCGTTGGGAATTGATGATTGCTCTCAAGTACTTCTGGCTGAAGAATGCAATAGGTTCAGCCATCTGGGAAGGCTTGCTCAAGCCACTTCAATTTCCTGTCGAGGCGCAGTGGATAATTACACCATTCAATAACGATTTGTGCGATTCTCCATAGATTCCTGAACCTCACTCGGTTGTTGGGACGGCATGCTATCGGGCTTTCTCTATGCACTCAGCGACCTCAGAGGTTAAATCGGATCGAGGCGATAAGCCAGTTCAACGCCAGTGCTGAAACGTAGAGACCAAGCCCGTAAACAAGGTGGATTGCCAGATTGCGCAGACGTACTGCATTCGGCGACGGTGCGTTTGCCGCTGTAACGCCGAGGCCCATTGCGGGTTGCATGATGAACCATGGAGCCAGGACCGTGGCAAGACCAACTGTGAGAGCTGGTAAAAGCACTGGAGATGCAAACCATGCAGCTCCCCAGAAAAGGGAGAGCATCATCGCAAATCCGATACCGATGCCATAGTGTGTGATCCAGCCCAGAAGCAGTTCTCCTTTGATTCTTTCGCTGCCGGCGATCTTTGCATGGAAGAACCGACCGTGTGGTAGATGTCCGACCCACCGACCGAGCAGACTTAAATCAAGCGAGTTTATTCCAAATACCTTCAGTAAAAGGAAACGCCAGATATCCATGGTGAGGGTAGCCCCTGCTCCAACGGCAAGGATTTGCACCATCACTGCTGTTGTGATATTCATAGAACCTCCGTGATATCGTTCTGTCATTCAATATATTAATTGAATGACAGAACGTCGATCTTTTTTTGTGAGCCCGGTCTCCGGCGGAGGTCAGGCTAAAAAGTATTCGCCACAGAATGCCCTGCAGCACTGCATAGACCGGTGAAGGATATTGATACGATTTCGCGTATGAGCGGTATTGCCGGCACGCTGGGAAACGATTCCCGGATCATCCTCATGTTGCTCATTGCGGCGGGGGAGAAATCTGTTGAAACACTCTCTGAGCTATCGGGAATACCCACAGCCAGCACTTCACAACACCTGCAAATCCTGAAAAAATCAAATATGGTAGCGACGCGTCGTGACGGAAAGCATGTCCTTTACAGCCTGCAGAATGGTCCGATCCGTGAACTGCTTGAAGCACTGGAACGGTTTGCTGTATTCCGCGGGCTTAAGTCAGACCTCCCCGACGGAGCTGCTGCCGGCGATAGCATCAGCGAAAAGGAATGTCAGAAGAAAATCAGAATGGAGGATCCGCTTCTTATAGATGTGCGCTCTGCGGAGGAGTACAATAAAGGGCATATTGCCGGAGCCATTAATATACCTTTTGAAGATCTCAAGAAACAGGCCGTAAAATTGCCGAAGGATCGTGAATTGATCGTATACTGCCGCGGCCCCTACTGCCTGCTGTCAGTGAATGCCCAGGCGCTGCTACGTTCGCGAGGCATTCCAGTACTGCGGCTGGCCTCTGGATTTTCAGATTGGTCAGGTGTACGCGTTTCACGTTCGAGCAGATAACTCGCTGCCACCTCAGCGCCCTCCGTGGTGCACCGGCTTTTGCCTGGTCAGAGGAATTGTTAACCACGGAGAGCACGGAGGACTCAGAGAAAAGAGATAGGATTTTCGATCTCAGAAGACTGATTCTATCTTGTTTGCATGTGACCGGATCTTTTTCGCGTATTTCGCGCCTTTCGCGGTAAAAAGAATTCTTGTCCACGAAAAACGCGAAAGAAGACAGAATCATACCTCAGTGGCTTCCTCTGCGCCCTCCGCGACCTCAGCGGTAAAAAACGGGTCGTTTGATCTGTATCAGATAGGCTCAATCTTATGCCGCTCGAACTCGCGACGCAGCCTACCTGTAAGAAAGCACCATAGCATCTTCCAGTCCGCAAGAAACGAATAGATCGGCTGACTGAAGGCAGCCGGGCGGTTCTTCTCAAAGCCGAAATGTCCGATCCAGGCGCAGCCGTAGCCGACGACGGGGGCAAGCAGGGCCAGCCTGAGATCGATCAGGCCGGCGAGAACGAGAACGACGATAGCGGAAAGCGAGCCCGTATAGTGAAATCCACGCGTCACCGATTTACGATGTGCGTAGAGATATACGGGCCAGAAGGCCTCAAAGGTCGCAGCTCGCTCAGGATGCGGCACGGTCATCAAGCTCCTGATGCACGATCTGTCTGACTTTTGCAAAAAGGCCGAGCAGCTTTTCTTTATCCATGGCGGCGTCGGCGACGGGTCTGTAGGTGGCGAAGACGGTGCGATAGTAGTTCTCTTCGTCTACGGGCTGGAATCCGTTTTCTTTCATGATCTCAGAGACGCGGCGGGCCGATGATCGCAGCGTGGCGATGGTGACGGCGGTGGGTTCTTCGCTCAGATGATGGACGTGGAAGTAGCAGACGACGTCGTCGATGTCGAGCCTGTCGATCTCGCGCTTGAGCTCCGAGAAGGTTACCTTTTCGTGCGGTCCCTGCGGATTCGAATACTTGATGAGGATGCGCTTGAAATACCGTATCTTCTGCCCGTCGGGGTTGATCTCGATTCCGTTGATGATGCGGCGTTCGTCTGTCAGTTCTTTCATGATGAATTCGCCGCGGCCGCGGCTGCTTTCGAAATCGAAATGCTCCGAGGTGACGTCTCCTTTGAGAGCGTTGCGGTTGATGTCGCTCAGCGTATACACCTCGCCGGGCGGCAGCTCATGCTTGAAGCTGCATACCATATAGGGATTTACGGCATTGTTATGCACATCCAGTGATACGTGCACGAATTTTCCGTAGCCGTGTTCGATGATGTTTTGCACGGCCTCCGTAACCATCATGCGGATGCCGTCGGCATCAAGCCCGAGAAGCTGCGCCAGGCGGCGGGACTGCGTTTTGATCTCATACATGGTTCCGTGCTTTTCGTTGATACGATGCCCGAACTCTTTCGACATGACCTCGTCACGGTTAATCACGACTTCATAGTGCAGATGCAGAATAGAGCTCTGTAAATATGGCGACTCTTTCGCGTAGTTCATTTCGTCGAGAAGGTTGCGATTCTCGCGTTCCAGTCGTTCGATCTTGTTTTTTAACTCTTCCAGCAAATCTTTCGTTTCCATCTGTTTCCTCTTTAACAACGTCAGATGTCAAGGTCCGCATCTGGCGCTTGTTCTTTGTGCTTCTTCAATTCCTGGCTGAATTTCTCGTAAGGGTCCTCTTCGTCTTTTTTCTTCTGTCCGGCGACGCCGCGATCAAGAAGCAGTCGTCGGATGCGCGGCAGACTCTGATAGAAGAGCCCGCGATCCGGATCGGCATCATCGGATTGCTTTTCTTTCCAGGAGTCAAGCAGGCGGATCAGCCTGGCGCTGCGCACCCTCCAGTTCTGATCAAGCGGATAAAGGACGATGGAGTCATCGCCGCCCTCAAGGGGCAGCATCTGAAACGAGTTGCGTTTAAGAAAATCAAGCAGAGCCGCCGGTTCCATGCCCGAGCTTTCTTTTGCAAGCCTTGACGCCGTCGGCAGCTCGCCGTTTCGAAAACAGGCGTCTATCTTCTCGTTGATGCGCATAACGGCGCCGAGATCTTTCGCCTTCGCCAGGCGCTCACGTCGCTCTACAAGCCGCTTCTGCATCTGTGTTTCTTTGCGTTGTTTGTTACGAACGGCAAGATGGCTCTGCTCTTCCATGATGCGATCTTTGGCCGTCTGAAAGGCGCCGTCCTGAAAGATGCGGATGCCGAGATAGATGAGGATTCTATGATAGAAGGGTATATAACGCAGATAGACCTTACGAAGCAGCCTTCCGTACATCGAACGGAATCCCTCGTCCTGAAAGAGATTGGGGAAGTCGGATTCATACTTCTCGATCATGAACTTCAAGGCGAGAACGTGCCAGTTCTCGACGCCTTCGGAGGCTGCCATGCCGTTCACAAGTCCTTCGAAGATCTGCCGATCCTTTCGCGCGAGGATGAGCAGAGTGCCCTTCCCCGTTTCCCAGCTTGAGTTCATCACGTCTCTGGCTGAGAGCAGCTGTTTGAAGACGTCGGGATGTATCTCGTCGACCTCGTCTTCGTCAAGATACAGGGCCATATCCTGCCAGTTCTGCGAATCGATAGAACGCAGCCGGGTCATGATATCGTTCAGGCCTTCCTGGATGTCGCGCTTATCCTGGTCTCGGTTAAGCTCTTCGATAAAAGGGGCTAACTGTAGAATCTGTTCGATGGCAAGAAGACCAGGGAAACGGATGCGCTCGCCCTGGCTCTGGCCGATCAGATTCTTCTTCATGGCCGTCGCCTTGCGCACGATAAAGTCGGCGTTACGAGGCGCAAACGGATCAAGATAATAGGCGGATTCCTCGACGTAGATGGCCTCAAGTTCGGCCTTCAGATTCTGCCGGTCTCGATAATGGGGGATCAGTCGGTTTGTGAGAAAGTCGCCGGCGACCTCGAAGCGCGGAGATATCTCTTCTTTCTTGAGAGGCATCATGCCGTACTCAAAAAGCTCGGCGAAAAGCTGCCGCCTTATTAGCTCTTCTTTCAGATCGGCCTTTCCGAAACGCATGAGATCGGCGTCGGGAACGAAATCAAAGATGCCGGGAACGATGATACGCACCGGATCAAGGATGGTACGATTCAGTTTATCAAACGGAGGCGCTCCGCGCGCCGCGAAATCGGCTTCAAGATCCTTCTTGATGTCTTCGTGTTTGTAAACGGGTAACTGTTTGATAACCTCTTCGATATTCGCCACGCTTTTGAGTATCATCTCATAATAGAGCTGATTGGGCGATACGAGATCGTCGGTGGGCAGAGCGATGTAGCACGATACGGCTTCGAGGACGGCGTTTTTGCCAGGCCTGATGATGAAAAGCTGTGTGATGAGCCGGTCGTCGATGAGGTTCTTGAGGATGGACGAGAGCGCCTTGCGCGTCAGATTCGCTGCCGTGAGTTCGGCGATCGGCGTTTCAAGCGTATAGATCTGGCCGCTGCGAATCAGGTCTATGCTCGAAAGCCGACGTATCAGGCGATAGAGGGCATGATGATTCTTCTCGCCGACCTGTGAACCGCGCGTGATGGCATCCGATTCGCGGACGAGATCAAGGAATTTGTATTTTGACGCCTGTATCGCCATATCAGGATCAGAGCTGCCCCTTCAGAACAGGTAATATGTGCTCCATCGCTTCGTCCACTCCGTCCACGATCGTGAACAGCTTAAGATCGCCCGCCGCGATGAGGCCCGACTCGACAAGATATTCGAAATCGACGACACGATTCCAGAACTCGCGTCCGTATAGAAGTACCGGGACGTCGTTCTTCAAGTTTTTCGTCTGCATGAGCGTCAGCGTTTCAAATAGCTCGTCAAGGGTACCAAATCCACCAGGAAAAGAGATGAGCAGCCGCGCATAATACAGGAACCAGTACTTGCGTGTGAAGAAGTAGTGAAAGTCGAAGTTCAGATGCGGCGAGATATACGGGTTGGGCAGCTGCTCTCTCGGTAGCTCGATATTCAGGCCTATAGAGTCGCCGCCGGCATCCTTCGCTCCTCTGTTCGACGCTTCCATGATGCCCGGGCCGCCGCCGGTGCAGACCAGGACGCGGTGACCGTGAGGCTCCGCATTCCGCATCGACCATTCCGTGATCCGATGGGCAAGCTCGCGGGCGTCGTCATAGAAACGACGCAGTTTCAGGATGCCCTTTCCATCGGGCAGCTTTCCCGCATGCTCCGGCGAAGGGATGCGCGCCGAACCGAAGAAGACGACGGTATCGGTGACCTTCTGTTCGGCGAAAATCTTTCGCGGATAAAGGTATTCCGAGAGAATCCGCAGAGGGCGGGCATCTCTCGTATGGAGGAAGTCCGTGTTTTCAAAGGCAAGAGAAGGGCGATCAGACATTGGGCTTTTTTTCCTGCTGCCCGTTCTGCAAGCAAGTCCTTTCAGGTAAGCGCACATCTCAAACCCCCTGCATGGGATTTGAGACGTGGGAGTTGACGCAAGATCTACCGTAAAGATCCTGCCCCCTGACATGAAGATTCTGGTTGATGCCCGTCCGCTCATCACATTCGGGAACGGGAACGCACGATATCTGTCGGGCATGCTTGATGCCGCCGTGAAGCATCGCCCCGACTGGCACTGGCAGCTGATCTCTCCAAAAGGGCTCCATTCCGGCTACGCGGGGATCTTCGCCCGACCGAATGTTGAGATTACGATCGATCGCTCTCTTTTTGCTAAATCCGGCCCGACCTGGCTGCACGGCAGAGTGCCGACCCTTGTTAACGAGATCCGCCCCGATCTTTTCTGGTCCACTCTCTTTCTTCTGCCGCATAACTATCGAAAGCGAACCGACGTGCCCGTCATTATGAACGTGCATGACGTGAATCCGTTTGTCGCCCCCGAAACGATGAAAGGATGGAATCGCGTCTATTCGCGTATGTTTCTTAAAGAGAGTATCCTTGCGGCCGACAGAGTTCTCTGCCTCTCGTCGACGACGCGAAACGATATTATGCGAACCGTGCCGGGCGTCGATGCGCGCAGGTTAAGCGTTCTTTATCCGGGTATGAGCATTCCCCCGGAAAACCGTATGCCTCCACAGTCGCTGCCGGGCGACGTGAAAGAATTCTTTCTCGCCGTCGGCACGCTTGAGGCGCGAAAGAACTTTGATACGCTGATTCACGCGTATCGAAAGGCCCGGCTTTCGAATTCGTATCTGCCCGCCCTTGTGATCGCCGGCAGCCCGGGATGGAAGGTCAGCCCGCTTCTTGAAGAGCTGCAGGCAAATCGCCTGACCGAAGGCGGAATCTTCTACGTGCCCTCGCCGTCCGATGCAGAACTCTTCTGGCTGTATGAGAATGCAAAGGCTCTTTTCTTCTCAAGCCTGCATGAAGGATTCGGTCTTCCCGCCCTTGAGGCCCTTTATTTCAAGAAGCCCGTGTACCTTTCGGACATTCCGATCTTTCGCGAGATCCTGCCCGAAGCCGATTTTACGCCGCCGCTTGACGTGGACGGATGGGCCTTCTGGTTTCAGTTCCAGCATAAGAATGATGGCAAGGTGCTGACTCTGAATAGAGAGGAATGGACGTATGACTTCAGGGCAACGCAGCTCTGTGAAGAGCTTTCGGCAACGGCCCGCCTCTCCTGACGGTACTCTGCGGTCGATCCGTTCGTTCGATGAAGACGACCGGACATAGCCGGATGTAAACCGGCTATGTCCTAAAAGGCTTATTGCTGGGGAAGTCCAGGGATCATGCCCTGTAGATTCTGGGCCATTCCCTCGGAGCATTTTGCGAAGCTCAGCTCTTCGCAAGGCGTGTTGTTGATGCATTCAACGGCCGGGGAAACGGCAGCGGGCAGCTTCTGCTCGAGGGAAACGAACATCTTCACGCAATGTTTGTCGATTTCGGGGAAGGCGGCCATCTGTTTGTCGCATTTCGCGACCTTGGCGCATACGGCTTCATATTGAGAGCCGTCGGGCTTTTTCTTTCCGCAAGAGACCAGGGCAATCAGAGCTGTCATCATAAGAGACAGGACGAGAATTTTCTTCATGGTTTTCACTCCTCCATGCACCAGATGCTGTCAAATTGTTTTTGACCCGGCATGAGGCCGGAGTTTTCTGCTACTGTCCGCAGCAGATATGAATTTTACATCGTTTCATTTCTTCTTTTTCTTTCTGATCACGATCACCGTCGGTCACTTCTTACGGAAGAAAACGCGTCCGCTGCGAATCTTTTTGCTCCTATCCTCTCTGTACTTCTACGGCGTTTTTGAGCCCCTGTACCTCGTTCTCGTCTTTGTTTCGACGGCCTACGATTACATCGCCGCTCTTGGCATCGAGGCCCGGCGCGAATTTGAAAGAACGGGGCACCATCCAGGGCGTGGTATCATGTCTTCGCTTTCAGGGGGGATGTGGCTTGCCGTTTCGATGACGCTGAACCTGTCGCTGCTCGCTTTTTTTAAATATACAAACTTCGGCATCGAGATCGTAAACGATACGCTGCCCACAGGCGATACGATCTTCGCCTTCCCCGCCCTTGACATTCTCCTGCCTGTGGGTATCTCGTTCTATACGTTCCAGTCCATGTCGTATACGATCGACGTTTATCGCGGGCAGCTCGAGGCCCGGCGCAGCGTCGTCGACTTTGCTCTTTATGTGACGTTTTTCCCGCAGCTTGTGGCCGGGCCGATCGTTCGGGCGACGACGTTTTTCAAGCAGATGGATGATCCGCTGCCGGTCACGTATGACGATATCGTCGTCGGTGTGACGCGTATCGTCTCGGGCTTCTTTCGCAAGCTTGTGCTTGCCGACAATCTTTCTCCTCTTGTGAACGGCGTCTTTTCAGGCCAGGCCGATCTGAATCCGCTTGATATATGGATCGGTTCGCTGGCCTTCGGATGGCAGATCTACTTCGACTTCGCCGGTTACACCGATATCGCCCGCGGAGTGGCCCGTCTCTTCGGCTACGAATTCGAGATCAACTTCCTGTATCCTTTTTCGGCGGGTAATATTACCGATCACTGGTCGCGCTGGCATATCTCGCTGACCACATGGCTTCGCGATTATCTTTATATTCCGCTCGGCGGATCGCGCGTCGGCCCGTTCCGTCTTTATGCAAACATCTTTGTCGTCTGGTTCGCAACGGGCATCTGGCATGGAGCTTCCTATCATTTCGTCGCCTGGGGGGTATGGCAGTTCGTCATGGTCGTCGTGCATCGTCTGTTTTCGATGACGAAGCTTCGCGAGATTCTGAACACGCGCTATAAGATTTCGTGGGGGATCGCCGCTCGCGTTATCCTCTTCTTCTTCCTGAATTTCGGCTTCATCTGGTTTCGTGCCCCCGATATGGCGCTGGCCACGCAGATGCAAGGCCGGCTTTTCGGCATCGAGAACCTGAACGACATCGTGCACGGGCTCGCGGCCGTTACCATGATCAAGGATATGCCGGCGTCGCTCTATGCCGACTATATCTGGTTCCTCGTCTTTCTCTGGGCTTACGAACTGTACTTTAACCATCGCAAGCTCGACTACTTCTGGAAGCCCGAGAATCGCGGTAAGCTTGTGTTCTTGCTTACGGCGATGGTCGTCCTGGTGCTTGTGCTTGCAACGCCCGATACTCCGAACTTTCTCTATTTTCAGTTCTGAGAGCGCCCCGCTGATTCGATTTTCCATGCAGCCGGCGGATGTGCGCGTGGCAGCGCAAGGTAGGAAACCCCGTATTAAAAAAAGGATGACCGTAGAGGCGGCCCGTGTACAACACGTCCGGCGCTTGAAATTCGGCCATCCGGCGATCTGACAGGAGAATGTATGAAAACGCTCAACGTAAACCAGGAATTCTCGGTGGACCTGCCCGCTCTGCTTCGCGCCCGCGAAGAACGCTACAAGCATCTTGATAAATTCCCCGAGTTGAAAAACGTGACGATCGTCGAAGAGCACCGTGAGGGCGATAAGCTGCATCAGGTGCGCCATATCTCCATCGCCGAATCCATGCCGGCCGTTCTCGCCACGATACTTCCGTCAGGCGCCGATACTCTCATTGAAACGTCTGACTTTCATCTCGATACGAACCGGCATACGTTTCGCGTTATCCCCGGTGGGCAGGGACAGCCTCTTTTCGTGATCGAGGGAGAGTCCGAGTACCGCGCTAAAGGCGACGGCGCCTCAGAGCGCACCTACGCTATCAAGATTTCGAGCAGCGCCTTTCTCGTATCGGGAGTCGTCGAGGCGGCCATTGCAGAGATCTACTCGCACAGCCTCGAAAAGGACTATAATTCCATCCAGAACTTTATAAAGATGCTTGAAAACAATGGTTGAAGATCTTTCGAAACGGGCCGAGCTTCTGCTTGAGGCCCTGCCCTATATTCAGCGTTTCGCCGGCCGCATCCTTGTCGTAAAATACGGTGGCGCCGCTCAGACCGATCAGACCTTACGGGCCGGCTTTGCGCGCGACGTCGTTCTTCTGAAGTTTGTCGGCATCCATCCCGTCATCGTGCATGGCGGAGGTCCTCAAATTACAAAGATGCTCGATACGCTGAAGATCCCGACGCAGTTTATCGACGGGCATCGCGTTACCGACAGCGCCTCGATGGATGTCGTCGAGATGATGCTTTCGGGCCTGATCAATAAAGAGATCGTCTCACTGATCCAGCAGGCCGGCGGTCGCGCCGTCGGCATCTCGGGCAAAGACGGCGGACTCGCTCTTGCGAGACCGCACCATCTGAGCCGCATGAAAGAAGACGGCTCTATCGAGCAGGTTTCGCTCGGTCAGGTCGGCACCATCGACCGCATTGAACCCGGTATCCTGCATTCCATGATCGAAGGCGGTTATATTCCCGTCATCGCTCCCGTCTCACCCGACGCCGACGGACGCAGTATGAACATCAACGCCGATACGATGGCCGGCGAGATCGCTGCCGCCCTGAAGGCCGATAAGCTTATACTGCTCACCGATACGAAAGGCGTGCTGCATGAAAACGAGGTGCTGACGGGGTTAACGCCGGTTCGCGTAAGGGAGCTCATCCGCGAAGGCGTGATCAGCGGCGGAATGATTCCCAAAGTGGAGTGTTGTTTGAACGCCATCGAAAGCGGCGTCGCACGCACGCACATCATCGACGGACGTGTGCCGCACGCCCTGCTTCTTGAAATCTTCACCGACCGCGGCGTGGGTACGCTCATCGCCGGCCAGATAGAACGAGGTTAATATGCATTCGATCGATAAAGACTATATTCGTAACGCCATCCGCACGGTGCCCGACTGGCCGCAGAAGGGCGTCATGTTTCGCGACATCACGACGATCTTTCAGGATGCGAAGGCCCTTCGCGGATTCCTGGACGCCCTGATCCAGCGTTATATGGGGCGCGATCTGAAGTTCGTCGCCGGCCTGGATGCGCGCGGCTTCTTGATCGGCGTTACCATCGCCTATGGCCTCAATCTGCCCTTCGTGCCGATTCGCAAAAAAGGCAAGCTTCCGTATAAAACGATCAGCCGATCGTATGAGCTTGAATACGGACAGGAAACGATCGAGATTCATATCGATGCCTGCAAGCCAGGAGATCGCTGCATCGTCGTCGACGACCTGATTGCCACCGGAGGCACGATGCTCGCCGCCTGTGATCTCTTAAAAGAGCTCCAGGCCGAGATTGTCGAGGTGGCCGCCATCGTCGATCTTCCCGATCTGGGCGGCTCGAAAAAGATCAGGGATAAGGGTTATCCCGTATTCGCCATCTGCGAATTCGAAGGCGAATAAAAAGCGGCCCCTAACAGGCAGCTGAAAAAGCAGCCTGCTAAGGCCCTTCATGATCGGTGGCCACTTCAGAGAGCTCATGGGCCGCTTTTGAGAGCTGCTTTGAAGAATCGCTGATCTCCTGCGCTCCGCGGGCGATCTCCTGTGTGACGTTATTGATCACCGAAACGCTTTTTACCATCTCATTCAGGGCGCCTTTCTGCTCCTGGCTGGCCGTGAGTACCTTGCGGGAGCTTTCCAGCATATCGGTGGCCACCTCGCCCGCCTGCTCGTTCAGATTCAGGTCCTGATCCGTTAACCGGACGACCGTATCGATGCGTTCGCTGAATCCGCCGATGCTCTGCATCATCTGTGCAAGTAGCTCGTGAAAAGCCTGGATCTGACGGTGCGCTCGATCAATCTCTGAGCTACCTCGTTCAAAGATGCCGCTGACTGATTTCAGATTCGTCGATGTGCTGTCGGCGAGCTTACCGACCTCCTGGGCGACGACGGCGAACCCCCGACCGTGTTCTCCAGCTCGTGCCGCCTCGATGGAGGCGTTCAGCGAAAGCAGGTTGATGCGATCCGAGATTTCATCGATGACCGATACCGTTCCCTTCGCCTCCTGAAAGCGTTCCTGTGTGCGTCGCATGCTCTGCAGCGCTTCGTCGATCTCGGCCTTTGACTTATCGGCAAGTCCCGTTAACTCGTCGCGCAGTTTCAGCGCTTCGGTCATCTCGCCTGCGGTGTGTCGCACGATGGCCTCAAGCTGTCGCATCAGTTGCTGGATGCGCTGTGAGAGCGAGTACTGCGATCGTGAAAGTCCGAGCACCTCCTCTCCGCTTGCCGCAACCTCTTCGATCGTCGCCGTGATCTCTTCAACACTGGCCGCCTGCGTCTGAGCGCCCGATGAAAAGCGGTCTGACGTGACCGAGAGCTGCTCTGTGGTCGCCGCGAGGCGAGACGCCATATCAGAGGAATGCGCAAGCAGCGCCTCGATGCGATTCTGTCGGCTCATGCTTTCTGCATGGCGCTGGTCGACGATCTGCCGTGCGCGCAGCTCGATACCGAGGAAGGCCGCCGTGATGCCGCTGAAAACAAGCGCCGATATAATGCCATCCAATCCGAAGTTGATGGCGAGATCGCGGTCGATCCTGCCCAGCGAAAAGAGCGAATAGGTGAGAAGAACGATGAGCGCCGCCTGGAATACTGCATAGAGAAAGACCGACCTCCGGTCGGTTAACAATCCGGCGAAGGCCAGGATCGGAAAGATATAGACATAGGTGAAGAAGATGTCGCCGGGATTCTGACCTCTCAGATCAGAAAAGGCGACCGCCCAGATCGCCGTCGCCGTCGAGATAACGATCAGGTGCGCCGATCCTTTACGAAAGCCTTTCTTTAATGCAAAAAGCGAAAGCAACGTCAGCAGTAGCATCGTCGCCGAGGCGATAACGGCCGGATGTGTGACGGGACGACCTCTGAGCAGAAGCGATGAGGCGGCGAGAAGAAAAGCGGCCAGCATAATAATAAGCGCCGTCCAGACGATGGTGCGGGCTCGTTGCTGTTCAGCGTAGTCGGCATCGACGTATGGCTTCAAGAAAGATCTGAATAAACCGCCGTCTGCTCTGTTGCTCATCGTCTTCTCCCTGCCTTCTCAAGCGCCCAGCCTGCCCTTTCAGAGTATCGGTCAAGAAAATCTCTTCTCCCGGCTACTGAGGCTGAAAAATAGGACTGGTGAAAAGGAAAATCCTCATTCTTCTGAGCCTGGCCTTCTTTGTTCCAGGCATGCTTCAGGCCGAGGCCTTTCCATCGTATCAGGAGGCTCTGACCCTTGCAAAGAAGTCCTGGAAAGAGCGTTTCCCTGCCGAGGCTTTGAGTGTCAGTGAGGTTCCGCCCGGCCGGCGCTTGCTATACGCCCGTGTTCAGGGCATCCCCGTCTATTATTATCGGTTCTCGGCCGAGCTGCCGCGGCTCTACCGTGCTGCCGATGAAAGCATTCAGCAAGAAGAGATACCGGCGCGCACCGTAGAGGTCTGGTTTCGCTACCAACCGCAATTGAAACACGGGGATTTTGCCTTTGTGCGCGACGATCTGCTTCCGGGAACGGACCGGCGCTGGGTCGAATGAAAGGAATGCCCGCGTTTTGCCGTGACCGACAACATCCGCTCTGATCGCCTGTTCTGCACACAAAACAGCGGGTGCAGTTTGCTATAAAAAACGGCACATTGCTCTGATTGGTCCGTACTGAGCGACAGAAGGCCTCCGCTCGATTGGTACGCTCTTTGCAATCATTCTCCTGGAGCATATGCTCCCCCAAAGGAGAAATCTAAAGTCTATGAAACGCTGGATCAAATCGACGGGAAGACCGGCCCTTTCAGCCGTCCTCTTCTTCTGTCTTGCTGTCCCCGGACTCTTACTGGCTGACGAACCGCCTGCAACGGTCGATGTTACCAAAGTGCTGGATGATCTCACCGGAGGAGCCTCGGCTCTTCGCATCGGCCTTGACACCGTATGGGTGCTCATTGCCGGTATTCTTGTGTTCTGGATGAACGCCGGCTTCGCCCTCGTTGAGTCCGGATTTAACCGCTCTAAAAACACGGTCAACATCCTTGCCAAGAACTTCGTCGTCTTCGGCATCGCCACGCTGTCGTTCTGGATCATCGGCTGGGGCCTGATGTTCGGCGACGGAAACGCCTTCTTCGGAACGCAGGGTCTGTTCTTCGTCTCGGGCGCGGATAACTCGCCGGCTCTCGGCGCGGGCTACGAGGCCATGAATCCGTTCTCCACCGCCGTTTACGAGGGTGTGTATAATTCGATCAACTGGACTCCGATTCCGCTGTGGGCGAAGTTCTTCTTTCAGCTTGTTTTCGCAGGAACGGCCGCAACGATCGTTTCGGGTGCCGTTGCCGAGCGTATCAAGTTCACCTCTTTCCTGATCTTCAGCTTCATCCTTGTCGCCGTGATTTATCCGATCAGCGGTCACTGGATCTGGGGCGGTGGATTCCTCGGCTCGAACAACTTTCGCGACTTCGCCGGTTCTACTGTCGTTCACTCAGTCGGTGGATGGGCCGCACTTGCCGGTATTCTCTTTCTCGGACCGCGTCTCGGAAAATACATCGATGGCAAGGTCTTCCCGATCCAGGGCCATAACATGACCTCTGCCTCTCTGGGCGCCATCATTCTATGGATGGGCTGGTTCGGATTCAACCCCGGCTCGACGATGTCGGCTGGCGACGGCTCGGCTATCGCTTATGTGATGGTCATCACCAACATCGCCGCCATGACAGGTGCCATCACTGCTATGATCACCGCCTGGATCCTTGTCGGTAAGCCTGATATCGGTATGTTGATCAACGGCCTGCTTGCCGGTCTTGTGGCCATCACCGCACCGTGCGCCTTTGTTACTATGACGTCCGGCGCCATTATCGGAGCGATCGGCGGCGTGCTTGTCGTCTTCCTGACGCTGCTTCTGGATAAACTGAAGATCGATGATCCGGTCGGTGCGATTCCCGTTCACCTCGGCAACGGTATCTGGGGAACGCTTGCTCTGGGACTGTTCTATAACAACGACATCGCCACGACGGTTGCCGCCCTTCCCACCGGCCTCGGCATGCTTGATCAGACTCTGGTCCAGCTGAAAGGCATCGCTGTCGTCGCTGTTTATGTCTTCGCCGCTTCGGCCATCGTCTGGGCTATCCTCAAGTTCACCCTCGGTATTCGTGTTTCGAAAGAGGAAGAGATTGAAGGCCTTGACATCGGCGAGCACGGCAACGAGGCTTATCCTGACTTCCAGGCCCGGGCTCGATAAGCTCGCCTGCGATTATTAAGAGGTATACAGTATGAAAATGGTAATTGCCATCATCCCGCACCACAAACTTGACGAGGTGCAGGTAGAACTTGAGAAGGTCGACGTTACCCGTATGACGCTGATGGACGTGCGCGGCTTCGGACGCCAGAAAGGACATAAAGAGATCTTCCGCGGTCAGGAAGTACAGGTGAAGTTCGTCAATAAACTGATGATCATGATCGCCTGCAACGATGACTTCGTGAAGCCGACGACCGATACGATTCAAAAGGTTTGCTTCTCGGGCAAACCCGGCGACGGTAAGGTCTTCGTCCTTCCTCTCGAAGAAGTGTTCCGCATCTCCACACGTGAGATGGGCGGCGCAGCGATCTGAGGATTTGCTCCAGAGGTTGTTCTGGAGGCTTCTACAAGCGTAGAAGGCACATTTGATATTGCGGGGGCGGGAGTGATCTCGCCCTTTGCATTTTTGGAAGTGTGCAGCGGGAATCGGGCGGCGATCAGATCAGAAGATGTGCGTAGCGTTGGCGGAACTCCTCTTCCGTAACAATATTCACTCGAATGCCCAGAAATTTCGAGAGATTCTCCAGTTTTGTCTTTAAATTGATACGTATTCCTCGCACCCGCTTTCCGGATTCGGGCCGATCTACGTCTTCTGCAAGCAATAGAATTCCTTCGACTCGGAGACTTCGGTTTGAGAACAGTGTATCATTGCCGATGATGTTGTCGGTCCGCCATGCCCCCCACAGGGCAGCAATCGTATCCCGAAACTTCTGTGCCACTTCTTCGGCCAGCGCCCCGTTTGTTATCCTGGCTTTGTTCTCAATTCGATGTCCGCGGAAATCCTTTAATTCGACAAGGTAGTATCCATTCGGTGCTCCAGGAACGACGATATCGACGCCTTTTGTTTCGGGAAGTTTCCTCACCGATTTCTGGTAAAACGGATCCTCGTCATATTTAAAGGCCCCGGTTTCATCGCGAAATTTTAGGGTGATCTGGCCTTCCTGGATTGGGATCATCAAACCGTCTCGTAGAATAATGCCTGATCTCTGTCATCCTGGGATAGGATTTCGTCCAGTGCTGCTATGTGATCCAGATCAGAAAGTGCAGCACCAGATTCTTGATAAACGTGATCGTCCTCTCCAAAGAAAAGATTGATAAAGCGGATGTCCTTGCCGGCTTTTTGCCGAGACCTCTGAATTTCTACCTCTTTCATGAAAAAATGACTGTGTGTTGCTGCAATGATCTGAATGCCATGTTCGCTCAAAGCCACAAGGCTCCGGGCGACTTCTTTCAGGAGCTTTGGATTCAGGTTCGTCTCTGGTTCATCCCAGAAAATGGTTGAACGACTTCCGAGACTGCCATTAAGAAGCAGGTATGCAATCATGGCAAGCTTGCGAACGCCTTCGGCAACAAGGGGCATTTCCATTCGTCCCTTCCCCTCCGAAACAAGGTAGAAGCGTGATCCTTCGACCCGTATCTTTCCCTTCATCGCTTCTTCGAGAGGCCCGACGAATTCGGCTACTTCCTTCAGCCTGGGGCCCTTACTCAAGGGACCGGCCAGGTCTACCGCCAGGTCAAAATAGGTCTCGTCAATCTGGATGGTACTCCTCTTTATAAGGCTGATGATTTCAGGATAGAGAGTCAGTACTTCTCTTGTTGGAATGAAGACCGGCCCACTGGATTCCATCTCTTCTGGTATAGTGCTCAAGCCGACACTGGATTTGCTATTGGTGGCGAAACTGAATGTAACCGGAGTTGCGCTTTTTTTGAAGAAGACGCTCACTGTGCTGGACTGGCGGCCCCGCCCTTTTCCACAGAGTCGTCCGATTGACTCCGGTTTAAAAACGCCGTCCAGTTTTTCAGCCAGCGCCTTCTGCAATGCTTCTCTGGAGGGAGAAACGGAATAAGCTGTTGAAGCTTCGTCTCCGGCCTTACTGATTGCCGTACTCGCCGTATTAAGCAGAGAGGCCTGACGATATGTTCTCCAGGTCGCTTCAAAAGCGGCATAAGCGACTTTGAGCAGATGACTCTTACCGGTACCGTTTTCGCCAGCGATCAGATTCATCCCATCTGAGAATTCGATCGTTTCTGAACCGAAAACGGTGAAGTTATCCAGTTTAATGCTGGCTATCATGTATTCAATAAATCGAGCCCATGCTTCCAGTCGTCCAGAGTTTTCCTGATCGAGCGGAACAAATAATCGTAGGAGAGGTAAAGCATGGAGCATCCCAGAACTTTTTGAGACTGAGTCTCAAAAATAACCGGTAATGATAACTTCTGACAACTCTCTGACAACTCCGATTCTATGTACGCTACGCTGAGAATTGATGAATCGCCTTGGCCTCATCCGCATCAGTCACGACATGACCGAAAACCTCGGCGATCTCAGCTGCTGGAAGGGCTTCGACCTTCTGCAACTGCTTGATCTGATGCAGGGCCTTGAAGAAAAGGTCGACGGCGTTCTGCTGCTCTCCACCTGCAATCGCGTCGAGATCCTCTATACGATCGCAGATCCGGCGAAACATCTGCATTTCTATGATACTCTGATTGAAAAACTGCCGCCCACACACGGCATTACGCCTGCTCATCTGACGGGACGTCCCGTCGTCACGCATCTGCTGCGTCTGGCCTCTGGCCTTGAGTCGATGGTTCTCGGTGAGACCGAGATCCGCCATCAGTTGAAAGAGGCCGTGCGTCAGGCCGTTGAGACCGGCTCGCTGGATACGCATCTGCATCAGCTTGTTCAGGGTGTCTTTCGCGAGTCGCGAGAGATCCGCAGCCATATTCCGGCCAACCTTCCGCTTTCGATTTCTTCACTGGCCGTCCGGCATATGGAAGAGGCTCTGGGCGGCTTTGCTTCGTCTGAAGGCGTCATCGTCGTCATCGGTTCGGGCCCTATGAGCAAGGCCGGCGCCGAGTATATCTATAAATGGGGCGGACGTCAGCTTGTGATGGTGAACCGCACCGTGTCAAAGATCGCCGATACGGCCGCCTCGCTTCATGCGCAGACGCTTTCCTTCGACGAGTTCGTCGCCAATCCGGGCGCCGTCGGTCCGGTACGTGCGATTCTTACGGCCACCTCATCAAACGAGCCTGTGCTTACGGCCTCCCTGCTCTCATCTCTGAACACTCTTCACGGGCAGAAGCCCGTCATCGTCGACCTTGCCCTGCCCGCCGATACGGCAGAGGATGCAAAGCCGCTCTGCCGCTTTATCGGCCTGGAAACGATCAAGCGTCGGCTTGAAGAGAATCGTGCCCGGCGCGAAGAGGCGGCGGCAAAGGCGTCGTCGTATGTGGAAGAGGCAAAGTACAGACTTGAGGCGGAGTGGATCGCCCAGGTCTCGGCGCCGGTGCTTCGCGAATTCCAGAAAGACGTTCTCGATCGCTCGCGCGAAAAGCTTGAGCTTCTACTGAACGGACACCTCGCGCATCTGAGCAGCCGCGATCGTCGCATCCTGCATGATTGGGCCATCCGCTTTAACCGTGATATGAATCGCATCCACCGCGTCGGCGTGGAGCGCGTGCTCAAGTTCTACTACGATAAAAACGGCCAGAACTGATCCGCTTTTCTAACACGACGAAATTCCTTTTGACACGCAGGATTGGCCTGCCAGTCTCTCTTTATGAGTTTCGCACATCTTTCCTTTGCACATCTTCCCTTCGAAGAGATCGAGAAGAGCATCTCTGCGCGCATGAAGGCCGCCGGATTGCATGCCATCGTACTCGATGATTTTCTCGCGAAGGTCAGGCGCGTGCATGCGGGCGAAACGGGCCTCATCGACTTTGCAGAGATCAAGGATCTGAAGCGCGAAGAGATCTTCGACCTGCATACGATTCCCTCCGTGGATATAAACGATGCCGACATGAAGGGGATGCTTGAGAAGACCGTCATCATTAAACTGAACGGAGGCCTGGGAACGTCGATGGGCCTGGCCGGTCCGAAAACGCTTCTGCCCGTTCGAGATGGGATGAACTTTCTCGATATCATTCTGAAGCAGCTGCAGATTCTTCGCAAGAAAAGCGGAGCGAATATTCCCCTGCTTTTCATGAACTCATTTAATACCGATGAGGCGACGCGAAAGCATAAAGGCATCGCTAAGCTGAACGGCGATGTGCCTTCCACCTTTGTGCAGAACAGGGTGCCCAGGCTTGATGCGACGACCCTGCTCCCGATCGGAGACGGCACGGACGGCGAGGACTGGTGCCCGCCCGGACACGGCGATATCTTCCCGGCTCTTCAGGTGTCGGGCCTGCTCGATCAGCTGCTTTCGCGCGGCATCCGATATGCCTTTTTATCAAACGGCGACAACCTCGGGGCGACCTTTCATCCGGGCATTCTCGCCGAATTCGTACGTCGTGATCTGCAGTTCCTGAGCGAGGTGACGCCGAAGACGGCGGCCGATATTAAAGGCGGCGTGCTTTTCAGGCATGCGAAGACGGGACGCATTCAGCTTCTTGAAACGGCGCAGGTGCCGCCGGCCAATAAGATGGATTTCGAGAATACGCAACGCTTCGCCGATTTCAACATTAATAACCTGTGGATCGATCTGATCGCCCTGAAAGAGCGTATGAGCGAAGGGCCTCTTGATCTCTCGCTGATCGTGAACCCGAAAGAGACGCGCGGAACGAAGGTGCTTCAGCTTGAATGCGCTATGGGAGCGGGCATCGGTCAGTTTGCGCGCACGGGCGTGGTGCGCGTTCCGCGAAGCCGGTTCGCTCCGGTAAAGAACTGCTCCGATCTGCTTGTGCGTCGCAGCGACGCCTGCATGATCGACGACGATGGGGCGCTTGTGCTGCATCCCGACCGAAAGGGAGAAGAGCCCGTCGTCGTGCTCGATGATAACTACAAGAAGATCGACGACTTCGAGCATCTTGTTCCCGTCGTGCCGTCTCTTCTCAAGTGTCGTCGGCTCAGCGTGAAGGGTGCGGTGATCTTTGATGTGCCGGCCGATATCGAGGGTGATGTGGCGCTTGAGAATCCGCTTCCGACCGCCGTTTCGATCACGCGACTCGGCTAAACGCCATCTCAAATATGGCTTCTACGGGAAGATAGGGCCCCGGGCGGCTTCGTCGGGCGGCCTCATCTGACCGCCCCTCTCTACATCCAGCCGATCTGTGTAAAAAGCCCGGTCAGGATGCGGCGCAGGATCTCCAGGTTACCGATCGTTAACCCCATTGAAACAAGAAACGTGACCCAGAACAGATGCACGACGCGATTCTTGTAGAGGGAGCGGAACAGTCCCGATGCCGTTTCGGTATCGTCGGCGATATTCTCAAAGTCTTCGACGCGCGGCTTGCGACGCCAGACCTCGACCAGGGCCGAGAACATCCAGAGCCTGGAACCGGGTATGAGCGGAACGATAGGTGCCATAACGACTGTAGCGAGGATCGTCAGCGGATGCGCCCCGGAAAGAACGGCTCCGATGCCGGCGCCGGCGCTTCGCGCGACGACCCAGGCAAGCAGCGCCTGCTCGGCCGCTTCCTGACCGCCTAACGTAATATAGAGGCCGACAAGAAACAGAAAGATCGAGGCGCCAATCCAGATAAAGAGATTCCGCCAGGGCCGCGGCTTCGGAATCGTGCGCAGCTCGACTAAATCGACCGGGCGGTTCTCTTTCAGAGTACGCAGGATGCCCGGCAGGTGCCCGGCCCCGACGACAGAGAGGATGCGACGCTTTTTCTTAGAAGAGGATTTCGTCTCATGATCGTGTCGCTCGACCTCTGCATGGCTCAGGGCGACGCGACGTGTATTCTCGGCCAGGTAGGCGTCGCGTTCGTCGAGGATCACCTCTTTAACGCTCTGATACTGACGCGGCAGATTCGAGAAGAGATCTTCAAGCACGTCCTTCTGCTTCATCTCTTCGACCTCTTCGGCGCTGACCTCCTCTTTTACAAGAAGGGACGTGAGCAGATAGCTGCTCAGCCACATCTTTGAAAAGAAGCCTACCTTCGCCCAGGCCCGCGAAAGCGTCGTGCGTATCTCGCGATCGATAAAGACAAGCTCCAGGCCCTTTTCGCGCGCAAGCTCTGAGGCGCGCCGCATCTCTTCGCCGGGACGCACGCCCGTCTGGTCGCCTATCTTCTTCTGAAAAGAAGAGAGGATGAGATTACTTGCAAGCAGCGCAAGTTTCTTCTCGCGAATGACCTTCGTCAGATCCATCTTCTTCCAGCGATCGGGATCAAGCAGGGCTTCATGTCGCGGCCTGCAGAGTTCGACGCAGACCACGTCGGGCTTCCATTTAGCGATGGCCTGCTCTACATCTTCGACCGACGATCGCGAAATATGCGCGGTACCGAGCACGAAGACCTCGTCGGTGCCGACGGTGAGGATTTCATAAGGGCCTTTCACTCCGGTGACGGAGCTTTTTCGGGGCGGTGTTGCCTTTTTCTTTGCTGGAGTTGTCTTTTTCTTTGCAATGGAAGCCATAGATCTCTCTGAATTGCACCGGTTTCTCGGGCGTGCGTTCTTTTTCCACAAGTTTCAATCACCGATGATTTCTTTTTGACAGGAGTTGTCGTCGCCTGATACGGTGAAGATCGGAGCTTGCTCCCATCCCCAATCTCAGGAGATCGGCCCTGAAAACGGAAAACAGCAGTGTCATTCATGTCGGCGTGTCTGAGTGGAAGACGGCAAAGCATCCCGATGCTCTGCGTACCACGCTCGGTTCCTGTGTCGGCATCGTACTCTATTCGAAAAAAGATCGCGCAGGCGGAATGTGCCATGCCCTGCTCGATGAACCTCCGGCGGGAAAGATCGCGCAAAAAGGCAAGTATGCACGCACGGCTATCGAAGAGCTGCTTCGCGAGCTGCAACGCCAGGGCATCGATAAAGCGAATCTGACGGCCCGTCTTTTCGGCGGAGCCTCGATGTTTGATGCCGATAAATCAAAGTTCTTTCATAACATAGGCGAGAGCAACGTCGCCGTGAGCAGGGCGACCCTTGAAAAAGAAGGCATCGCCATCATAGAAGAAGATGTGGGGGGAAGCAGCGGTCGCACGATCACCTTCTTTCTCGACGACGGCCGCATTCTGCTGCGCAGCGGAACGCAGGAACGCTACATCTACAAAGCTTGAAATACAGGGTGCATCATGTCTCAACTCAAACAGGAAATCGATCAGCTACTCGGCGATCTGGAGCGTTTACCTTCTTTTCCCGATATCGTACATAAAGTGCTGCAGATGGTGCGTGATCCCGACGCCGATTTTCAGGCCGTCGCAAAAGAGATCTCGAAGGATCTCGGGCTCACGTCCGATATTCTGCGCATCTCGAACTCGGCCTACTATCATCCGTCACGGGAGATACGATCCGTTCACGAGGCCATCGTGATCCTCGGTCTGAAAACGGTGAAAGATATCGTCATGGTCTCGGCGGCGCGCGGCATTCTCAAGCAACCCGTCACCGGTTACAGGCTTGAAGAGCGCGACATGTGGGATCACTGCATCGTCGTCGCCTCTCTTGCTTCGAAAATCGCCGAGGATCGCAAGACGAAAACGCCGGCCGATGTCGCTTTCACGGCCGGGCTTCTGCACGACGTCGGCAAGGTCGTGCTCTCGCAGGTCTTTCGCAAGGCATACGTGCAGATCTCGATGGAGACGAAGCAGAATCCGAATCAGCGCTTCACCGAGCTTGAAAAGAAATACATGGGCTACAATCATAGCGAGGTCGGAGCCATCCTACTCAAAAAATGGAACTTCCCGTCGGAGCTTGTCGAGGCGGCGCTGTATAACTACACGCCCGAGAAGGCGAAGATGAATCCCGAGCTCACCAACCTGATTCATGTGGCGAACTGGATCACCCTGTCGGCCGGTATCGGCGTCGATGCGGGAGGGTTATCCGAACATCTGAGCACCGATGCCGTCGCCGCCCTTGGCCTGACGGACGCAAATATCAGGGCCTACTATGAAGATCTGCCCGAGCTGCTTGAATCGTTAAAAGAGCTGCGCGACATTTAGGTTTCAAAAAACGGCACGGATGCTTTTGCAGAGATCACTTGTGATATGCGGGACGACGGGATGACATTGCGTAACTTTGCCTTTATCGGTCCGCGCGGAGCGGGAAAATCGCGCCTTTCGCGCAAATTCGCCAAGCGACTGGACCGGCTTCTGCTCTCTACCGATACGCTGATATCGTACGAGGCGGGCGGATTACCCATACGCGATATCGTCGCCGCCGAAGGCTGGGCCGGCTTTCGCGAACGCGAGTACAGGCTTCTTGAAAAAGTGGCCGGCATGCCGGCAGTCGTTATCGATTGCGGCGGCGGAATCCTTGTCGATGTAGACGCCGACGGCTCCGAGTATTTCTCTGAACGCAAGGCCGCTCTTCTTCGCGAGAAATGCACGACGATCTATCTGAAGCGCAGCGTGCAGTGGCTGCTTTCGCGCGAGCTTGACTCAAGCCACAGACCGACACTGGCCGCCGATTACGAGGCCGTGCTGCGCCGACGCCTGCCCTGGTATGAGAAGGCCGCCGACTACGTGCTCGATCTTTCGGGGCGTGACGTCAACGAAGGCATCGAAGAGCTGCTCTTTCATTTTCGCGATAAGAGCTGAGGCCACGAACTCTCACGACCGGCTCCTGCATCTGTCCGGCCTCAATCTTCCGTTACGTCGAAATGGACTTCGAGCACACACTGTAAAGAACCGATGAGCAGAAGCAGATTGCCAGGAAGCTCGAAAGATCCGCGGCTGATGTTGCGAGTGATGACCGAGCAGATAAACCGCGCCTCAAGACCGGCCGGCAACGAGCGCACGGCCTTGCGTACGGGCAACAGGCGCTTGAGCAGATCCTCGACATGCTCGTTTATCGAGTGCCTTCCCGAAAGCCTGCTGTTCAGCTGCCAGTGTCGCATGCCGTCGCGACCTTCGCGCAGAAAATCGGGCTTCATGTGAAGGGCGCTCTCCAGCTGTTCGGTGGAAAGATTGCGACCCTGAATCAAAAAAACGGCCCATCCCGTCGATTCGCTCATGCAATTGCAGCTCAGCCGCTGCCGTCCCGGGCACAAGGATTTTTCCGGTCCGAGAGAAAGGGATCAGGCAAGTATTTCGCAAGAGAAAAGAGTATAACCACAGAGGTTGGGAGGACACAGAGGAAGAGAGGTATGATCTTCCTCCAGTATTTCGGTGGCAGGGAAATGGAAACGGGGTCCTACGGCTTCCGGTTTTTCCCTTGCCACAGATGCATGTCTACTCTCGAATAACGAACGATGCATACTCTCATTCTTGGAAACGGCATTGCCGGCTCAACCGTCGCCCGTCTGCTCCGACAGGACCCTGATATGCAGATCACGATGATCTCTGAAGAAGCGCGGTATCCCTTTTCCAGGCCGGCTCTAATGTATGCCTTTATGGGGCATCTGACCGACCGTCAGACCGAGCTTCATGAACGTAAGAGCTATAAAGGAATCGATCTGATTCAGGGATCGGTGCGGCATGTAGATACGACAGAGAAAGTCGTAAAGTATGCAGCTGACAATGGGCAGCCGACAGATCTTACTTACGATCGCCTGGTAATTGCCACGGGCTCTGTGCCCCATCGCCTGAACGTGCCCGGCGAATCACTTGAGGGCGTCCAGGGCCTGTATCATCGAGGCGACCTGATCCGCCTCGAAAGTCGCCTTGCTTCGACAGACGGCCCGGCCTGTATTATCGGCGGAGGCCTGATCGGCGTCGAACTGGCCGAGATGCTTCACTCTCGTAAGAAGCCGGTCACGATGCTTGTGCGCGAAGCCTCTTACTGGAACTCGGTGCTTTTGCCTGAAGAGTCGGCCGTCGTTTCAAAAGAGATCGAGCGGCATGTAAAGGTTCTGTATAACAGGCAGGTGCTCTCTTTTAATGAATCGGAGTCCGGCGACTCAGAAGCCGGGACAGGGTCTGCTGACGGCGGCCTTCGTTCCGTAACCACAGATCATGATCACCTGCCGGCTAACCTCGCCGGCGTGACCATCGGCGTGCAGCCCAATCTTTCCGCCCTGCAGTCGTCGGGCATTACGCTTGATCGCGGAGTCATCGTGGACGGCTTCTTTCGCACGTCGGCCCCGGATGTTTATGCGATCGGAGACTGTGCACAGATCGACGGTCGGATCGAACAGCTCTGGTATACGGCACGTCACCAGGCAGAGACGCTCGTCGCTCAGTGGACGGACGGCGCCGGCACGTACGCGCCCGAGCCTTTTTATAATTCGGCGAAGTTCTTTTCGCTGGAGTATATCGTGGCCGGTCAGGTGACGGGCGGGCGATCTTTTCTCTATCAGGATGAACGGCAGGGCAAACGGCATCTTCTTCGCCTGTGCTTCGACGGCGACCATCTGATCGGCATCAATACGCTCGGCCTGCGTCTGCGTCAGGACTGTGCCGAACGTCTGATCGCAGAGGGAGCGCGGGTGCAGATGGTCATGCAATCGTTATCCGAGCTCTGCTTTGATCCGGAGTTTTCGGGCGGATGGCGACGCCTGAACGGCCGTATCAGGGAGGTCGCATGATCCCCGACAACAACGGCGTGATGTTTCGCTCCCTGACCTCTCGCGGTGTAGCGGCCTACGGGCTTGCCGCCGCTCTTACCCTTCTCTATGTCGTCATCTATTTCGGCGATCGCATCGCCGGAGGAGCCGTGCAGCTGTGGATGCAGGCTAACGTCTACGGGCACCTTGAATCCCTGTCACAGACGCTGCGCGGACGCCCTGCCGATCAGTGGTTCTTTTATGGCACGCTTTACACGGTTGCCGTTCTTGTATTCGGTGCTCGCATGTTGCATCGTTACCGAACCGTACCGTATCAGATCGTGCGAACGCTATCGGTCATGCTTTTTCAACTGGGCTTCGCCTATCTGCTGCCCAACCTGCTTGTGCTCTTCAAGCAGCCTGAATTCTATTTCAGCTACTTCTGGCCTTTAAAGCCCGAATATCTGTATCCGTATACCTGGACCCATTACGGCGGCACCGGCGTGTATTTTCTCATCGTCGCCGCTTTTTTAAGCTTTGTGGCCACGCCCGTCCTCACGTATTATTTCGGGAAGCGCTGGTACTGCTCGTGGGTCTGCGGATGCGGAGGGTTAGCCAATACCGCAGGCGATTCGTTCCGGCATCTTTCAAATAAAAGCAGCGCCGCCTGGAGGCTGGAGCGTATGACGATTTATCCGATTCTGGGCCTCATCGTCATCGTCACGGCCCTGCTCTGGATCAACTCATTGACATCGGGGAGCGTGTTCGGTCGATTCTCGCAGTCTCTGGCCGAATGGTATGGTTTTTATATCGGAGCCATCTTCAGCGGGGTGATCGGCGTCGGCTTTTATCCGCTACTCGGAACGCGCATCTGGTGCCGGTTCGGCTGTCCGATGGCGGCCATCCTGGGCATGCTTCAGGTGAAGCTATCTCGCTTTCGCATAACGACAAACGGCGGGCATTGCATCAGCTGCGGCAACTGCTCCACTTACTGCGAGATGGGCATCGACGTGCGCGCCTACGCACAGAACCGGGAGGATATCATCCGGGCGTCCTGCGTAGGATGCGGCATCTGCTCTGCCGTCTGCCCGCGCGGAGTGCTGCGCCTCGAATCGGGCAGGTTACAGATCGTCGAGAGCAAGCATGAGATCGTAACGACCCGACGATGACCGGGCCGTTTTCTCTTTTTGCTTGGCACGGCCGGGCCTTTATTGAATCTGCATTCCGATGAACGAAACAGCGAAAGACGGTCAGACGACGGTAGAAATGAGCGATGCCGACATAGAGGAGCAAAAGCCTCTGCGAAAGCGCATCCTCGAAGTGGTCGGCATCTTTCTGATCACGATGTTTCAGCGCTTCACGTTGCTGACCTCGCGCAAGGTCTATCTTGGTAAAGACGTCGTAACCTCGCTCATCAAAGAGAATAAGCCGTTCATCTTCGGCATCTGGCATTGTAACGTCTACATGAGCCCCATCCTCTACAGAGGTATGGACGTTTACGTTCTTATCTCGAAGTCAAAGGACGGCGATCTCATCGACAGGGTGGTGAAGTCGTTCGGGAATCGTTCGATTCGCGGCAGCACGTCGCGCGGAGGCACGTCCGCTCTCAAGGCCATGATTCGTGTGGCGCGGCAGAACAGCCGTCTTGCCTTCACGCCCGACGGCCCGCGCGGACCGGCCTTCAAAGTACAGCAGGGCATCATCGCCGCCGCCTCTGCCTGCGGCATTCCCATCGTTCCCGCTCACTATGAATCGACGCGACAGAAGGTAGCCAGGTCCTGGGATTCGCATCGCGTGCCCATGCCCTTTGGAACGCTGATTAATTCGTTTGGCGAGCCCATCCATATTCCGCGAGAGCTCGATGAAGATCAGTTTGAAGAGTACCGGGCCCTTGTCGAAGTGAAGCTGCTTGAGAACCAGAAGCGATGCGAAGAGGCCCGGGATCGCCTGCTTCGCGGCGAAAAGATCTGAGAACTGCGGCCGTCAATCGACGACGACGCGCTTCAGGTCGGGATGGATACGCGTCGTCGTCTCGTAGTTGATCGTACCGGAGAGCTCGGCCATCGCATCGGCCGTCATCTCATCGGAATGCCCGTCCAATTCCTGGCGGCCGATCAAGACGGCATCCATCCCCGCATGCACATCGGGAATATGCGTGACGTCGACCATGATCATGTTCATGCAGACGCGACCGACGACGGGCGCTCGCCGACCGCCGATTACGACATAGGCCCGGTTCGATAGACGCCGATCATAGCCCTCGTTGTAACCGACGGGCAGAACGGCGATACGAGAAGCCTGCTGTGTCTGATACGTACATCCGTAGCCGACCTTTGAAGCGGCAGGCAGGTCGTTGATCTGCACGATCTTCGTTATCCAGCGCAGCGCCGGACGCAGCTGCAGATGAGGTCCGCCTAACGATAGATGCGAGAGCTTTGTCGCCTGTGACGCCCAGAGCCCGTAAAGGGAGATACCCACCCTGACAAGATCAAGCCTGGACTGCGGCAGAATCATCGCCGCCGCCGATGCCGCCGCATGGCGAATCAGAGGCCTGCCCTTCGCGGCGACCTGCGCTCTCTGCCAGGCCTCTTCAAATAAACGCAGCTGCTCTTCTGCAAAGGACTGGTCGGTGACGTCTTCGACGTTTGCAAAGTGCGTCATGATGCCCGTCCAGCGCAGATCTGGATGTTCTTCAAGATACGAGAAGACACGATCGAGCAATGATCCGCGGCGCCCCAGCCGACCCATGCCCGTATCGATCTTCAGATGAAAAGGCAGATCGGGGCGCAGCTCAGAGAGCTGTCGGATCTCATCGATATCGGAGAGCACGACGGTAATACGTGAGGCATCGAGATCAAGCAGCTGCCGGGCTTCATCGGCGTCAAAACGGCCCATAACGAGAAACGGGCGATCGGTGAGATCGTAGGCTTGGACGGCCTCAGAGATATGGTTCACTCCAAACCCGTCGACGGCCGGGGAAAGGATCTGCACGCAGTGGCGCAGGCCGTGCCCGTAGGCGTTGGATTTTACGATGGCGTAGAATTGCGAGCGGCCGATGACGGAGCGGTATTGTTCAACGCTCTGAAGCAGAGCGGAGCGACTGATTTCGACGCGATGAAGCATCGAAGACAGAAATTCGGCTTGCTCTGTAGCGGCCAGCGGAATTTCTGTACCGACCCGAGGGAAACGACCGTGAAAAAGCTCCGTACTTCAAGAAAAACCCGCATCAACCTCCAGAAAAAGCGAGAAAAGCGGGCTCTGCGCAGCAAAGCGAAGGCTGCTCATCGCCGCAGCACCGGATTTAAAGAGATCACCGAAACGACCTGATGGTCCGATCGCTTGATCTCCCTCTGCGCAACCTCTTTTTCGAATCCGCTGAATCCAACGCTCCGCTTCTGATCGTCATGCATGGCCTTGGTGATCGGATGGAGTCGTTTCGCGACTTCCCCGACCTTCTGCTTGGCGATCGCATACACACCCTGCTCTTGAATGCGCCGGACCCCTACGTCGTCGGCACAAAGTGGTACGACCTCGACGGCAGACAGGAGCCTGGACTCAAGAACTCAAGACGCCTGCTTGAAGAGATCGCCGAACGACTGCGCTCCGATAACGAAGACATGCCGCACGTACCGAAAAACCGCATCGTGCTTTCGGGCTTCAGTCAGGGAGCGGTCGTTTCGCTTTATACCGCTCTTCGCGCACAGAGTGAGTTCGCCGGCGTCGGAGCGCTGTCGGGCTATTTCTTCGGTTCCACCGATGAGATCAGCGATGCCGGACGCCGAACCCCCGTCTTTATGGCCCATGGCCTCTTTGATCCGGTACTTCCCTTTGAAACATCAAAGGATCATGCATTCATGCTACAGAGCGCGGGCGTTACGTTGAGCTTTCACGAATACCCAATCGATCATTCGCTCTGCCTCGAAGAGATGCAGGCATTCAAGTCATTCCTCGAAACACTATTCTTCAACTGAGCCGAAAAAAGAATCGCCCTGCGCTTTCTGGCGACTATATTTAGCATGCTAAACGTTTCAAGCATCAACTGGAGAATGGCAGCGAGATATGATCGAGTTAAAGGACTTCCCGGATCGGCAGACCATTGAGAGCTTTCGAAAGAGATTCAAAGAGATGGATCAGAGCGCCCTTGAGGCCTGGCTTGCTCTTTTGCAGATCTCGGCCGGCCTCGAAGAGGACCTCAATCGCTTTCTGCTTGAACGAGAGTTGCAGCAGAGTCGTTTCTTTATTCTGATCCTGCTCATGCGCCATCCGGCGGGCATGACGCTTTCTCAGTTGGCCAGAGGCATCGGGGTCTCGAATCCTACGATGACGGGCCTGGTCTCAAGAATGGAGCGCGACGGATATGTGCATCGAAGGGATTCGCCGCATTCACGAAGGGAGGCGCTTGTTTCGATCACGCAAGAAGGCAATCTGCTTATGGAGAAAACCCTTCCCGCACACTATAAAAGGATCAGCGCGATATTCTCTGAGATGAGCAAAGCCGAACGCACACAACTGCAGGGCCTCTTAAAGAAGATCGCCGTCGCTTGAAAAACGAGTCATGCGTTTTCTCGGATGACCGCAATAAATGGAGTAACAATGAAAACACGATACCTCTCAAAAAAAGGCCCTTCCGTCTCGGCTATCGGGCTCGGATGCATGGGCATGAGCGAATTCTATGGCGAAACGAACGATGCCGAATCGACGCAAACGCTTCACCACGCCCTGGATAAAGGCATCAACTTCCTTGATACCGCCGATATGTACGGTTCGGGACACAATGAAGAATTGATCGGCAAAGCCCTTGCCTCGTATTCGGGGGATCGCAGCGGAATTCGTCTCGCCACAAAATTCGGAATTCAGAGAAAGCCGGGAAGCTATGAACGCACCATTAACGGTCGCCCCGAATACGTAAAAAGCGCCTGCGAGGCCAGTCTGAAACGTCTGCAACGGGATCATATCGATCTCTACTACCAGCATCGCGTCGATACCTCCGTGCCCATCGAAGAGACGGTTGGCGCCATGGCAGAGCTTGTTCAGGAGGGTAAGGTGCGATGGCTGGGGTTATCCGAAGCATCAGAGCAGACCATCCGTCGCGCTCATGCCGTACATCCCATCACGGCTCTGCAGACGGAGTACTCGCTGTGGACAAGAGAGGTGGAAGCCCTCCTCCCAGTTCTTGAAGAGCTTGATATTGCCCTTGTCGCCTACAGCCCGCTCGGCCGCGGATTCCTGACCGGAACGATCGCGAAGACGGATGAGCTGGCAGCGGACGATTTTCGCAGGGTCTCTCCGCGATTCAACGGCGAGAATATGGCCCGGAACCAGGCCTTGCTGGAAGGTATGCAGAGCATGGCGACGACAAGAGGCGTCACACCGGCTCAGCTTGCCCTTGCCTGGGTGCTTGCTCAATCCGACCGTATCGTTCCCATCCCCGGCACACGGAGAGTCGGCAGAATCGACGAGAATCTACAGTCTATTGAAATCGTGCTGAAACCGGAAGAGAAACGCAAGCTGGACGAGCTCTTTGATCCGCAGAAAGTGGCAGGTAATCGCTACCCGGAAGCGGGCATGAAAGGGATTAACGGGTAGCGAGCGACTTCGTCGATAGCCTGATATTTGCAAAAGCTCATGAAACCGTTCCATATCCTCTCAGCGTTTTTTCTTACCGCTCTGCTCTTCTTCACCTACTCCAGGGCGGCCGTTCCACCCGTATATAACCACGGCGATAACTTCTGGTACATCCCGGTAGCGCGAAGCCTTATGGAAAGAGGGTCCTTCAACCTGGCGCCGGATTATTCCGAAGAGATAGCGGCGGAGCGCCGGAAAGGGAACTGGATGGTCGTCGGACAAGACGGACAGTGGCACAACTACTTCCCTCCGGGGCCCTCTCTGCTTGCCGTTCCTTTCGTCTATCTCTTCGACCTGATCCGTCCCTTTTCCGAACGGTCGCTGGAGAATGACTTCATCACAGCGGCACGGGTCTCCCGGGCCATCGCAGCCCTGTCCGCTCTGTTGTTCTATCTGTTGGCCTTTCAGCTAACCGGTCGAATCGCTTTCAGTCTTTTATTGACCGGGATCTTTGCTCTTGCGACACCTCAGCTTTCCCTGCACGCGGGGGGCCTCTGGTCTCACAACGCTTCGCAGTTTTTCATTCTACTTACTTTCCTGCTGCTCCTGAGCTTTCGTCCGGCGGCGCCTGCGGCGTTGCTCCTGGCAGTCCTCTCGCGCCCGACCGCCGGTCTGTTCTTCCCTGTACTGGCGATCTATCTATGGCGCAAGCGAGATCGATCCGCTCTTATCTCGCTTGCGCTCGCCTTCCTACTTACGATATCGGTGCCCTTCTTCCTGCCCGTATCAGGTTATTTTTCGGGTGACACGTTCACTCATAACCTCGGGCGTTTCGGGCTCAAACCATGGGAGGCCCTTTCGGGCAACCTGGTCAGTCCCAACCGCGGACTCGTTGCTTTGATGCCGTTTACCATATTCAGCCTGCATGGAGCCTTCCTCTCTTTTACACGGCGGGCGGACGCCGGGAATCGAGCCTTCTATCAGATGCTTGCCATGGCTCTTTTCCTGAACTGGATTATCGTTTCTATGAATCCGAACTGGTGGTTCGGCTATTCCTTTGGTCCCCGAGCCTTTGCGGAACAGAGTGCAGGTCTCGTCCTGCTCCTCATCCCTTCGATTGGCGTCGAAGTCGTCGATACCCGTCCCTCTGGAAGACGAATCCTGCTGGGGATTGCAGTCGTCTTCTCCTGCTTTGTTCACTATCGAGGGGCCGTTTCTATCGGCACAAGCCAGTGGAATGCGCTGCCGGTCAGCGTGGACAGACAACCCGAGAGAGTCTGGCACTGGCATGACTTGCAATTCTTACGGTGAGCATTCGTTTCAAGCTATCTCAACAGGGACATCCGTGTTTTCTTTTGAGGGGTACTTCTGATGCCAGCAGCCGAAATTCTCGGTAGGCTGCTACGGTCCGAGAGCGAGCGGGTTCACTTTTTTCTGAAAAAGGCGGAAAAACCTCGCTACAGCCTTGTTGACTCAGTGTGAGAGCATGCTGCACGATGCTTCTGCCCGATCCCGATGAGCTGTGGCATGGCCGACTGGCCGGTATGCTGGCCGCCTCGTTCCTCTATCGTGACGACGACCGGCAGCGTTTTCTCAATCTGAAGCCCGATGGCGCCGGCTCCCTTATTGATCGCTTCTCCTCTCTGATGGGATGGGCTCCTCCTGCCGGCGCCGCCGAGTGGGAGGAGCTGCGCATGGCGGCGAGCGTTCTTCCGGTCTCAAGGCCCTGGACGGACTTTACGCCGGCAGATTCCGGAATCAAATCCTGCGCCTCTCTGCCCTCCTCTTTCTATGAAACAGATGGCGATGCTTCGAGATTTCTCGATCGCCTTCTTCAGACGGAGTCGGGCGTCGAGTTCCTCTGCACCGGTCTGTACTCTCCGGGCGCCGCTCCGTTTGACGAAGAAGGATGCCGCATCAGCCTGCTGCCGCACAGGAATCAGGCCCTTGAAGTTCTTGTCGTGAATCCGGTTTCGACCGATGTCGAAGAGCGTTATCCATCCCTGCTGCACTTCTTCATGCGCCGCTGGAATCTCTATGAGATTTCAGAGTGGTTTCGCGAATTCAAGGGCAGACCGGTCGACTTTGCCCTTGATCCCGACCACCTTGAAGGCCGTCTGAAGGCATTCGAGTATCTTGCGCGAGAGGAGTTGATGGAGCGTCCCTGGTATCTTGACCCGGCCGTCCTGCGCCGGCGCTCCTACTGGCTTTACGGACATACGTCGCTGAATCCCATTCCCGGTTTCACGCGGGAGCTGAGGCTTGCGCCGTCGATGATGGACTGGGAGCTGGAATTGCCGATGATGTCGAGGATGCCGGTTCTGGCCTGCTACTGGATGCTTGCCCATCTGTTTCTGGGAAACGCACAGGCGGCCAGACTGACGGCCGAGCGAGCTTTACAGATGGGCGGAGAGCTCGTGCAGGCCCTCGCTGCAAAGATACTGCTTATCCTGGAAAGTCCCGAAAGAGCCGGCATAAGCGCCGCCGCTCTTCGCGATATCCAGGAAACGACGATGATGTGTGCCCGTCCTCATCATCTGGAAAAAGGCGCTCAGCAGAGTCGCGAACTTCTGCTTGCATCGCTTGCCAGCAAGGACTCTGACGCTAATACGGCTTTATGTCCGGATTTCCTCTGGAAGATCTGAGTTCCTTTCGCGCCCGCGCCATCTATATAGCCGAGCGCATCGAAACACGCTCGCTTGAAACGGCGTCGGTTCTGGGTATCACGCCTCTGACCTTTACGGCCGGCGAATCGGGCTGCGCCGTCGTCTTCCGTTACGGTGTCGTCGTGCTGTTTAACCTCTCTGCTCTGGAAGAGGTGTCGTTTCTGCGACAGCTTGAGGGCCTTCTCTCCCAGCGCTTTGAACACGCGGACGCCGAAGAGCTTGAGATTCGCGTTCAGGCCGACGGTCGTGAAGGCATGAAGGGCAGTCGTTGTTACCTGAAAGAAGTCGATCTGGAACGTATCCAGGTCATCGCCGAGATCCTGGCAAGAAACGCCGTCCTGACGCATTATGAACCGCGCGTCGCCGAGGCCTTCGATTCCATCGAACCTCTCGCCGTCGAGATTAAAGGACGCGGGCGCTATCATAAACGAGCGAAGGAACTGCTGAGTCACATCGGCGAGTCTCTACTTATCGAACAGAAGATGGTGGGCCGCGTCGAGGTCGGCGAGAAACCCGAGGTGCTCTGGGATTCGCCGGCCCTCGAAGGGTTATACGGGCGCCTGGAAGACGAGTATGAGCTGCGCGAAAGACAGATCGCTCTCGAACGCAAGCTTGCCCTTATCTCGCGCACGGCCGAAACCGTGCTTGATCTGCTTCAGACCTGGAGAGCTCTGCGCGTCGAGTGGTACATCGTCATCCTGATCGTTTTCGAGATTATACTGACGCTGTATGAGATGTTCGTGAAAGGCCATTGACCTTTCACGAACGTAAACTACTGAGAGGTTGCGGTTTCACACCTCACTTTTTCGCCCCGCTCAGGCGTCAGTTCGGTTAAAGAAAAGAGAGAGCTGCGTGCGGGCGTCGTTATATCCGGCGCGAAGAAGCACGTCTACCTGACGGGCCGAAAAATTCAGAAGCGACTGAAATCCGAGCATGCGATCCGGGGCGATGGTGGCGATACGTACGTCACCCATCGTCAGCGTGCGCCGGGCCAGACGTTCGAAGAATCCCGTCTCTCCTTTCAGCTTCTGCTCCCACGATAGATGCGCCATAAAGGCCTGATACGAACCGATCAGCGATTGCTCGAAGACGCGCTCGATGGCCTGGCGCCTTGTTGACGGAAGGTCGAGGCGAGCGCCGCCGACGGGCGAGAGCAGGACGACGATGATCTCCTTCACGCCGCGCTCAAGGGCGGGCAGGATGGGCGTGTTCGCCATGACGCCTCCATCCCAGTACGGCTCGCCGTCGATATACTGCCACGGGAAGAGCACCGGAATGGCGCTTGATGCCATCACATGCTCGATGTCGATAACGGCGTTGTTGAAGAACTTCAGCCGGCTTTTGAGGATGTTGACGGCCGTAATGACGATCTCCTTCTCTGCCCTGCGCAGCCGCCGGAGATCCATGCGTTCGAGGATGAGCTGCTGTAACGGCTCCGTTTCCATAAGCGGCACAAAGCCGCGGCGGGTAAAATAATACTGCAACTGCTTCCAGAAAGAGACGTTGTAAACGCGTCCCCGCTCGATGGACTTCCAGAGATTGATGATCTCATAGATATCAAGGCCGCAGCCGATGGCCGTAGCGTTGATGGCGCCGACCGAGGTGCCGCAGACAAGGTCGGGCTCCCATTCGATCTCTTTAAGGTATTTCAGGACGCCGGCCTGGTAGGCTCCGCGCGCCCCGCCTCCGGATAGGATAAGGGCACGGCGCGGCTTTTTGCGAAAGGCAACTTCTCTCGACATACTTATTGTGCCTGATTTTTCTGATGATCCTCTGTCGACTGCTCCTTTTCGCCGTCAGATGCGGGCTTTTTCTTGATCAGCATATAGTTCGGAGTCTCGTCGACGCGAAACTTCATCGGATCAGCCCGGTAACAGAGGAAGGCCATATAAGATCCGAATCGTACGATGTACATGAACTCCTCTTCTTTAAGATGAGGAAGCTCTTTCAAGATGCCGCGCACAAAGGGATCGGTGCGCTGCACCCGGGCAAAGGCCAGATCAGAGACCTGGAGACCGTCGGCGACCTGTCTGCCATCAAAAGGGTCTTCTTTGGGCAATATGCGCTTCAGACTTTTAAGCAGGTTCTGCTCGAGCAGCGCCCTTTGCTGCTTGCGCGGATCGGGAAGCGAATCAAGATAGCCATTATAGAAATCACGGGCCAGTTGCGATGGGTCGGGCTCTTCAGATGTCTGTGCTGCAAGTGACGTTGCCGTCAGCAGGCAGAGAACAGCATACAGCCCGCGAATTTTGCGCGCAGGCAACAATGCACCCGTGATTTTGCAAGCGCGCCAGAGAATGAGAATAAAATGACTCATCAGACCTGTATCGGACGGAATATAAGAAAAGAGATCAAAAAATCTCTTGTTTCAGCCGATGGTTTGCACAGTACAGGAATCAGGGAAGCTGTCCAGCACTATGACAACGGAGAATCAGGAATCGTCTCGCTCTACACCCGTCAGATTGTCGTTAGAGAACGGCAACCTGCAGGCCGTAGCCACCTATCAGGGAGGCCCCGATCCGTCGTTCAGTGAGGCGACCATTCTACAGCTTCTCGCCGACCAGGGCGTTAAATACGGCATCATCAACGAGGCCATCGACCGGCTTACCGCTCAGATCCGCACGATGAAGGACAGGCAGAAGCTCCAGGCCGTCGTCGCCCAGGGCATGTTTCCCGGCGAATCGATCGACGGACGGGCTGAGTTCTTTATCACTGACGAGCCCGAGATCAAGGTACGCGAAGATGGCCGCACGGACTTTCGAAACATCCGCCGCTACAAGACTGTGGCAAAGGGCCAGCTCATAGCACGCGTTCATCCGCCTGTGCGCGGCAAGGACGGCATCAACGTCTTCGGAGAGGTCGTCGATGCCCGCGAGCCTACCCCTGCTCCGGTAAGGCCTGGCGATCATCTGCAGTCACAACAGGGCGAGGCCGGCTCCATCGAATATCTTGCCGCTATTGAGGGCATCTTCAAACATGAAGGCGAGACCTTCTTTGTTTCGCCCGAGCTGATCATTGAAGGTAGCGCCGGCCTCGAAACGGGCAACCTCTCTTATAATCTGTCCATCATCATTCGCGGCAACGTCGATCGCGGAACGGAGATCCTTGCCGGCAAGGATCTGACCGTCGAAGGCCTTGTAGAAACGGGCTTTCTACGCGTCGCCGGGAACATCACTGTAGCCGGTGGCATCAACTCCGGCGGTAAAGGACATATACTCTGCGGCGGCGATCTGTCAGCCGACTTCATCGAGAACAGCCACGTTATCTGCGACGGCTCTATTCATCTGCGGCGCTCGATTCTGGCAAGCACCGTCATCTCTCACGGTACCATTGACCTGAGCGAACCCGATTCATCGGTCATTGCCGGAGGTGAGATCCTGCATTTTTCTGATCTGAAAGTCTCGCGCATCGGCAATCAGAACGAGATTCGAACGATCTTTTATCCGGGATTGCACTATCACAATCAGCAGATCTATCATACGCTACGAGACGAGATACAGGAGCTTGAGAAGACTATCGTCGCCCTGGCCGAATATCTGCGCAAGTTCAAAGAGAAGCTGACACGGCTAACGGCCGCGCGCATCAGCGACGATCTGAAGAGAGAGGCGAAAGAACGCGTGCAGCAGTATCATAAGGTACGCGAGGCCATCGAGAAGAAGAAGGCTCTTTTTTCAACGGTGCAGAATTCGCGTCGCAACAGCGCTCCTGTGAAGATCTTCGTCAAAGACGCCATCCTTCCCGGAACGGAGTTTCACTTCAAAGGCGGCATCGAGAAGATCCAGGCCCCCGTGCATCATGTCGTACTGACCTTCTTTCCCGACCGCACCGCTCCGAAGTACGAACCGTATCCGAGTTAGGCGTTTCCGGGTCGACTGCTGACGAAAAAGGCCCGAAATCCGGGCCTTTTCTCCTGTCAGTGCGCTTTCGACTTACTTTACTTCTTGGGTCTACCGAAGTCGTCGTATTCGATCTGCACCATACGGCCGTTCTGCATCTCCTTCCAGGGACCGACCTTCTTGTTCATGCGAAACTCTCCCTGACCGATCAGAGCGCCGCCTTCATTGAAGAACTTCCAGATGCCGGTCTTCTGTCCGGTAACGTAGGTGCCCTCCCAGGCCTTTGCTCCGCCCGGATGATACCCCTTCCACAGATCGGACTGCATCATACGCCCTGCGAGCTTGAGTTCGTCTTTCTCGGCCTCGTACTTGATCAGCGCTCCCATGCAGGGGCCTTCTTCCTTTTTAACGCCCTTCTCATAGATAACGCAATAGCTGATCATCGCATCGTTACCCTTGAAGCCGTACTGACCCATGATCTCGCCGCCTTTTTTATAGAAGGTCCAGATCCCTTCGCGCGTATGATTGCGCTGGCCCATCGCCATCTTATCGCCCGATGCATAGTATTCGGTCCATGTACCGCGACGCTTGCCCGTCGCTCCGTCATATTCGCCCTCGGCGGCAAGCTTTCCGGACGGATGATAGAGCACCCAGCGTCCCGTTCTGCGTCCGCATGCATCGACGCCTTCAGGCGGCGGACTTGCCTTACAGGCAAGGTCGGCTCTGTAAGATCCTTTGCCAAGCAGTTCGCCGTTTGAATGAAAGACCTCGACCGGACCGTCGCGCAACCCCTGTGCGTAGCTTCCGCGAAAGCTGACGTACCATGTGTCGTTCTTGTCGTCCTGCGAGCATTCTTCCCAGGGACCGGTCTTCTCGTCTTTCGCGTAGTTGCCCTTTGTGACGCAGTCAGACTTATCAGACGCCTTCTCTTCCCAGAATCCTGTCTTCATGTCCTCACTGTTCTGGCCCTTGTAGCGGATGGCTCCCGAACCGAAGTATCCTTCTTCCGGGCCTTCTTTTGATCCGCCGACATAGGTAACGATCTTCGACTTGTTTCCTTTTGTATCGAAGTAGGTGAGCACGCCTTCACGCTTGTTCTTCTTGAAAAGGCCCTTCCAGAGCGGATTCGTCGTGCCTTTATAAAAGCCCGTCCATTCGCCATCGCGCTGTAATTTGAGCATCTCCTTCTCGTCGAGATCCTCGGCATTACCACAGCTCATGCCTTTTGCAAGAAGCACCGGTCCGCGCTCCGTCAGTTCACCCGAATCAGGAGAGTAATGATGCCGGATCGCCTTTCCATCGGAGCAGCTGATCTGAAACTTCACGCCCGGCTTCACCTTATCGTAAGAAGTCGCAGAGGCGCAGGAAAGAACGTACAGGGCGACGGCCGATAGCAGGATCGGCCCCATAACCCGGCGTCCGGAGAAGGAGAAAGGGATTTGTTTTCTTGTCATCAAGGTTTCCTCGGTCTGGAGATACTGGAGATACTGGAGATATCAGGGAAAAGTTCGTTATTCGCAGTCATACTGTATATAACCGCCGCCATCGATGCGGTTCTTCTCGCGACCGGTCGCGTCACAAACGCATTCTTTTTCGCGCTGAAATCCGGCCATGAAGAAAAGATCCTCGCATTCCGTTACGGGCATATCTTTAATGCAGACATGCCGACGACGCGCCGGCCAGTAGTAGTTGCAGTCGACGAGGTCGGCCTCGGGCGCTTCTTTCGTAACGGACGCCTTCGGGTCGGGCGAAGCGGGGCCGTTCGGTCGAGCCGGCTCAGGAGCGACACAGCTCAGAAGCATCACTGGGAAAAGAAGGCAAAGGGTAGATAGCTGCATCTTCCTGCATGCTATCCCTGCCCGGAATACAGGCAAGGATTTTTAGCAGGCAACACTTTTTTCTGAGCCGCGCTCCGGCGCCCGTTTTTTGTTGCCCCATCTCAGGAATCGCGAAAGCTCGCCCTCTCAGCGTGCTCGCAATGATGTCATCCGCCTTATTAGCCTCACTATCTGCAAGAGACTCCGGAGCCGTCGCAGGCCCGATGCACGGGAACGGCATGGCGACAAAGCTGGCCGCTCTTCTCTTTGCGTTCGCTCTTGCTGCCTGCAGCGTACCCGGCCCCGTTCTAAAGCCAGAGGCAGAGAGCCCCTTTATACTTCCAGGCGTCGGAACAGGAGTGGGCATCTCTACTTTTTCGTTTCAGGCAGGCAACGGCGGCTGGCGCGATCTGCGACTCGGCGAGCTGGTGCTCATGCGCAAATCGCCTCTGCGTCATAGAGTCACCTTTTCTCTGCGCATCGTCGCTCGTAACAGAGTTGGCTCGCTTCGCCTCAAGCAGTACGAAGGCATCGTCAGACGCACGGGCGACGTCCTGCGACTCTACACCGAGCGCTGTCGCATCTACGGCAAAAAGGACTTCATCGATCGTATGGTGCCCCTGGACGGCTGGACGTGCGATCATCTTCTGTTTCAGCTGCGTATCTCAGCAGATGGAACGCTTGAAAAGATTCCCGAAATCACCGCCGAGACCGAAGACTCGGACTGGCTGTATCTGCATCGCTTTAAGCCTCTTGCCTCACATCCTGTCGTTGCCGGCAAGCTCGTCTGGGCCGGCCAGCGCCTCGCCGCCCCCGACGTCGCGCACGGTGATCTGCCGGTTGAAACTCCGCAGGCAAAGTACGGCGACGAAACGCATCCCGGTGGCATACTCACCTCAGACGACGGAGCCGTTTATTTCGGCTACGATGCAGGGCGGCATCTGCGACCCGGCGACACCATTACGCTCTTCGCCGACGACAGAAGCACCACACAGGCCCGCGTTTTACACGTCGTCGACGACTTCGTCCTTGTGCAGAACGCAGCCAAGAAGGCACCCGTTGCCGGAACCATGACGACAAGAGTACCGATAGGGCTTTTCGACTAAGTCCGACCCGCACCGCACCTTCAGCCGTGCGGGTGGTGCTTTGTTGATGTGGTGAGCACCAGGCCCGGCATTCAGGTGGGTGCGGGTCGGACGGGAAGGGTTTGCACGGTTGAGTGCCAGGCGGGGTTCGGATGGATGCGTGCGGGACGGGAATGATATACAGGACTGAGCATCAGGCCTGGTTCGAGCGCGCCCCGACGGAACGGAATTGCTGAAACGGGCAGATCCAGCCGGCTTTGGTAGGATAAGATTCCCTCTGTCTTGCCGGTATTCCATTGGCTTTCATTCCAGCCCGCTCACTCCCCGTGTGTAGCGTAGCAGGAGTGCGAAGCGGCGCCGATTGACGCACGGAGGCGTCAATCGGCGCACACAGGGGGAGTGAGCGGGCCTAGGTTAACGCATGATAGATCAGCGCTCCGGCGGGACCGACGGCGCCGGCGGCGATGAGCCACTTGCCGCGACCTGTGAGGCCGTAGCGTCCGCGGAGGACGAGAAGGCCGGTGACGTTGATGATGATCAACGCGATGGCGAAGATGTCGGCCGCCCATTTCCATCCGGGAACGCTGTTACGGTGAAGCACGTTCGATTCATAGAAGATGGGCCGGCGGCGCAGCTTTTCATAAAGGCCCACTCCGCTTGCCAGATTCAGATGCAGCGATCCGTTCTCGTAGTAGATCTTCACCTGATCGGCGGTCGGATAATCAAAGGCCCGATGCCGGGCCTCGCCGATGCGCTCGTCAAGCGCAAGTACCTCGTCCTGCGTCAGGCGAAAGGCTTCGGCCGGGCGAGGCTCGACCCGGATCTCTTCTTTATGCACGATGAAATCCGGATTCCATTCGTTGATATGGTTAAGCGCCAGTCCCGACAGACAGTAGACGATCGTCAGCGACGAGAAGAAGTACCCCAGGTCGCGATGGATTGCAAGGTTATACGAACGCCAGCCTTTCACCGTCCACCATTCTCCTTTTCCGTCGATGCGATCTCAGAGTCGGCGGCTGCCAGGGCCTTTTTCGTATATTCGGCCGTGATGTCGACGACCCACTTCTCAAGGCCTGGATCTGGCAGGATGGCGTCGGCGCGATAGACGACGCGGGATCCGTTATCCTTTACTTTCTTGATACCGTCGCCGATGATCTTCACCTGAAACATCTCGTCATGGGCGACAAGGACGGGAAGCACAAGGGATTTCTTCTTTTTCGCGAGGACCTCTTCGATGGCCGTCGTCGTCTTCTGCGGATCATAGTGAACGAGATGCCCGCACCATCCATAAGAATAGGTGTCAATTCCCGTATTCTTTTTCACATGATCGGCGACGTTTTTCATCAGCTCGCCCCATTCCTTCTCGTAGGTTTCGTCGCCGTAGGCGATGAGCGTCAGTCCTTCTTCGGACGGATTCGACGACATCGACTTCACGCGACGCAGCATGTTCTCCTGCAAGATATTGCGGAAGTCAAGAAGCGGCGTGATCTGGACGCGCGCCTTCGGCGTATAACGCTCCATCTTTTCAAGACGCATGTGCTCGCGCGAATGCGGATCATCCTTCTGTCCGATGATGGTCGGAATATCGTCGAAGGAGTGCGAGCTCACGGTAAGAAACACCGGAACCAGGACGACGTCGGTGATGCCCTGTGCGTCAAACTCTTTGAGGCGTGTGGCGATAGAAGGCTCCGTGTACTCCATGAAGGCCGTCGTCAGAGCGACAACGCCGGATTGCGCCATAATCTGGGGGCGCACGTTCTCTTCGAGGCGCAGAAGCTCATTACGCCAGGTGGCCGAGCGCGAGCCGTGGTTTACAAGCAAAACGCCGATGCGACGCTCCCCTGCATCCGTTTTACCGGCTTCGGTGGGCTTGCATTCGGCCAGCGCAACCATGAGCAAAAGAAGCAGCGGGGTTGCGATCCCGGCCCATGAAGGTCTTTTTCTCTCGTTCATATCTCCTCCCGTTCGCACCTATTGGCGATATTGAGACTCAGAATCATTTATACCATACTCCTTCGATTCAGCAAATTGTCCAGAGAAAAACCGGGAACCTCTTGCCTGCCTGAGACGGTCGCGAAAATCAATAGAAAACGCGGCGGTCTTCCGTCACAAAAAAAGATAATGACCGGAGCCCCTGTTTAGGAATAAACGAAGGGCTGCCAGAAACTGCAACGCACAGAGAGAGACTATGCCTGTATCACGAGAGAAGCTTCAGGAATACCTGGATCAGATCAAGGATCTGACTATCATCCCGCCCGTACTGATCCAGGTCGTATCGTTGCCCGACGACAACGAGATGTCGTTTAAAGAGATGGCGAACATGGTGCAGTCCGATCAGATCCTTACGACGCGCCTTCTCAAGCTGGCTAACTCCCCGTTTTATAACCGCGGCAATCGCATCACCTCTCTGCGCGACGTCATCGTACGGCTCGGCTTTCGCATCGTGCGCTCGATGATCTTTGTCGCCATGAGCGATTCGATCTTTCAGCAGGGTAACTATCGCAAGTTCCGCGACGAGGTCTGGTTTCATTCTATTGCGACGGGCGTATTCGGAGCCAACGAATGCGAGAAGGTGACGGGGCTGAAAGAACCCGACATGGCCCTTGTCGGCGGCCTTCTGCAAGACCTGGGCAAGATCATTCTCAATACGATTGATCGCAAGAAATACATCGAAGTGCTGAACGAGTTTCTGGAATCGGGCGGCGATATTCGCGAGATCGAGGTCAAACACTTCTCCGTCGACCACGCGGCGATGGGCGTCGCCGCGGCACGCATGTGGAAGCTGCCCGACGTCGTCGTGCGTATCATCGCCGACCGTCATCTCGACGCCGAGAAGCGCACTCCGATGGGAACCTATCTGACCTTTGCCGATCTCGCCGTGCGCAAGGTCGGCTTCGGATCTTTTACGCCGAAGCATGAATCCGATATGCTGGCCGTGATGGCCGATATGGATTTCAAGGCCGACGACGCCTTCTTCGCGAAGATCAAGCAGGTTATCGAGAACGACGAGCTTTTCAAGTTCTCGCTCACTCTGTAAAAAGCGAAACGAGCAGCCCGGATTTCTCAGCTCTGCTCTTTCACCTTCCAGACGCGGACGGGCACGCTTTTTCCTTTCAGCGTAACCGGCGGCTGCTCTTCAAAAACAAACTTATCGCGCACGGCCGGATCAAGGCCTTCGTACAGATTGTGATTCACGGCCACCTCTCCAGGCCCGGCCACGGACTCCAGACGGGCGGCCGTATTCACCGTATCGCCGATGGCCGTGTACGATAGCTTCTGGAATGATCCGAAGTTGCCGAGAGTGGCCGGCCCCGAGGCGATGCCGATACCGATATGGGGCGAGATGCCGTAGTTCTTTTCCCAGTTGCCGCGCCAGAGTTCGAAAACGCTCTGCATCTCCATCGCCGCCTGCATGGCATTATCGCGATGATCGGGTCGACCGATCGGAGCGCCGAACACGGCCATGATGGCGTCGCCGATGTATTTGTCGATCAGGGCTTCGTAACCGAGAAGAACCTCGGTCATCGACGTAAAGTATTCGTTCAGGAACGAAACGATGGACTGCGGATCCATGCTCTCGGCCATCGTCGTATAACCCCGGATGTCAGAAAAAAGCACGCTGACGTCCTGTTCGACTCCTTTCAGTTCGAGGGAGATGTCGCCGCTCATGACGCCGTTGATGATAGTCGGATCGACATAAAGACCGAAGACGTTCTGGATCTTCTTCTTTTCTTCTTCGAGCCGCGTTTTATTCTGATACTCGCGATCGAGCTCGTCTTTCATCACCTGAACGAGTTCGCGAAGATCCTTGATCTCTTCTTCAGAAAGGCCGCGGTTCTTCTGATAGCGATGCAGCGATTCGTCGATCTGCCTGTAGAGGATCTTGTTATGGAACTGCATGCGAAAGAGGTTTCGCAGGCGAAACTCAACCTGAAAGAGGTCGGGCCTTGTTTTAGGGAAGTAGTCCATCACGCCCGAGCGGAAGGCGTAGACGCGAAACATCTCGTCATCCATTTCAGAGAATACGACGACGGGAATCTCTGAGATGCCGGGCTGCGCCATCAGCTCGTCGACAAAAAGCGAGGAGTCTTTCTCGGGCCATTCGACCTCGGTGACGATGGCGTCGATGTTCAACTGTTTCAGGCGATCGGTGAGGCCGACGACGGTGTTTACCCTCGACACGCTGATGAACTCACCGAACCATCGCCGCAGCAGATTCTCAAGTCGGCGACCCCAGGAGTCTTCAGGATCGGCGACGAGAACGTTAAGGGCATCCTGCTCATAGACCTGAACGAGCTCCGACGGCGTCTCACCCGTCTTTGTAGAGGGGCCGGAGCTGAAATCCTCGTTTAAGAGATCTTCAAGGTCCAGGTTATCTGAGGCCATGCTCGCTCCTTCTCTGCATGCACGAATTCTCGAAACAGGTCGCCGACCCGTCAATCGGATTCTTCTTGACGTGGAATTTTCCCGTGATTCTGCTTCTTAAATATGGGAAATGCCGCCAGGTATCATTCTCAACTCAAACGACGGTTTGTTCATGGAGAACAGGATTGAAGCAGGCTAAAAAATCGAAGCGGAATGCGGAGAGCGAATACGATCGTCGTGAGTTTATTGAAGAGATCGGCATCCTCTTTGAGGATACAGGTCATCCACGAATGGCAGGCCGCATCTTCGGGCTGCTCCTTGTCGCCGAACAGCCGATGCTTTCTTCGGCCGAGATCACCGAAGAGCTACAGGCGAGCAAGGCCTCGGTGAGCACCATGACCCGCCTGCTTCTGCAATCAGGCCTGATCGAAAGGGTGGCCCGGCCGGGCGATCGCAAAGATTACTTCCGCATGAAATCCTGGTCCTTCGATCTCGTTATGGAACGCCAGCTTGCTCTCATCCCCGTATTTCGTAAACTGCTTGAAAAAGGACGCCCGATGGTTCCGCCCGCAAACAGGCCGGGACGCGAAAGCCTCGAACAGATGATCGATTTTTACAACTGGCTGGAACAGGAAATCCCCGCTTTAAAAGAACGCTGGAATCGCCGCAAGGTTTAAGCACATACCGAGATGCTACGAGCGTCGGCCGGCTCTCCCTCAAACGCAGAAGGGCCGCCCCTGAGGCGACCCTTCCACTGATCTTCAGCCCTGTCGCTGGCGAATTACTTGCAGGTCGGCGCTCTTCCCGACTGACGGACAGCCATATAAGTAGCCGTTGCATTGACCATCTTTGCATTCAGATCTTTAATGCGCGTATCGCTTGACGGATGCGTTGAGAGAAGCTCAGGGCCTTTTGAGCCGCCGGCCTTGCTCATGTTCTGCCAGAGCTGCACGGCCCCCTGCGGGTTAAAGCCGGCACGGGCCATCATATCAAGACCGACCAGATCGGCCTCGGACTCATGGGCACGCGAGAACGGAAGAAGCACGCCGTACTGCGTACCCGCTCCGATGGCGCTCATCAGTGTCGGATTATCGCCTATGATGCCTTCAAGAACCTGCAATCCACCGGTGGCAACAACCTGCTGCTGCACGCGCTGCTTTCCGTGACGCTTTGCCACGTGAGCGATCTCATGCCCCATAACGGCGGCAAGCTGATCCTGCGTGGTGGCGACGGCAAGCAGTCCCGTATAAACGCCGATCTTACCGCCTGGAAGTGCAAAGGCATTGATCTCGTTGGAGCGGAAAACGACAACCTCCCACGCACCGACGCCCGTATCATCTTTATGAACGGCCAGCAGAGCATTGGCCACGCATTTCACGTATTTGTTCGTTGCAGCATTCGTCTCGATGGGGGTTTCGGATTTAATCTTATTGAAGGCATCGGCACCCATCTCGTTCATTTTAGAGTCGTCCAGACCATAAAGCATCTGAGCGGATTCACAACCCGTGAGAGAAAAGGCCAGGAGAAGCGAGAGAACAAATCCGCTTCGCGCAACTTTCTTTGTAAAACGTGTATCGAAAAACATGCAGACCTCCAGGTCACTTTTATCTTAGAACATGTCTCAAACACGAACAGAGGCGCCGTGCTTGAGGGGGACTTCTGAAGCCGAGCCTCTGAAGTCCCGCGCCAGGGTTCGATACTATCAGCTTCGGCTGATAGGGCAAGCGAAAACTGAGAGCGTTGCAAAGACTGACAGGCGCCTGCCAGCCCCACTCTATTTAAAGAACCTTCTCGAAGAATCGAAAGAGATCCAGAGCGGCTGCCTGCATCTCTTCAGGGCTCAAGGCGCCCTGCGACAGGCGCGCCGTGCGATAGATCTGCGAGGCCAGCTCGATCTTCTTCGCATCACCGTCGCCGCCGACAAGAGAGGGCGTTGCCATCTTCTGAATCAGCGGATTCTTCAGATTCACAAGAAGCGTATGATGCTCGGGAAACTTGCCGCCTTCCTGCCCCCACAGCACGGCCATCTCGCTCATGCGACGCATCGTCTCGGGCAGAAGGATCATAGCGGGGATCTCATCGCTTTTCAGATTCTCGACGCGCAGCGTGATCTTCGTATCGGGCAGGGCCTTGCGAAAGAGCTCTTCGACGCGTTCGCGCACGCTCTTCGCATCGCCATCGACGATCTCTGAAGAGGACTCGACCGCATGCTCCGATAGCTCCGCGTCGACGCGCACAAAGCGAACCTCGCCTGCCTTCATCTCAAGCTGCGAGCTGAAATGCGAGTCGATCATCGTATCGAAAAGTACGACATCAATGCCCTGCTTCTGTAAAAGGCGGATGGCCGGCCCCTGCGTTTTCGCGTCGGAGGCGTAGAAGACGCGCTCCCCTGCTCTGTCTTTATTGCGATCCTTGTATTCGTCGATCGTCAAGAACGACGGGCCTTCATGGTCGGCATCGACTACGCGACGCAGAAGAAGAGCGCCCTGTGCCTGCTCGTAGAATTTCTCGTCAGAGAGCATGCCGTATTTCACAAAGGGAGCGATCTCGGGCCAGATCTTCTCGTATTCTTCGCGGTTCTTCTTGAACTCTTCGACAAGACGATCGGCGACCTTCTTCACGATATGCGAGGCGATCTTCTTCACCTCGGGATCGTTCTGAATATAGGAACGCGAAACGTTAAGCGGAAGCTCGGGCAGGTCGATCACGCCCTGAAGCACCGTGAGGAACTTCGGTATAACCTCGGATGCCTCGTCGGTTACGAAGACCTGCTTGCAGAAAAGCTTCACCTCGGATCGGTTCAGATCCATCTCATGCGCCAGCTTCGGGAAATACAGAATGCCCTGCAGGCGGAACGGATAATCGACGTTCAGATGGATATAGAAGAGCGGATCTTCCTGAAAGGGGAACATATACTTGTAGAAGTCGTTATAATCCTCTTTCTTGAGAGAAGACGGCATCTTCGTCCACAGCGGCTGCTGACGGTTGACCTGCTCGCCGTTTACGTTGATCTTAACAGGCAGGAAGTCGCAGAAGCGACGCACAAGGCCCTGAACCTTTGCAAGATCGAGATACTCCGCCTTGAACTCTTCTTGCAGATACAGCCGGATGATCGTGCCGCGGTGCTCTTTTGCGCCCGGTCCGATCTCGAACTCTTCTCCTCCGTCCGATGACCAGAAGACGGGCTCGGCATCCATCTTATACGAGCGGCTCTCGATTTCGACTTTGGAGGCCACCATGAAACTTGAATAGAAGCCCAGGCCGAAGTGGCCGATGATGTCGGATTTGGCCTGATCGCCCTGTAAATATTGCTTCGCAAACTCTTCAGCGCCCGAGAAGGCGATCTGCGTGATATATTTGCGCACCTCATCGGCCGTCATGCCGATGCCGTTATCCTCGAATTCCAGTACGCCCTTCTCGGTATCGACGCGCACATCGACGGCAAAGTCCATCATCTCGGGCTCGAAGACGTCTTCGCTCATCGAGACCTTGCGCAGCTTCTCGATCGCATCCTGTGCGTTTGAGATCAGCTCGCGCACGAAGATCTCGTTCTCAGAGTAGAGCCACTTTTTGATGACGGGAAGGATGTTCTCGGTATGAATCGACAGTTTGCCCTTTTCAAGTGTTGCCATGCTTTCCTCCGGATATAGCGTTTCGCAGACGGAAACAGCTGTGTACGATATGCAGAGACGCTGGCCGTGCTGTCAAGCCGGATTGGTGTGGCGGATGTGAGGGCGGAGAAAACCGGTACACCACGGAGGCACGGAGGAAGTCAGAGAAGAGGAGGGTTGTGAAGCCGGACGTTAGGCGGGGAGGGGTGGCCGGTGAATGGAGGGCGAAGGTACTCGGGGTGGAGGATTTGGTGTCCGTGGCGGCGGCGCGAAAGTTTTTATTGACATGATAAGCGATAGGGACAGGATGAACGGGGCCTGTATGGTCTCTTGAGTTACCCATGAGCCATATAATGGTTGATATTGAGGCCGACGGCCCTATTCCAGGAGACTATTCAATGATCGAGCTGGGCGCTGTCGACGACGCACTTGGAAACGCCGAAGCGATGATTGCCATGAAGACCACGCTCGGCCTGCGCATCGGGCTGGATTGACGTTCGCACAGAATTTCTCTTGACCTTTTTGATTCGAAGGCCTTATTAAGGCCACCAGCCCGCGTTCTTTATGCTTGATCAATGGACATGCCGATGCATCTACTCGCAGAATCAAAGGTCGATATCTCGTGCTCCGTATCCAGAGCGTTCGCCTTTGCCACGAATATGGAAAGATTCGCGGAGTGGTTTCCCGCTGTGCTCTCTATCGAATCCATCGATCAGTTGAATCATGGGCAGGTGGGCAAGCAATACCTGGAAACTGTTTCCGTTCCCGTTCGCCGTATCCGAAAAATCACGCTGACGGTCGTAGAATCCCGGCAGGATCAACTCTTTGTCACCGAAGGCGCATTCCCTCCTCTTCTGCCACGTATGGAGATCCTCTTTAACAGCACGGGCCCCGATGCCTGTCAGGTTACCTGGCGCATGCTCAGTCGTAACAGAAGCCCTATCGCAAAGTTCACCATCCTTCCACTGGCTAAAAGCGTCATGACAAAAAGAGCACGGGCCGGACTGTCAAAACTGAAGGAGAAGCTTGAGGGAAGAGGCAGCCGATCCTGAACTGAAAATACCATGACGAGAGAACAATCCATGCCTCAAGCAATCATCACATACCGTGGCACAATCTATCCGTGGCATTGCGATCATATCGGACACATGAACGTAATGTGGTATGTGGGGAAATTTGACGAATCAACATGGCAGCTATTCAGCGCAATCGGACTAACGCCTTCGTTTCTTAGAGACAACAAGCGCGGCATGGCCGCTGTTGATCAGCATATTTCATACTTACAGGAGCTTCAATCGGGCGATGTGGTGACCGTTAAATCCAGGATCATCGAGGTTAACGAAAAAAGTATAAGGTTCATCCACGAAATGTGGAATGACGGAACTGAAGAGCTTGCCGCCAGAACAACGATTAAAGGTGTGCATATCGACACAATGTTGAGGAAATCCTGCGCCTTCCCGTCGGAAATTGCGAGAAAGGCCGCTTCATTCGTTGCACCGGAAACTGCGGTTCAGTCGTGATGGCTGGCATGCCGGCTACGAAGGTCAAGCTCAACCTGCGCTTCGAGCAGAACTGAACGCATTTCTGGACTCTGAGAATCGAGGAACCATTATCATGACAGCAAACGCCGCCGATGCCTTTTTACATGAATCCGTCGTCAATATCGAAGGGGCCAGGGATCATATCCTTCACTGCCTCTCGCAACTGCGCGACGAACAGGCCTGGTGGCGTCCCTTCGACGAGGCGAACAGCATCGCCAACATCCTGCTGCATCTCTGCGGCAATATGACGCAGTGGATCATCGCACCGTTAACAGGCCAGCCCGACATGCGCCGGCGAGCAGAGGAATTCGCCCGGCGTGATGCAACGTCGCTTACCGAACTGCGAGATCGTTTTGTATCCGTCACCGAGGAAGCCGTAGCCATCCTCAGGGCCTTTGATTCCGGCCGCCTGCTCGACGCCCTTCGCGTCCAGGGCTATGAAGTCTCGGTAATGGGGGCCCTCTATAACAGCATCTCGCATCTGCGCGGCCATGAGCAGGAGATCGTCTATGTTACGCGACTTCAGCTGCAAGGGGCCTATCGTGACTATGTCCCAGTGATAGTTAGACTTTGAGGCGGGACCCACTGAATGCATCCTATGCCGAGATCCGCTCGTCAATCTTTTTATCCAGGAAGGTGTTTAAGAACTCATGGATATGAGTGTATGACCGCACCTTACGGAATTGTTCCTCCTGTGATAGCAGGAGACTACCGACCCATCGGAGCACCTGGTCTGTCTGCGGCCTTGACCGTTTAACCCGG
>NZ_JH597774.1:5629-13579 GCF_000243335.1 Leptonema illini DSM 21528 | reverse complement strand
AGCGATGGATTCCCGGGGCCGATCACCATATTCCAGGGGATGCACGTCCTCTACGATATGGCCGCCGTCTACAAAATCCTCCGCCCAGAGGCTACTTCTGGGTAAGGATATGCGGGGATTCGGGTGGGAGTGGTTTCGCCGGGCTTTGCGGCCTCTTATTGCGGGCGCCCCGCTTAACGCACAGGCGACAGGGTCAAACAACGCTGCGAACTAAGCGGCGGGCTCTTGCGGCGAGGGACTCCCCGCTATAAACGCAGGCAAAGGGAACAACAGAAAGGCCAGTAAGCGGGTTCCCTCTTCGCCGCGGCGATCCCTGGCGCGGGGTTCGTCTGGAGAATCTACTGGCGTTACCCGAGAGCCGTGCTTCACCCACGACGAATCATCGGCCAGATCGAAGTGATCGTTTCCAACAGTATCTCCGAGGCCGGGAACAAGACCATGAAATACGAGTATCTCTTTCCACAGAAGCCTTATTCTTATGACGACGTGATCCGTATTCTTGAAAAGGCTGCGCCTGAGTTTAACAGTCGGCCTCACGGTCAGCTCTACGATCTATCTCCCGATGACGTTCTCGCAGGAAAGATGCACGACAGACATCTCTTTCGCAAAAAAAAATGAGCAGGCGAGAGCGAACCGACCGGAAATCAACGAAAATCAGGTCTGCGGTATCTGCTGATAACCCAGGCAAGCCGTTAACTGACTTCAAATCCCCGACCGCCTTACAAATTCGCCTTTCTTCTCATTACTCGAATGACCTTTTCCAGCATGTTCGGATATCCGGACAGTTCTCTTTCATTTCCACAAGCTATCGTACAGGGGGGCAGTACAGCGCAGTTCACTGGTAATCCTTACAAGTTTTGTCACAATCGACCTTCTTGTAGATCAAGAGACTACCATCGCCCTCATGCTGCCGGAACAAAAGCAGGTCGTGCGAATCGTTATCGAAAAAAACAGTCGTTACTTCTCTTCGGTCAGTCTCAAACAGAACTTCATTACCCCGCACTGACCATTTTCCAGTAATCACAGGCTCACCGCGCGAAGTGTAGCCAAAACAATAAAAAAAACATCCTCCCCGCTGATTTGTTATGAGCAACAAATCAGCGACCCATTCGTATTGGTTCCAATCGCCTACAGACTTTTCCATCTCCCAGAAACCCACGATCCGTGACTTTTCAGAAGGATCAGGGCACAGGGCCGCATCCGGACGAGAGACACAACTCAGTAAAAAAAGAATCCCAGCCCACAATAGAAATCGTTTCATATTAGTACAACTCCTTTGCCTTTCTTTTTTTCTTTAGCTTCGGGGCAATGTTCTGGGGGCCATATTTTTTGCTGCCATTATAGCGATACCCAAATTCAACGAGGTCTTCGTTTTGCAGGGCCTTAACTAAGCCCCTATATTGCACAAATTTGAAAAATCCTTCTACCTGTTCAAGCGGATCTGTTGAGTATTTCTCGAACATTGCTTCCGGCGTTCCATAGCCCATACCTTTGGCATGGTAACCCATAATCTGAGCAGCTCCCATACTGATCGATACAATAGCAGCCGCCTCATTCTGCTGGCGTGCCCATTCAAATACTTGATACTCACGGGCCTGAGATCCATGATATCGGATAAATGCCACATCATTATTGGGCCGCCACTCATCCCATTTGCCTAGCAAAGGCCCTGCAGTGAGTTTTTTTTCTCCGCTTTTTGGATCTATACGCATGACTCCACGTCGATATTGCCTGAAATGTTCACCAGTGTATACAAAGGCTGGTCCGGCTGAGGCTGCTTTTCCATCCCCATCACCTTTACGCCAACGTTTTTCTATTTTGAACCATTGTAATTCAACATTTTCAATTTTCTCAGCGTCGTGACCATATTCTTTTCCTTGTGTCCCATTCCAATAATGTGGTTCAAATCTTATAACCACCCGACCATTAATCTGGAATTTGTTGCCCGATTCTGTTTCAAAAACTGCCTCCGCCACGTCAGGGTCAATACCAAGTTCCTCCGCACGCTTTATCACAAGAGCGCGGACCTTTTCTTTATCTGGTTCTTGTAGAGAACCAGATGACAGTCCAGGCCCAACAGGCTGTAAGCTTGGATTCTTCTGTTGCCCTACTTCACCACTAACAAGTCCTCGCACCATCGATCGAAACCATTGCTCTACTTTCCCATCCGGAGAGAACTGCCCTGTAATATCAGCAAACGGGATGCGTTGACTTCGTATCCCATCATTGCCCGCTTCATAAACACTCATAACAACCCCTTCCTTGGGAGTCATTTGATAGGTTATTCTTTGTCCATCAACAATTGCTTCGTAATACTGATCGGTTCCGTTCGATTTTTTGATAAAGGTCACGCCGTTTATTACGTAAGTATCGGGAGCATTGAACGCACTCAAGTCTGATCCAGAGTATCCATTGATAGACCGGTATATTATCCTGTCCATCTCGGCTTGCGTGCGCGGCTGAGCACCGCTAATTCCTGGAGCCTGTGTTTTTGAAGGTAATGTACCTACTGTGAGATTCTCTTCACCATACTCATTAACATAGCGCCCCTTAGAATCTCGTAAATACCCCTTATCATCGACAATAATGCGCCCCTCTGCGATTAGCTTCCTTGCGCTCAACTCCCGTTCTGACGCTCCATCCGGTCCCCAACCAGCACCGAGTCCGCCTCCTTTAATATCATCTGCACTGGCGCTCAATCCGTCCTCTTCCTCCTTCCTCCTCGCCATGCCAAACAGGCCAGATACCATAGAATAAACCTGACCTGTCTTATTGGCAAGAGCAGAACCAAGCCCCACCCAGCCAGTAAACTCACCAAGAAAGCCCTCGGCAAATCCAGACATCGCATTATCCCAGCTCCAGTCGCCGGAAGTCGTGTTTGTGGCACTGCTGTCCCTCGACGCTCGACCGCCCATCGTGACGGCAAGGTTCCAGAAAGCACTGGCATTGCCGATATCGGGATTCGCCATTGCCGCATAATTGTTCTGATACCCCTGATTATACTTGTAGTATTCGGCGAACGTATTCACTCCCGTGCTGCTCACGCTCGATATGATATCTTTTGCATAGGCGTTGTTCACGTTAAAGCCCTGGATGAACCCTTCTGATATCCCTGCCGATAGCGCTCCTGTTCCCATATTCTGCCAGAAGGCATCTCCGTTCGAGCCAGAAAGAGTCCAGCCGGTGATGTTACCGTGGTCATTATATGAGAAGCCTGCACCGATAGAACTTGCACTTGTGTTAACGGCGGCGGCCAGCAATCGATCAGCCGCCCCTACATTCGCACCGGAAGTCAGGTTTCCTGCATACATCGACGCAAGGCCTATAGCCGTTCCCACAGCGGCACGGTCATTCATTACGGCATCGCGCTTGCCGGTCTTCGTGTCCACCTGAATTGCGTTCCCCGATGCTATGATGGCGGCGCCGATTGCAATACCGACGCCGGTCCAGCTAAACGCTGCGGCAACGGCCGTGCCAAGCGTATTCGCCATTCCCTTGTAGGCGCCGAGAACCTGCGCCTCCCACATATAACCTGCGCCCGTTCCGTGCACCTGGGTGGCTATCTGTACATTCTGGACCGCGGTCGCAAGCATAGTCACCGGATTAAACTGATTGATTGTCGCCGATATCGGGTCGACGGAGCCCTGAATACGCTCCATACGCTCGGAGTCTTTACCGTCCACATACCGGCTCACAAGATCGAGCTTGTTATAAAAGCCCAGATAGATGCCACTCGGACGATTCCCGCCCTCGCCTAACTCACCGAAACCCGGATCAGACAGATACTTCAAGACGTCCAATCCTGTTACGTTTTCTCCCATGCCGAGCTTCTTCTGCTCTTCCGCCCCAAGATGTGGAGCGGCCTGCTCTACCTGTGAGACAAACTCGCTCGATCCCGCCGGCTTACCGATCCACCATGCAAGATCGCCGATGACTTTTTTGTCTTTGGAATTCTTCCGCTCCGCTGCAGTTCCCGTGCCCATGATCTTCTCGAAGGCCTTCTGGAGTATGAGCTTCTGCACGCCAAAGAACGACTCCACCTCCACCGCGTCGGCCGTTTCAAGGAATGCCGGCAGGTCGGCCATGACGGAGTCGCGGCTCTGCTCCTCTGGATTGCCCTCTTCGTTCAGAATAATACGGCCGCCGTATCCGGCCCCGATGGACGACAGGTAACCATCAAGGGCTGCCTTACCGTCATACCACTGATACGCCTCTACCATGCCGATCGCCGTTGAGACGAGTTTACTCTGCTTGATAAACGTGTTCCCCGATTTCACAAAGCCGGCGCCGAGGGCGGCCATCTCGGTCTGCTGCTCGATGGCCTTATTCTGGCGCTCGATCTGCTCCAGTAGATCAGACATGAGCTTCTGATACTGTTCCAGAATCTTAGCGTTGCCATAGACCACCATCTGCTTCTGGAAGTTACCCATCTCATTGCGGAAATCCGTAGCAAGGCCGGCAAGGGCGGATTGAGTGTCGGTGCCCCACATCTCTGAGAGCGAGAGGTTTGTGTTAAACCGCTCGATCGATTCGTTGATGTTTGCAAGCTGCTCCAATTCCGTGGGCAGATTGGCGATGATCTGGCTCTTCGCCTTCTCGACCGCATCATTGAGATTGATGGGAGTCATGCTGATGCCGGCGTTACTGGCTAACGTCTGCAGCTGGGTGTTGAATCCACCAAGCACCTCGGTTAATGCGGCTTCGCTGGCCGCTTCTGAGGCCTTCTTCTTGAGATCGACCTCCCACTGCTCGCGGTCGGCCATGTGCTTCGCGATACGCTCGTCCCACTCTTTATTGCCGTCTTCTATCTTACGATCGAATTCTCGTTCCCAGTCTCGCCATTCGGTTAAATAGCGGTCCTCGGCGTCGGTCCACGAGCGTTTGCCGGCCTTGAGCATGGCGGCGACGCGGCTCTCCCATTCCTGACGGCGGTCAAGCAGTTCCTGTTCGCGAAGATCCCACTCCTTTTTCTGTACGTTGACTCTCTGCTGCAACTCCAGATCGAATACGGCCTGCTGGTTGGCTTCATAATCACCGTAGATCATCGTATAGCCGGCATACTCCCGGCCGCCTTCTGCGTCGGATTTATCGGCCGCTTCATCGAAAAGATCCTTCATGGTACGGTCGCGCTCGGCAAGAATAAACGACCAGTCGTTACCGGCCGTCTGCGCCTGTCCGGCGGCAAGGTATTCCTGCACGCGATCGTTTCTCAAGATGTTGCCGTGATCGACAAGAGAACGCAGGATGTCTCCTGCATGATAGACGGCCTTATCCTCGACGTCTTCATCAAGAAGGGCATAGGCGTAACGCACCGTTCCGTCATGATCGGCTATGCGGATGCGCGTATACTCACCGGGAAGGGATGCATTGCGATACAATCCTCCGTCTCTGTAGAACCCGGCATAGCCGGCGTCCAGATACGTGACGATCCGGTCGCGATCATATTTACGGTTGAACGAATCGGTATACTCTACCTCCTCCTGCGAGGCCTTCGCGTTATACAGCTCGGTCTTTTCTTTTTCGGTTAATTCTTGATCGCTCCCATTAGAATCGACGCTTGTGATCTTACCGTCTTCTTCCAGCTCGACGAGATATCGCAGATCCTCTTCCGTAAGGCTGTAGAGGGCGACGGCAAGTTCCGGATCGGGATCTTTCTGCATCTTCCCGTACTTTTGCAGCCGCTCTTTGAGGGTTTGTATATCCGGTATCTTTGTAAAATACTCAAGCTTAGCCTTTGACTCTTCATAGGCCTTCTGTTGCTTGACTACTTCAGCTATCTGTCCGGTCGGCTTCGTACCGGCCTGCACGGCATTGTAACCGGCAATTAGAGCGGCATAAAGAGCGAGCTGATACTCGGCGCTGGCTTTCTGTATGTTGATCCGAGCTTGCTGATTCAAGGCGTACGCGTAAGGGTTAAAAGCCGCTACTCCGGATGTTGATGATAATATCGGGAACCAGATGCTATAAACGATATTCCTTTCAAACATCTTTATATCTCTATAGCCGACCGCCATAAAGAAGGTGAAGTAGATACTGGAGAAACCGGTAAAACTTGCAAATACTGCTCCCGATTTTTGCGAAAGCCATTCTGCCAGAGCTGTAATATCACTTCCAGGAATACCGCTGGTATAATTCCGCGCTGCCTCGGCAAGGGCCAGTTGAGATCCAGTCGGTCTTGGGGGCTGCGTGATTGATTGCTCTCCGATGGAGCGCAGCCAGTCGCCACTCTTCCAGTACCATGCGGAAAGCTCTCCAAAATAATTCCCCACACCCGCCTCATACTGTGCGGCAAGGCGCTGGTAGACGACATTCCGCGCATTGGTGGCTTTCTCGCGCTCCACTTCGTCGGCAAACGTCGAAAAATCGCCAAAGTTATCCGCCAGAGACTGGTCAAATTTCTGCTTCCTCTCGGCTGTTTCCATTTCAAGGCGCTGGATCTCTGCCTGCACGAGAGTACGTGCCTTTTGCAGGCGGATCATGCGCATCGTATGCTTGATGTAATCGGCGCGGGCGGCGATGAGCTCACCGTATTGTTCGTAGATCTCCCGGTTCTCAAGCTCTGCGAGACGGGCGATGTCGTCGGGATCGATGTCTGAGTCGCGCGCGGCCTTCGCTTCTTCTATAGAAAGAAAGTTATACTGTCTGTAGACGAGATCGCGCAGTTCGGCGAGTTCTTTGCGCTCGTCATCGGTTAACGGTACCTTCACGGCGGCCGAGACGGCGGGATCGACGTTATCCAGAGCGCCGAGCACGCGATCAAACTTCTCCATATTCGTGTCGATCTGCACGTTAAAGCCGGCCGTTTTGAGCTGCGCATTCGCCTGCTCCAGTAAAAGACCCGCCCGACGGTATTCTTCGCGGGCGTCGGTGGCGTAGTCTTTGAGGGCGTCGAGACGGGCCTCTTCGCTCATAGAGGCCGAGAAGAGATACGGAGTCTCGGCATAGTCCTTCACGGCAAGACGCCGCTGTGCGTCGCCCTGCGCGCTTTCAAGGCGCCGCCACCAGGCGCTCATGTCATCGAGATGCCTTGTATACTGGCTGATGGCCGCGCTATAAGCGTCTTGCAGAACGCCGGCCTCTGTCGTCAGGGCGTCGTAGGCAAGGCGTGCGTTCACGAACTTCTCTGCGATGGGAGTAAAGATCTGCTCCACAAAGAGGGTCTGCCCGAGCACCTTCAGATGCTTGCGACGGGCCGAGGCTCCGAACTGGTCCTCGGCCTTGCTCACCGCCTCTTCAAGACCGTCGATCTCACCTCTTTTCTCAAGCTGAGATTCGTCACCGGAGTCCGCACTGAGGGTGAGGGCCGCTGTACGGGCCGTTTCAAAAGAGGTGCGCAGCGACGCATAGTTACCCGACTGCGCCTTTGCAAGCTGGTCTTTCAGGCGATCTTCGGCGCTGCCCGTGGCGTCAACCTCCGAGGCGGCGCGGGAGAGTCCGCGCAGGGCGTCGCTCAGACCGCTTAACGCATCCAGATAGTTGTTGGCGAGATGCGCATGATAGGCCTCAATCATCTGCTGCGCCGATGAGGCATCCCGGTTAAACGTGATACGCTGTACGGTGCGCAGCTCCACAAGACTGTCGTCTGTGGCATCGGTCGTATTCTGATCGAGAACGATGGAGTCGTAATCGCTGCGGATACGGTCGCTTACAAGGCGATTCACGAACGATCCGTCGGCAAACATGGCGGGAAGATTCGAAGCGACAAGCGCACCCTCCGTCGAATCGAGCGCACCTTCCGTCTCAAGGAGCATACCCTGACGGAATTCATGATACGTCTGCACGATCCTGCCGTCCTTATCCGTGGCCGGAGGATCCGTCTCGACGTTATAGAAGTTCACGTCAAGATAGCGATCGTCCTCTAAGACGTTCGCCAGATACTTGCGATAATCCGCTTCAAAAAAACCATTACCGTCGTCTGCATACGTGCGATAATTCACAAAACGACTCTGC
>NZ_JH597774.1:0-5529 GCF_000243335.1 Leptonema illini DSM 21528 | reverse complement strand
GAGCGCTGGCATGGGCACCACTTGTGGTAACGGCGAACAGTCCAATTTTTCCTGCCTACCACAAATGGTCGAATGTCCATTTTCTACCTGGTTGTTATCGATAGGGATCTCTGGATTATCAAGGAAAGCCGTTAGCTGCGGCCATATATTCAGGGTATACTTTACGGCGTTCCCGTAACGACCGGATGGGTTATATGATGCATCCTGTTTACTGATAATATTTTTCAACTCAACCATGAGCGGCCTTGTTCCCTTGTCTCTGAGTCGAGCCAGCTCCTTGAGATCCTGATGACTTTCACGCCAGTCCGATTCAATTTTATAGACTTGCCTGTACAATTCCAGAACCGTATCGATGTCGGCATTACCTTTTACGACCTTGCCCGCCTCGATAAATTTTCTACGTGCATGAGCATTGCAACCTGCATGAACGATTTCGCTCCGGGATTGAAGAACGCCATAACCGCTGTAGCCATCTGTAACGATCGCTCCTTTATAATCGGATAAGATTTCCGTCAGAAACGCAGAGCTGCGATTGGAACGATAAAAGAACAGAGGAACCGGGCCTTCGCGAGTATGAGCAAGAATATGCCACAGATAAGAAAGCTGATCCGCTCTTTTGTTGGGTTCCTTCAACACCTGAAACACCGTCTCATCGATTCCTATCACGGATGCTTCATTGATCTGTCTGTAAAGCAGAGACTGTAGCGGCAACAGAGCCTGCGCTACGCGAATGGCCGTCATTGCCATCGTTTTACGACTGATTTCAATACCGGCTCTTCTGAAAATCACCTCCTGCCTGTAGAAAGGAAGGCTGTCGGCAAACTTCGACACGATCATGTGCCCGAAGATCCCTTCTGACAGAATAGACTTTCCGAGCAGAGAAGGTTTTACGGGGGCGATTGCTACAGGTTGGCCTTCATCATCTACTCCATAGCATTGCCGACAGGCATATTTGGGGCGGATAATTTTTCTGACAAAGACTTCGGCCGGTATATACTCGATTTTCTCGCATACCTCTTCGCCGATCCTTGCTTTTTCTGATCCACAGCTACAGAGCTTTTCCGTTTCAGGGATATCGATGATTTCTTCTCTGCGTTCCAGATCGTCCGGGATTCTTTTCTTCCGTTTCTTGTTGCGCTGAGGCGAGGTTACAATGACCGGCTCCTCATCGAGCGGTAATTCCGGATGACTGTCGTGAAGCGTTTCTATTTCGTTGAACAAAAGAGCCTGTCGTTGTTCGATCGGTCCCAGCTTTTCTGATTTCTTTGAGAAGAGGCGCGATTGAAGAAGCGTAACTTTCTCTTTGAGAATCTTCACCTCAATACTATAGTAGCGAAGCGCCGCACTCCTCTCTTCCAGAAGGTTATTCTGGTTAGCAATAATGCGCTTCAGTTCTTCGATATCATCAGGAAGGCTTCCAGAATCGAAAGACATAACAATCCGATATTACAGACAGAGATACAGATCAAGCATTTATCCGAATTTTGTGTAATGAAGCGTTGAATGTGCTCGCCTGAAGTCGATCCCGTTGAGAAGCCAGTTTAACTGATCCGAAGTGATTTCCATAACCGCCTGTTCATCCTGAGGCCACGGAAATCGATCTCGCTCCAGACGTTTCTGCCACAGGCAGAATCCGTTTCGATCCCAGTACAGTATCTTCACCAGATCCTTCCTGCGGTTTCCGAAAGCAAAAAGACTCTGCTCGTAGGGGTTCAGTCTCAGGTCATTCTGCACGATGCCGCCTAAACCATTTATGGATTTTCGCATATCCGTAGCTCCAGGCCTCAGAAAGATGCGGACACTTTGCGATAGAGTCGGAATCACAACCTTCTTCCAAAGATCAGATTGAGCCGTAGCCTGATCGAGAACGGCACCTGAAAGTGAACTTCAAGCAAAGGAGGCTTTTCAATACCGAGCTGCGGCATCGGAAAAGGGAGTTCTATCAGAGATCTGCTCTTTCCTTGAGTCCGTGATTTCTCGTAAAAAGAATACCTATTCACCCGATTTTGCCGGCAATACTCTGCCTTGCTGAGTCCGGACGCTTGCCAGTCCTTGATATGCTTCTGCCAGTCGATCTTCGCCTTCATGAATTCCTCCTGATGGAGGAAATTTCGGCAAATTCATGATGCCACCGCAGAGGCGGTTAATGCTCCGCTTACGATGAATTTGAAAATTGAAGAGAAGCACCCTGTACTTACACTCGACACAACCCTACTCGACACAGGTGTACAAGAAATTTTTGGGTACGTAGAAATCAGGCTGCCGCGGCACTAGTGCCGCGGGCATTACTTCTTCTCTCGCTCGGCAGGGCTGATTCGTGTCCAACCTATAAATCCTTCTTGATGTACGAGAATTGTATTCTCATCGCGCAAATCATACCATAAAACGGCATTGACGACTGACGGCTCGCCCTCTGCCAATCGTGAGTTATCGTATAAATCAATCATATTATTGAGATTATTCTTTTCCAGTGTCACCCTACCCACGGTATAAACTCCTGCTTCCAACGCATACAAGGCTTCAGGATTTTTCTTTTTGATTTGAACGGTTATCGTTTCCCCGGGTGTATCTGAATATAAATCCCAGCATATTCCTATAATTGCACCGCTATCTTCTCGCCAAATACCCCGAATGTTCCTTAGTGCTTCACATCCCTTTTGTTCATTTCTTGACGAAGCCTGGGGTATCACAGGTGGAGTTGCTTTCTCCGGTTCGCAGGAAACAACCACTATAAGTCCGAAAAACAAAATCCACCTAATCCTTTTCATCTGTTCACCCCCCTTACGGAACTTCCCAGTAATAACCGGACTTTGGTACGGATTGTTGGTTATAGTATCGCTTCATAATCGCATCGGTTCCTATGTTCTCGTTATTATAATAGACTTCCATGTGGTTATGCAATGGGTAGCCATTGCCCGCTCCGCCCTGCCTGCCAATGTATTGCCCGGCAGTCACACTCGCACCCTCATAAATCCCTTCAGCGTAGCCACTCAAGTGCATGCGAACTTCTTTATAGCCACTGGTATATGTAATTTCCAAAGCATTAACACTTGGAATAATTCTAGTTATCTTCCCATTTTCCGCTGCAAACTCATCATATAGGATTGTCTTATAATCGGCAGTTCGGTTGCCCGTGTCTATTCCCCCGTGACCATACAGGGCATGCGATGCCACATCTCCTACAGGGAAGTCAGCACTACCTTCAGGACCGTGCACCCCATCATTAAATTTAATTGCACCTGCCTGTGGTGCATAGATAGGGCTGCCATCAGGATTATTTCCGACTTTTACAGGGCTCAGGTTACTCTCCTGACCATGCATTATGTAGAACTGCTTATACTCCGGACCATTCTCCATGTGGAAGGCTGTGAAGCTTCCCATATTTCCTGTATTTGGGTTCATAATCCAAAATCTTTTCTGATTATTCTTGAGGTCTATGTTCTCCCAATAGATGTCACCTGCCTCCGTTTGTTGATGTACTATCTTTATATTGCTTGCATTCATTTCATACACAAGGAAACCGTCTTCCTTCAGCAATGTCCTGTTATTACCGGTTATTCTATTTTCTTCATAGTTTAATTTATAGTATTGTAATCGATCCGCTGCGCTCATCTGACGCAAGTCCATTTGTCCGTCAGAATTCATGTACTGAAGGTTTTTTATCTGTAGCACCAGTTTCTGCTGGTAAATACCTGTCATTTGCTTAGAATTATTAGAGTTCACAGTAGGTTTTTCATCAAAACCAAACAAACCTCTCGTTAATTGTATACCAACACGAACATACGTGTTGGTTTTAGGGTCATACGAATAGGTAGCTTCCCCGAGTCCAGGTACAGTTGATTTTATCATATCAGGACCACCCTGATATGGCTTCTGCCGTGGAAAAAAATCATCGTAACCAAGGTCATGTACTCCACTTGCTCTTTGCTCTCCTACCCATTCAACGATTTCGGATACATCATATCCTTTCCTTGCCAGTTCCTTAATATATTCATTGGTGGTGGCTGCCTTCTGGCTTCTAAATATGCTACTCTTGAAATTATCCAGCAACCCATCAGGTAGTTTTTGTTTTCCACCTGCCCCAGGATCACCGTCTTCCTCCTCCTTCCTCCTCGCCATACCAAACAGGCCAGATACCATAGAATAAACTTGACCTGTCTTATTGGCAAGAGCAGAACCAAGCCCAACCCAGCCTGTAAACTCACCAAGAAATCCCTCGGCAAATCCAGACATCGCATTATCCCAGCTCCAGTCGCCGGAAGTCGTGCTTGTGGCACTGTTGTCCCTCGACGCTCGACCGCCCATCGTGACGGCAAGGTTCCAGAAAGCACTGGCATTGCCGATATCGGGATTCGCCATGGCCGCATAATTGTTCTGGTAACCCTGATTATACTTGTAGTATTCGGCGAACGTATTCACTCCCGTGCTGCTCACGCTGGATATGATATCTTTTGCATAATCGTTCTGGATACCAAATCCTTTGATAACTCCTTCTGAAATACCCGCCGATAGCGCTCCTGTTCCCATATTCTGCCAGAAGGCATCCCCATTTGAGCCAGAAAGAGTCCAGCCGGTGATATTACCGTGATCATTATATGAGAAGCCTGCACCGATAGAACTTGCACTTGTGTTAATGGCGGCGGCCATCAATCGATCAGCCGCCGATACATTCGCACCGGAAGTCAGGTTTCCTGCATACATAGACGCAATTCCTATAGCCGTTCCCACAGCGGCACGGTCATTCATCACCGCATCGCGCTTGCCGGTCTTCGTGTCCACCTGGATTGAGTTCCCTGCCGCAATAATGGCGGCGCCTACAGCGACACCGACGACGCTCCAGCTCGTTGCAACAGCAACCGCTGTGCCAAGGGCATTGGCCATTCCCTTGAAAGCCCCAAGCGCCTGCGCCTCCCACATATAACCGGCATCCTTACCGTAAACCTCAGAGGCGACTCGCACATTCTGTATCGAGGTGGCAAGAATCGACACCGGATTAAACTGATTGATCGTCGCCGATATCGGGTCAATTGAACCCGATATACTTTCTATCCGATCTGAGTTCTTACCGTCGATATACCGGCTCACAAGATCCAGTTTGTTATAGAATCCAAGGACGATGCCACTCGGGCGATTTCCACCTTCTCCTAATTCACCAAAGCCCGGATCATTGATATACTTCATGATATCAAGGGCCGCAGAGGGATTGTCTTCGCTAACGGCGGACGCTATCGCCTCCTGCACCTTACCATCGGCATAGCCCTTCAGGTCATCGTCTTCGTCGAGACCCGACGAGATCTTCCCGCTCGATCCCGCCGGCTTACCGATCCACCATGCTAAGTCGCCGATGACTTTTTTATCTTTAGAATTCTTCCGCTCTGAGGTCGTTCCCGTGCCCATGATCTTCTCAAAGGCCTTCTGGAGTATCAGCTTCTGGACCGAGAAGAATGATTCTACCTGTACCGTATCGGCGGCTTCAAGGAACGACGGCAGATCAGACATGATCTCGTCGCGGCTTTTCTCGATCATGTC
>NZ_JH597773.1:3392982-3618014 GCF_000243335.1 Leptonema illini DSM 21528 | reverse complement strand
CTTCGAATCATTCCTGTAACTCGCATCAAAGCGGCTGAGATCTAGCCGCCGGACCGTCTCAAGCAGGCGGGAGATGGGATGATCCTCCGGAAACAACTCCGAGAAATTCAAGATAACGATCTGGCTCTGATCAGAGTCAGGCTGTTTGTAGCGTGCCATGCTCCCCGATAATCTACCCGGCCGGTAATTTCCAGGGGAATTCAGAATTGATTCAGGTTTTTCGACAGACTCGGCAGGAGCGAGCCGGGGGCATGAAATCAACGGAGTGCACCTGGGCGGCGAGATTCCACAGAGGGATGACGTACTTAACTGAATACAGGACGGCGTCTTTCGACGGCGGCGCTGATGCCTTCTCGCGCATCGGGCGTATTCAGGGTTCTGATGGTTTCTCGCGCATCCACTTCAATGATGGCGTCATGGTCCATGCGATGCCGGATCGCACGCTTTGAAGCCGTCATGGCCGAACGACTGTTTTTCAAGAATCGCTGCGCTACCTTTCGCGCGGCAGAGAGCATCTCTTCAGGCGAAACGATCTGATCGATAAGGCCGATTTCTTTTGCTTCGGCCGCTTTGTAGGCGCCGCCTTCGAGGATATGGTGATCGGCCTCTACGACGCCGACGATATCCTGTAAGATGCGCGCGATAAAGATCGGCACGCGAATCCCCAGCTTCACCTCGGGCAGGCCGATGCGAGCCCTGTCGGCCATAAGACGGTAGTCAGACGTCATCGCGATCATGGCCCCATAGCCCATCGCATGACCGGGCATTACACAGATAACGGGGTGTGGAAAAAGATAAATGGATTTCAGATTTTCGTAGAACAGACGGATAAACTCGTCCACCAGTTCACCGGAGGCGCTCGACATCTCTTCAAGATTGAGCCCCTGCGAAAAGACGTAGGGCTTCATGCTGTGAAGGATCAGGACGCGAATCTTATCATGGCTGGCCAGCAATTTCAGCGTACGGTCGAGCTCCGTAAAGGCTGCGAGGCCGAAGCTATTCTGATCATTCAGATTGAGGGACAGCTCGACAATACCGCCGTGGTTTTCGATTATCTGCAATTCCGCCGACATAGATGCCTCCGACGATTTAATTAGATATCTAACTAATTTCCACTCGACAATTCGTCAAGCATGAATCTGATTGCCATCGATGGGCCGTCCGAACTTTCCGCTTAAATATTTGATGCGCATTGCAGATCGCGTCGATCTGCAGATAGCGGCCATGATGGATGAAAAAGGCCTGACCGGACTGACGCGCTCCCATCTCGAAATCCTTTCGTTTCTATTGCGCAGGCCGGGGCTGACTCCGACAGAAATCGCCAGTCAGATTCAGCGCACAAAGCCGACGGTGACGGTGCTCGTTCGTAAACTGATCGAACAGCAATACCTGACTTCTACGAAATCCACGACCGATGGTAGATCGATCGAGCTCAGTCCAACACAGAAGGCGAAGAAAATGAAGCCGGCCATCCTGCGCATCATGCTTGCGCTGCAACGTGAAACCTACGCGGCGCTGACCGACCTTGAGGCAGAGGAACTCTACCGTATTACAGAGAAGTTGAACGAGGCGATGATCACGAAATCGAGCACTCGGGCCGATGGTGGCAAGTGGGGGAATTCCCCTTTTCATATTAGATCAAGCGATCTCAACTGACTTGACAGAACGAAAACACAATCAAGATTACGAATCAACAATGGCGGCCTTAAAGACAGCATTTTTCCGGATAAAGATAAAAATCAATGGATACCCGAATACCATTATCCTGATCTCAAGCCTTCTGCTGGCATGTAGAGGAATATACCACCTGCTGCTCTCTTTACGCTGGCCATTGAGCTTGAGCCCTGACGCGACCCTTCTATCGATGGATGCATGGATGTGGCTTCACGGAAACGTTCCTTACCGGGATTTTTTTGCAATCAATCTGCCGTTTTCTCATATCGTACACGCCCTTGGAATCCTCGCTTTTGGCGACACCGATACAGGTTTACGACTGCTCAATCTATCCGCGCTATTGATCGCCGCTTTTGTTTCATCACTGTATCTGTGGCGGCATTCGCGGCTGGCGGCTATCGTTGCCTTCTCGCTGACTCTTACACTGACAGCTGAAGCAAGTACGTTTGGTCAACTTCAGCGAGAAACTCTCCTCCTTCCTGTATGGATAGGTGCCCTCTGGATGATTGAAAAAATTATTCAGGCTGCCAGTTACAGACTGTGGATTGTCTGGGGCGCTCTGCTTGGTGTTAGCCTTCTCATAAAACCCACATCCTTTTTTTTTGGAGCAATGCTTTTTTTCTATTTTGCTATTCGCACACATGGCCGGAATATTCGAATCTCCTGGAAAGAGTCGGCAATCACTCTAACCCGTACAGTTCTGATGGCGGGATGCGGCCTATTAGTGGTCTTTTTAGTTCCAGTAATCCTGGGTTACCCACCAGACTATCTTCTTTTATGGAAAAAAAATCTCGACGTATTCACTTATGGCATCCCGCTCGTTCCGCCTTCCCGGCTTCTCTTTCGGCCGCTAACTCTGCATCCTGAGAACATACTGAATTCGTGGAATAAGCCCTATTCAATCGAAGGCGAACTTGTCATCGGTGTTTTCACATTATTCCATGTTGCTGTTCTTGCCGCTTTTGTAATGTACTACCGGAAGGACACTGAAAAGCTATCACTCCTCTTTCTGGTTGCGGGAGGGTATATTAGCTACTTAATACAACGGAGAGGATATGCATATCATCTCATTCCCGTCTGGCATGGGTTGAACCTCATGCTCTCGGTGCTCATAGCCGACTTTGCCAGAAAACATCAGGCCAGGGAAAAAAAACCTTCCAAAGGAGTTTTTCTGAAAAGCTCCTATTTCAAATATCTTGCCATTTTCCTGATGCTACTGGTTCTCGTCCGCTTCCGTAACTCAGAACGAGTCTACAGCGATACGGGATTCGGCTATCTGCTCAAGCCCACCACACCGCCCACAATACCTATTGTGGCTGAAATCAATGCGACTGCCAACGTACTCCGGGAAAAAAAGCCGGAACGCCGACCCTCCATCCAGCTTCTCGAACTGAACACTCTGGCACTCGGGGCAGTATTGGGTCACGATATAGAGTATGCATCCGGTTTCGCAGTTGCCGACCCAATCGTTAGCTCGCATCCCGATGCTTCTTTTTTCAGAAAAAAGCTAATGACAGCTCTAAAGCGTCGCCCCCCCGATCTGTTTGTTATCGCACTCTTTCGTGATTCGCTGGAAGATGTTCTTAAAGACGCTCCAGAAATTCGGTCGTTCCTGGAAGAGCACTATTACCCCTATAAAAGAGTGAATGTCCAACCAGAATACCTTATCTTTGTTCACAATGACCTTTCCCCTTACTTTCCCGGTACAATCTCGACCGACAGTCCTTCCCCGGAAACTAACGGCATACCGAACTCAAGCAAAACCATCGAAGCATACACTGAGACAAATCTACATTGATATGGCAGTATCGAACAGATAATCGCTATAGCAACGGTTGCTCTGGCCGCCATGCTGGATGAAAAAGGCCTGACCGGGCTGACGCGCTCCCATCTCGAAATCCTGTCGTTTCTATTGCGCAGGCCGGGGCTGACCCCGACAGAAATCGCCAGTCAGATTCAGCGCACAAAGCCGACGGTAACGGTGCTCGTTCGTAAACTGATCGAACAGCAATACCTGACTTCTACGAAATCCACGACCGATGGTAGATCGGTCGTGCTCAGTCCAACACAGAAGGCGAAGAAAATGAAGCCGGCCATCCTGCGCATCATGCTTGCGCTGCAACGTGAAACCTACGCCGCTCTGACTGAGCTTGAAGCGCAAGAACTCTACCGTATTACAGAAAAGTTGAACGAGGCCATGGAGAGGAAGGCAGGGCAGTAGAAGCAGTTGTTTTGGAGGAGGCTGTCAGATAGGCTTGCCGTTTGCGGAATATGCTGTTCCCTGGAACCTGAGGCCTATCATCTAACTTATCCCCCAAAAATATGCGACCAAACCTTAGAAAAACAATCATTGACGTCTGCACCCGTAAAATACAGGAAAAAGGCGAAGGCGTTGGCCTCTCGTTCTATGCCTTTTTCGCAAACAGGAATGATGATCCGGAGCTTCTCATGGAAGCTGCTACGTGGTGGATCATGCTTCACAGGCTTGATCATTTCGAAAAGGCTGTGAAGATCCGTAGTATGGTGGAATCAGGGCTTTAGGCGCCCGAGAAACAACAAGGACTGTAACCTCCAATGAGCAAGATGAGATTCCAACGCATGAAACGCTGGCTCGCAATCGCATCAGGCGCTCTGATCGCCGTCGCCTGCTGGATGGCCCTGGTCGTCTTTGCCGCCAGAGGAGGCTGGTTTCGACCATCCCCTCCCGAGAAAAGCGATACGGCCGCCTTTTTGCACTGGGCTGAAAGCCGCTATAAAGACCAATCACGCGGCAACATCGCCATCGTGCTTATCGAGCAGGGCCGCGTCCAGGAATCCTACTTCGCCTCGCACGGGCGGCCTGTTAACGACCGATCGCTCTTTCAGGTCGCCTCTCTCAGCAAGTGGGTGACCGCCTGGGGTGTGATGACGCTTGCCGAGCAGAATCGCATCGACCTCGATGCTCCGGTTTCACGGTACCTGACGCGCTGGCATCTGCCCGAAGGCCCGTTTGACAATGACGCCGTTACGGTACGCCGATTACTCGCTCATACGGCAGGGTTAACAGACGGCCTGGGTTTTCAGGGTTTTCCACCGGACGAAGCGCCACCCTCCATCGAGCAAGAACTCGCGCACACAACAGATGCCATGCCGGGAGCCGACGGCGTCGTGCGCGTCGGCGCAGAGCCGGGATCGCACTGGCGTTATTCCGGTGGCGGTTATCTGATCCTTCAGCTTCTCATTGAAGAGGTGACGCAGGAGCCGTTCAACAGCTACATGCAACGTGCCGTACTGCGGCCTCTTGGCATGACACAATCGACCTTTGTCGATCCCGATTCCGCGCATCTTGTCGATTTTTATGGACCCGATGGATCGTTAGCGCTTCACTACAGGTTCACCGCGCTCGGTGCTGCCTCGCTGTATACGTCGGCCGCAGACATGACGCGATTCTTGCAAGCCCACATGGCCGGATCAGACGGCAGCGTACCGGGACGGGGCGTGCTTATGCCGACAACGCTTGCAGCCATGCATAAACCGATCGCGTTTCTTTACGGCCTGCCTGTTTGGGGTGCAGGCCCGACGCTGTATGCTCCGGACGGTACCGGAGGCTATATTATCGGCCATGACGGGGCTAACTTTCCGGCGATAAATACGACGGCGCGCATCAATCCGGCTAACGGCGACGGCATCATCGTCCTTGAAACAGGATCCATCAGCCTCGCAAGAGAGATAGGCGGTCAGTGGACCTTCTGGCAGTCGGGAATCGTTCCTCTCGATACTCTTGTACTCATTGATGGGCGCGGTATCTTGATCGCCACGGCAGCGGGCGCCATCGTGATCTTTCTGGGTGCCGGTTTCGCAGTGCGCAGAATGCGCGGGCGCTCGAATTTAGGGCCGCTCTGATGGCCGGACTCGCTCGGCTCACTGCAAATCTACACCGACTCATCCAGTTAGCCCTTCTTTGCCCTTGACGAATACGATGCACTATCGTATACTGAATCGTATGAAAGTAACGGCTATTCTTCCGGATGAACTGGTTCGCGATGTTCAGACAATGTCTGGCGGTAAGAATATCACAGAGTCTCTGCATCTGGCTCTAACCGAATGGCTGAAGATAACCAGGATAAAGAAACTGAACGAAAAGGTCGCCAGATCACCGCTCTCCTTTAACGATAGCTATTCGGCCGCAGAGGTCCGAAAGCTGAATCGGAAGTCACGATGATTCTTGTAGATACTTCCGTCTGGATCGAATTCTTCAAAGCGAAAGACCCCGTATTCACAAATTTAAAGAAGCGACTGGAATCTGGCGATATCATCGCACACTCTCTGATCTTTGCGGAGCTATTGCAGGGCTGTCGCAACAAAAAAGAAGCCGATCTTGTGTTGAACTACTGGGATGTCCTGTCTGACTCAGAAAGCGAAAGAGGGATTATTGAGGGCGGATATCTTTCTTACGAAAAGAAATTCTATTCCCGAGGAGTAGGACTCACAGATGCGGTTTTAGTCCATGAATGTCGCAGGCGGTCAGCCAGAATCTGGACTCTTGATAAAAAGCTAATATCTCTGCTAAAAGAGCAGGAAACCTATTTGCCGTAATCCCTTCGTGACGTCTTCACTCGCGGCCAGCGCCGGCAACATGCTCACTGCGATTGTCACGCCCCTTTACTCAAGCGGCTTTTTCTCCTGTCCCAGTTTTTTTATTACTCATTCGTCCGAAGCCTGACCCTGTCTTCTAAACAGGAGGCCTGTAATGCCACATTTTATTTCGCTGCCCGAAGAGGTAGCTGCAGTTTTCGGAAGTGCCGCACCGAAATTTGTTGACTTTCTTTCCTCTTCTTTCTCTGTTCAGAGAGACGAGGTGATCCAGATGTCGGCGCTGTCCTACGAAAAATCACTTGAAAAAGAAATTGCGGGCGTTCGACTCGAGATTGCCGAGCTGCGCGCCGAAATGAAGGCAGACTTCGCCGATGTTCAGAAGCAGATATCGGGGCTTCATAAAGACATCTCCGGTCTGCATGCAAGGATTGCCGGGTTGCACAATGATATCACCTCGCAGACACGCTGGATTCTCGCTGGTCTAATCGGAGCAGCGACCCTGTATCCACTTATTACGCGGCTGATTTCTCGGATCGTATAGACCGCACTCACGGCCTGCTCGCATTGTTGTGGGGCGTTACCCAATCCGAGCGCTACATAGAACCGCGCTCCCCATCCCGCATGATGCGGGTGGGGCGCGGCCGTCAGGCAGAGGATGCAGGCAACACTTCCTGTATTGCTGAACCCGTTTTGAAATGCGATCTTAGATGATCGGCGCCGTACGCAGTTTTGCAATGCGCTCGTCCAGCGGCGGATGCGTGGACATCAGCGCCATCAGTCCGCCTGATTTACCCGAGATCTTAAGCGTGGCCAGCGATTCAGGCTGGTTCTCGTCGCGAATCTCATAAGCGGCCTTCAGGCTTTCAAGGGCACGGATCATCTTATCGCGACCGGCGAGTTTCGCTCCACCGTTGTCGGCACGATACTCGCGCATTCTCGAGAAGTATCCCACGACGATCATGCCAAGGAAGCTGAGGGCGATCTCAAGGACGATCGTTACGGCGAATCGTGCGATATAACGCAGGCTATCCTCTTTGATGAAGCTGCCGACGGCGAAGGCGATGATGCGGGCGATGAACATAACGAAGGCGTTCACGATGCCCTGAACAAGAGTCATCGTCACCATATCGCCGTTTGCAATATGAGCGATCTCATGGCCGAGGACTCCGTCGACGGCATCGGCATCCATGCGACTTAGAAGGCCCGTCGATACGGCGACCAGGGAACGGTTCTTCGTCGGCCCTGTTGCAAAGGCGTTCAGTTCGGGGCTTTCGTAGACGCCGACTTCGGGCATGGTCTTCAGGCCGGCCTTTCGGGCAAGGCCATGCACGCGCTGGACCAGACCGCCGAATTGCGCATCGTTCGGTTGAACGACCTGCACGCCCATCATCATCTTCGCCATGATACGGGAAAGACCGAGCGAGATAAACGCTCCGCCCATGCCCCACATGAGACAGAAGATCGCCAGCGACGTGATGTTATAGCCGCTCGCTGTTAGATAGGGCTGCAATCCGAAAACAGAGGTGAGAACGGAGATCGTAACGACGATCAACAGGTTTACGATTCCGAACAGAAATATCCGCTTGAGCCAGGTCATAGTCTTAGAGAGTTCCTCCTGATTATGTATGTCATAATCACTGAGCCGTACAGTAATTGAACTGATGTCTCACGGCAATTCTTTTTGCCGTTGCAGCTCGATCGTATTTCGTAGCAGGTCGGATGTCGGTTTCAAACAACGTGCAAATCGACCTGTACGGGCAGATGATCCGAGGCGATGCGCGTGTGTCCGTTGCGGATGACCTCATGCGCCCGGATCTCGAAACGATTATTTACAAATACCTTGTCGATTCTGATGAGCGGAAACGGTGAATAAGACGGAAAGGTCTGCAAATCTACGGGGATTCCCAGGCTGCGGATTTCTTTAATATCCTTTATATTCTTTAATTTACGCCAGTCGGGCAGCTGCACGGATTTTTTCGCCACGGTCGGCCTCGTGCGGACGCTTGACGTATCGACATAGCCCTTTCGGTTAAAGAGCCGGTCGACCTTTTCGGCCCGGTCGTTTGTGTCGCCGACGATCACCGTAGGCAGGCTCTGCACGGTTTGCAAAAAGGAGCTTTCAAGGATCATGCGCACCTGCCGGATGCGCTCGAATCCGGCAAGACCGAGGTGCATGTTGAGCACGGCCACGTCGCCGGCAGGCGTTTCGATGCGCGACATCAGGCATCCGCGCGCCTTTTTGATGCCCCAGGTGATATTGAGGTTCTCCGTGTGCACGATTGGATATTTCGAAAGGATTGCATTTCCGTAGGCGCCGCGTTTTAAAAAGACGTTGAGGCCCAGGGAGCAGTGGAATCCAAGCGCCTCGGCAAGACGGTGGGCCAGGTCGTCGTTGTGGGAGCGCGGCACGCTGAAATCGACTTCTTGCAAACAGAGGATGTCGGCGCCCGATTGATGCAGAATTTCGGCGACGCGTTCGGGGCGGTAACGACGGTCCGTTCCGATCGCTTTGTGTATATTATAAGTCAGGAGTCGCAGTACCATGATCACGCATCGCTATGGACCTTACGAGCCCGGTCCTGATCCCGAAGGCTGGAACACAGACCGACTGATGTCGATCCTTTCCGAGCTTCTGATGAAACATGACATCGCCCTCGAAGATGCTCTGAATGAACTGATTAGTCGAGGCCTGCCCGTAAACCTTTTTTTAAAAGAGGGTGGCATGGACGATCTGCTCGGCGGCTTCATCAAGCAGATCGAAAAGCAGCAGAGCGAGCTGCTGGAACGCTACCGACTCGACGGCGCCCTGGGCGACACGGATCGCGACGTCGACCGCGAGGGAAAAGGCGTTCTGGAACAACTGAAAACCGGGAAGGACGCCTCGCGCAAATCGGAATTCGAGCAGGCCCTCTCCGACCGCTCTCATGACCGCATCTTTCAGATGAAGTGGGATCTTGTAAAAGATCAGCAGATCCGCCACCGGGACTATAACGCTCTACTTAAGGCGCTTGAAGATCGCAATCGTATCGACGGAGCCATGCGTCGCTTTCCATTTCGCGGAACGGAGGACGTGAACCGAAAGACCGCCATCGAGATCATCGACGCCCTCGAACAGCTTGAAGAGCTGCGCAAGAATCTGCAGACGGCGATGCAGAACGGCGACCTCTTCCAGTTCAATCTCGAACGCCTTGCCGAACTGCTCGGGCCCGAGTCCTACGAGGAATTTCTCGAACGCCGGCAACGCATCTTCGATCACCTTGCCGAGCTTCTTGAAAAACAGGGCCAGATCGTACGCGACGAGGCCGGCGAATTGCAACTTTCGCCTGAATCCATTCGCCGCATCGGAAGGCGCGCCCTTGAAGAGATCTTTCGCAATCTGAAACAGGACGACTCGGGCGGATCGTTGATCTCGCCCGAAGAGAGCGACGGCGAACAGATCACGCCGATCAGCCGCAGCTATGAGATGGGCGATAACATCAGCAACCTCGATCCGGCGGCGAGCATCATCAATGCCGTTATCCGAACAGGGCAGCCGCGACCGGGCTTTCGTGATCTCGAAATCTTTCGCTCCCGCGGACAGGCGAAAAGCGCCACCGCCGTACTGCTTGATATGTCGGGCTCGATGCAGCGCTCCGACCGATTTTATAACGCGAAGAAGATGGTTCTCGCCCTTGAATCCCTGATCAGAGACGAATACCGAGAAGACCGCCTGCTCATCGTCGGATTCGGAACGACGGCGCAGGTCTATCGCCCGTCCGATATTCCGTCACTGCAACCTTTTCCCGTTACGATCTTTGATCCGCATATACGACTGCGATTTGATATGGCGGCGCGCTCTCTACAGCAGAAGAAAGATCCCTATCAGGGCATCCCGCTCTATTTCACGAATCTGCAGCGCGGCCTGGCCTTATGTCGCCAGCTTCTTGGAGGAAAAGAAACCAAGAACAAGCAGATCATTCTTATAACGGATGGCGTTCCTACAGCGCATTTCGAAGAGAACAAGCTGCACATCAACTATCCGCCATCGCCGGCCGATTTCGATTTCGCCTTGAAAGAGGCCCGGGCCTGCACCGAAGCCGGCATCTCGATCAATACGTTCCTGCTCACACCCGAATGGGGCTTCACCTTCTTCGACGAACGTCCTTTTGTCGAAGAGTTTGTGAAGAATACGCAGGGACGCGTTTTTTATCCGCATCCGTCGAAGCTCGATCATTTCGTTCTGGTCGACTTTATCGAGGGAAAGAAGCGGCTGATATCGTGAATCCTGCCGGTGAAACGGGATTGAAGATAAAGCGACCCTTCTGAGATTCGGTATCTATGAATACAAATACATCGGTCACGCTGAAGGAAATGTCGGATTTTCTGAATTCCAGAGGCGTGAAAGCAGAACTCCGGGGGGAGAACGCCACCGTTACGGGCATCAATGCGGCCGAGCACTGCGGCTCGGGCGACATAACCTTCGCTTCTACGCAGGAATTTCTGAATACGGCCCTTGCAAGCAAGGCGACGGCCATCGTCGTCGCCGCAAAGATCGCCGGGGCGCCGATCGACAAACCATGCCTTGTCGCCGATAACGTTAACCTTGCGCACGCTCTTTTAAAACAACAGTATGCCGATTGGAACTTTCGCGATACGGAGGAGTGGGGTCGCATCCATCCGTCTGCCGTCATTCATCCGCAGGCGAAGATCGCCGATACGGCCGTCGTCGGCCCCAACGCCGTCATCGGACGCGGCGCTGAGTTACAGGCCGGCAGCGTCGTAATGGCCGGAACGGTCGTCGAGGCCGAGGCCGTCATCGGTGAGAATACCGTTCTGCACGCCAACGTGACGATCGGGCGGGGCTGCCAGATCGGACGAGACTGCATCATCCGCTCAAGCACGGTCATCGGCAGCGAAGGCTTCGGCTTCGCGCAGGATGCACAGCGCAAACATCATCGCATTCCACAGACGGGCATCGTCGTTCTTGAAGAGCGTTGTGTGATCGGCGCCAACAACTGCATCGACAGAGCCGCTTACGGCGTCACGCTGATCCGCAGCGGCGTCATCACCGATAACTTCTGTCATATCGCCCATAACTGCGATATCGGCGAAGATACGATCATGGTGGCGATGACGGGCATCGCCGGTTCATGCAAGCTCGGCAAGCGCGTCATCTGCAGCGGGCAGACGGGCATGCTCGATCATATTACCGTTCCGGATGATACCGTCCTTCTCGTGCGCGCCGCCGTTACCGAAAACATCGAAAAGTCCGGTGTATATGCTGGCGGGCCGCCGCTTCTGCCGATTACGGCGCATCACCGTAATAACGTTCTGATTCGCAATCTGCCGCAGATGTCGCGAGATCTGAAGGCACTGCAGAAGAAGGTCGAGGCGCTCGAGAAGAATTGAGCGCCTCTGTCTGATTCTTATTGGTTGACAGGAAACTTTGAAACCGGCCTCTGGACGACGGAGAGATGGCCGAGCGGTTTAAGGCGGCGGTCTTGAAAACCGTTGAGGCGCAAGTCTCCGTGGGTTCGAATCCCACTCTCTCCGAAGCATAAAGGAGTGGTGCCCGAGAGGCCGAAGGGAGCAGTTTGCTAAACTGTCGTACGGGTTTCCGTACCGAGGGTTCGAATCCCTCCCACTCCGAGCTTCTCCGGATGGTCCTATGTCAGATCGCATCCGCAAGATCCAGGAGAGCCTGAAGAAAGGCTCGGGCAACGGAGACGAGATCACCGCTGCCATTGCCTATGTACCGCTCTTTGGATGGGCCTACGCCATTACGAAAGACGACGACTTCACCCGCTTTCATGCTTTACAGGCCCGCGATCTCAACCTTGCTATCGTCGTTATCTATCTGATCGTATGGTTCGTTGAGAACTTTCCGCTCACATCCTGGCTGTTCGGGGCAAACCGGTTCCTGAATCCGATATCACAGGCACTCTGGGTCGTTTCCCTTCTTGGCTACCTTGGATGCTCGGCTTATGCCGCCTATCGCGCCATCATGGATGAACGATGGAGCGTGCCTTTTATCGAAGAAGTACGTGACCGAGTGCAAAAAATTCTGCGAAGAGAAAAATGAAATCAAACAATTCTGAATCCAAACAGGCCTCTCGCCTCGCCGCTCTGCTCGCGGGGCTTAAAACGAAAACGGCGCCCCTTCTCGATCGTGCCCGACCTCTCTTTCAGACTGCCGTGCGACGTGTTGACGAGAACCCGCATATCGTGCGATCGATCGCCGTTCTTCCCTTACTTATTACATGGTTTATCGGCCTTCATAAAGAAGAGCATCGCAGCGCCGCTTTCAGAGGCTTTCTGCTGTCGGGTCTTTTTCTTCTGAGTTCGTGGGTACTGTACTGGATCATCGATCTCCTGCGTACCTATCTGGAAGGCGGCTTCGTACTGCAGTTGATCGCTTTCACTTTACAGGGCGCCCTTTCGCTCGTTTATATCGGTCTTTCGGTCAAGCTTGCCATCGCCGAGTACAATCGCAAAGAGTTACCCGACCAGCCATTGGATCGCCTGAAAGATCGACTGCTCGAAACGATCTGAGTTAACCAGAAAGCCGGCGATAGACCGCCGTCAGAAGATCGACGTGCTCTTCCCATGTGAAGCGGGCCGCCCTTTTCACGCCCTGCATGGCCATACGGTCTGCCAGGGCGGGGCGCTTGAGAAGCTCCATCAACTTTGCTCTCAAATCTTCTTCATCGGTCGGATCAAAGTACAGGGCGGCGTTCTCGCCGATCTCGGGCAACGAGGCGCGATTGGACGATAAAACGGGCGTTCCGCAGGCCATGGCCTCGGCGACGGGAAATCCGAACCCCTCAAGCAACGAAGGCATGAGCAGGCAACTCGCCGCCGAATACAGCGGCCGTAGCTCCTGCTCCTCAAGACGGGGCATAACGATGATATGAGACTGCACGCCGGACTCGTTGACGGCCTGTTGCACGTAGTCGGGTAACGTTCCGCCTGTGCCGCCGATGACGAGAGGCAGGAGCGCCGCCTTCTTGCCCGCCGTGCCTGAGTTCTTCCAGAGCGGAGCAAGCGCCCGTATTAAGAAATCGACGTTTTTATGCCGCTTCCCGATGCCGACACAGAGCATGTACTGCTCGGGCAGGTCATAGCGTTTGCGAAACTGCGCCATCTCCTTACCCGTCGCCGGATAAAAAAGCGAATGATCGATGCCGTTATGAATGACCGTCGTGCGATCCGCCGCCTGAGGATAACGTTCGAGCAGACAGTCCCGCGTATAGTTCGATACGGTTACGATGGCAGCCGCCTTTGCCGCCACGCGATTCAGCAACGTGCGCGCATACATTCTGAAATGAGGCGCTGCAAACTCGTCGGATTGCAGGTGAATGAGATCATGCACGACGACAACGGAGCGCGACAGAAGACGTACGGGCGCCGCATAATGCGGAATATGCAAGATGGCACCTTTTTCCGGAGATGGAAAACGGATCTGCTCTTTGATGCTGTAAATCGGAGCGTCAAACTCGACGACGCGGCCTTCGAATTCAGGAAAGAACCTTCGCACTGTGGCGGCATTGCCCACCGGAACGGTTTCAGGATCTGTGCGCTGAAACAGCTCGGCAAGAGTGTGCTGCACCTGTGTTCCAATGCCCGAGAAGTCGAGCATGCGAGCATCGTACCAGACCTTCATCTTTCTTCCTCGTCCTTCTCGTTCAAGTTGACCTTTCGGCCTCAAATGCAGAGTTGGAATATGTTCCTTGCTCTGCTGCAGTCGGCCGCAAGATCCCAGACTGGCATACCTTCCGGTGGCCGCCGATCCGGCTTGTATTGGCTGTTTCGAGCAGTGTTTCCTGTCGCTGTCATTTCTGTCATGTCCGTTTCATGCACCGAGAATGATACGGATAAGTACGATGCGGGCGACGCCAATTTGAGGATACTTGCGATGTATGCGCTGCGCGATGCTGAGTGCGGAACCACACATACGCTTTCGGGCTTTATTCTCGGCAAGGCGACGCGCACCAGTGTCGATCTCTGCGTATCGCAGCTTTACATGCTGACGTGTACTGAATGGCAGGTCAGCGATCCGGCGACGGCGGCCTGCAAGGCCATCGGTATCAGCTTCCGCTGAAGCGGCGACAGCGGTCGATCCATTCAATGCCCGTCACGGCCTGCTCTAACGACGAACGCATACCGTCCTTTCCCGCAATCTCACGATAGAGCTCAAGCCAGGGATTCATCGTCTGCTCTTTTTTTGAAAGCCTGACCGGTACGGGCTGAAGATCATAGAAGCCTTTATACCGCCTCGAAGCCCTGCTCTCAAAGTGGAAGTGCCCGTCGTTGCCGGCAATCACACGGCCTCGCTCAAAATCGAGTCGCATAAAGAACTCAAAATACCGCCTCATTCCCCCCGATTCCAGGACGGCATCAAAGCCCTCATAGTGAAAGACATGCAACGATCCTTTCTCGCGCCGCTTTTCATCCAGCTGGAACGAGGAACGCACGCCTATCGGCTCGCCCGCATACCAGAGCATAAGATCAATCCAGTGAACGGCATCTTCAAGAAGCGCATCCCGACGTAACGACGGAGCAAGCACACGTCCCTCAATATGACGCAGCTCGCCGAAGCGCTGCGAATCGATCAACTTTCGCACAAGAGCATACGCCGGATGGTACCGCCGCTCGAAGTTCACGCGCACCGTCGCTCCGTGTTTTTCGGCAAGGCGCAGCATCTGCCTTGCCTGCTTCGAATGCAGGGCGACGGGCTTTTCGATGAGAAAGTCACGAACTCCTACGGCAAGAAGCCGGCGAAAAAGCTCCGGATGAGAATCGGGGCCCGTCGCCAGCACGGCGAAGTCTACGGTTAACTCTTTTTTGCGGATGGCCTCGACGAACGCATCGATACTATCATAGACGTCGATGTTCTGTCCGTGCTTCTTCGCGAACCGGCCGAAGCGCATGCGTCGCTCTTCGTCGATATCACAACCTGCGACGAGACGGAATCGACTGGAAAGCGTCGGGTGCAGCAGCGAACCCGCATGCGTGCACGGATGATATCGATACGGGTCGGATTCCAGCATCCAGCCGATGCGCCCGAGCCCGATAAGCGCCGCGTTGATCTTGCTCGGGGCCATCTCAGGTATGTTCGCCGAAAAGCCTGTTTAAAAGCGCCGAGACGGCGAGGCCGTACAGTCCCCAGAGCAACGTTCCAAAAAGAAGCGAGAAGACGATCAGCACTCCGTCGGGAAAAGCAAGGTAGATGAGGCTGATGGGAAAGTCTGCAAAGAACAGGCCGCTGCAATCATCGGCCACACAGCGCCACTGTGTAATGCTCATGCGAGTGAAAAGAAAGAGCAGGTGAAGAGCGGCTCCGACCAGAAAGGGCATGCGCGTATAGAACATGACACACCGTAGCGTCCGCCTGCATGCGGTCATCAAAAAAGTGGATTGGCCTTTCAGCGCCGCAGACCCGAATGGCACTATGGCCGGCATTCGCAAGCTTCCCTCCGTGCTCGTCGATCGCATCGCCGCCGGCGAGGTCGTCGAGCGACCGGCCTCGGTGGTCAAAGAGCTGGTCGAGAACTCCATCGACGCCGGCGCAACACATGTCATCGTAGAGACGCAGGCCGGAGGCATGCAGTCCATTCTGATTCGCGATAACGGCTCGGGGATTCCGTTCGACGAACTGCCTCTTGCCGTCGAACGCCATGCTACCTCGAAGATCGAATCTCTTGATGATCTCGAACATATTCTCAGCTACGGCTTTCGCGGCGAGGCTCTCGCGGCCATCAGCTCGGTCAGTTATCTCGAAATCCGCAGCACTCATGCCGGCGCCGATACGGGCGGCCTTCTACGCGCGCGCGGAGGCACAATCGAAGAACATCGCATCGATGCGCCGACGGAGGGTACGGGCATTCACGTTCAGGAGCTTTTCTATACGACGCCGGCGCGACGCAAATTCCTGAAAAGCGAACGCAGCGAAGACACGGCCATACATAAAGAGCTTCTGCGTCTCGCCTTCGCCGCTCCAGAGTTGCATCTTGAGTATTATAGAGACGGCAAACCCATCTTCAACCTGCCGTCGGATAACGATCTGCGCTCTCGCATCGCTACGGTTTACGGGCCCGACTTTGCCGCACGACTGCTCTACGTCGAAGAGCGACGCGACGCCCTTGTTCTTACGGGCTTTATCGGCGACGATCGCTCCTATCGCAGTCAGGCCGATCGTCAGTTCACGACGGTGAATCGACGTCCGGTCGAGATACGGCATCTACCTTTCTTCGTTCGTAAGGCCTACGGCGAACTTATTCCCGAAGGCGGCAAGCCGATCTTCTTTCTCAATCTTGAGGTCGACTCGACGCGGCTCGACGTAAACGTGCATCCGACGAAAAAAGAGGTGAGGTTAACCGATGAGGCGCTGCTTCACGGACTGATCATGGCGGCCTGTCAGCGCGCCCTTTTTCCCGACACCCCGCTGCCGTTTCTGCGAGGCAAAAGCGACGACGAAAGCCGCTATGTGACCGACGAACCGGGAAGTCAGGGCTCGTCGCCGTTTTTGTCGGCGGATTCGTCGGGCGGATTCCCTTCGAGCTACCAGCCCGGTTCGCCATCACAGGCGGATCGCACAGCGGCCTTTCGAGAGCAGCTGCGCGAAGGCGCCTCCCCGGCGCCGCTTCTGTATCCCGTCGATGAGCTGCTTTCGGCGGGCATGTCGGTACGCGAAGAGCGAGCGTATCCGGTACGACCGCCCGAGACGACGGCAAAGCGATCGTTTGTGCCCATCCGACATTTTGGTGTCATCTTCGGTACGTATATCCTGGCCGAAGGCGAGAACGAGTTTTATCTGATCGATCAGCATACGGCACATGAGCGCATCAACTTCGAGAAGAAGCGGCGCGAGCTTGAAGCGCGACGATTCCAGCGACAGATCCTTCTGCATCCCATTGCACTCGACTACGACGCACAGGAGGCCGAGCAGATCCTTTCGCAGCAGGAACGTCTGCTCCAGGCCGGATTCGTGCTTGAAGAGCTCGGCCCGGGGCAGCTCGTTCTGCGTGAGGCGCCCGATTTTCTCGAGCCGGGCGAAGAGAAGGAGCTGGTCGAACATGCCATCGAGCGACTGAGCGGCGGAGAGGATCTGGTGCGCGTCTACGACGAATACGCGGCGATGAAGGCCTGTAAAGCCTCCGTAAAAAAGAACGATATACTTTCGCCCGAGATCATTTCGGGCATACTGCGTCAGCTGGGCGAATGTGAGCAGCCTTCGCGCTGTCCGCATGGCCGCCCGACGGTGTTGCGTTTTACGCGCGCCGAGCTCGACCGCCTGTTTCTTCGCACAGGATTCGGGAAACAAATCGACGCAAGCTCCGAATAAAGAGGCATAGCGCCGACCTGACAACCGGGCTAATACCAACCGGCCTGAGAAAAGGCGATCATTACAGGGCGAATACGAGGCCAGAAGATATGAACCGAGAAGAAAAACATCCCGTTATCGCCGTTACTGGCAGCATCGCCGCCTTTCGTATCTGCGAGCTTGTACGCTCGCTTTCAAAGCAGGGCATCGCCGTGCGTGTGATGATGACGCGCAATGCGACGCGCTTTGTCGGCCCCGTTACCTTCGAGGCACTCACAGGCAAGAAGGTCATCGTCGACGACTGGGAAGAAGGCATGCTGCATATCGACGTGAAAAACGAGGCCTCGGTATTCTGCGTCGCTCCGGCGACGGCTAACATTATCGGTAAGATGGCACAGGGCATCGCCGATGATACGGTGAGCTCGGCGTATCTGGCGATGAACGCCCCGGTGATAATCGCGCCGGCGATGAATCCGAATATGTACTCGGCGCCGGCCGTGCAGCGTAATCTGCGACAGCTCAAAGAAGACGGCGTCGAGATCGTCGATCCGATGAGCGGCGTGGTGATCTGCGGCGACGAAGGGCGCGGCAAGATGGCCGATCTGCCCGTGCTTGAAGCGGCCATTCTGCGCCTGCATGAGATAGGCAAGGCACGCCCCGTCGTGCGACCGCAATAAGAGATCGAGAGATTCCATGGCAGATCGAAACGATTTTTCCCGATTTGAGTTTTCTAAGATGCGACTTGTCGTCGCCGCCGGTCCGACACGGGAGTGGATCGATCCCGTTCGCTTCTTAACCAATGCATCTTCGGGCAAGACCGGATGGGAGATCGCGCGAAACGGCCTCAGCCGCTTTGCCGCCGTCGTCTATATCTCCGGACCCTGTGATGCTGCTTACCGCACGCTTGACGGAGCGACAAACGTGGCCGTCGACACGACAGCCGATATGGCGGAAGCCGTCTTGAAAGCGCTCTGCAAGAATAGCCTGCTCATCATGGCGGCTGCTCCGGCTGATTACACGCCGGTCGCTCCGGCCGAACAGAAGATCAAGAAGCAGCCCGGCGAAACACATCGTACGATCGAGCTGCGGCCGACCATCGACATTCTGAAAACGGCCGGCGAGAATCCGCCTGAGCGCTGCATCCGCGTCGGATTTGCCGCCGAAACCGAACACATGAAAGAACACGCTCTTGAAAAGCTGCAGCGAAAGAACGCCGACTTCATCTGCGGAAACGAGGTCTATCGAGATCGAAGCGGCTTCGGCGAGGTGCAGAATACGCTGCATCTGTTTGATCGGGCGGGGAGCGAAACGGTGCTCGGCCCGATGGCAAAAGACCGCCTTGCTGAATCGCTACTGGACGAACTGGAACGCCGGCTGCGATGACGGCCAGGAAAAAGGCTTCCGAGGCGGCGCGAAATGCCGAAAGAGAGAAGGGAAGCCCTGCATGGTTCTGCTTATTCTTACCGGCATCAAAGAAGAACTCTCCGTCCTGCTCGATCAACATCCCTTTGAGTTCGAGAAGGATCTGCGCGTCTACAGATCAAGGCAGCAACCGGGGTTATATGCGGCCACAACGGGGCCGGGCGTGCGTCATCCCGGCCGCGTGAAAAAGATGCTCGAAGAGCTGCAGCCCGACATCATCGTCAACGCCGGACTTGTCGGCATCCTCGATGAACGCGACCCCGCCCGTCCTGGCGATCGGCTGAAGCTCGGCCAGGTCGTGAAGTCCGAATCCGAAACGATCTTTCCTGGCGGACCGGGACGCGACACGCTTGTTACGGTCGATCGCCCCGTACATGATATGCTCGATAAGATGGACCTTGCCGAGCGTTATCATGCTCGTGCCTGCGATATGGAGGCCTCGAAGATTCTGGAACTTGTGGGCTCGATCAAACCTCTTCAGAATCACTCTTTCGTGCATTTCGTAAAGATCGCCGGTGATCGCCCCGAAGAAGCGGCTTTATACGAATACGAATACATGCTCTGGGACTGGCCGTACAAAGGCATGTTTGATAAGATGCGTATTCTGCTGCGATTCCCTGGCGGACCGGTCGCATTTTTCAAGCTGCGCCGATCCAAAGCCCGCGCCCTTCGCGGACTCGGCACGGAACTGCTTTCTACGATTCAGGCGATTCTGAAATTCGACGGCATTCCGAGAAATCTGGGGAGCACCTTTATTCCGCACTGATATGGCCATCGCAGTCATCATAGCAATCGCCGTCCTGATCGCCGCAGGCATCGCCGTGTACTTCTTGTTCTTCGGCAAGAAGGATCTGAGCGGAAGGGCCATCGAGCTTGCCGAGGCCGGTATGTTCACCGACGCCCGCGGCCTTGTGCGATCCCGCCTGGATCGCGAGCCGAACGATCCGGCGCTTCATTATCTGATGATGCGCATCTACAACATCGAAGGCGACGAAACGAACGAGCTGCATCACATGTTGCAGATCTTTCGTCTCGGTCGCTCCGTTCCAGATCTTCCGCTCCCGGTGTTAGCCAACCGCATCGCATCGGTGTACTATCGCAACGAGCGATACAACGAGAGCTTTCAGTTCTACAGCGAAGCGTTGAAGATGGTGCCCGAAAACGAAGAGGCCCTCGCTCGCCTTGCCTTTCTGTGCGCCGGACAGGAAAAATTCGAGGCTGCCGATCGTTTCTTCTCGCGTCTCGTTCAGCTCAAGCCCGACGTCTTTGAATACCGTCTCGGTCGCGGCATCTGTCTTTCGCAGCTTCGCAAGAAGGACGCCCTTGGCGAATTCGAGGCAGCCTGTCAGATCGATCCTGGAAACCTCACGGCCAATCTGTTCTTCGGCATCGAGGGTTTTTTTCAGGGCTCTTCTGAGCAGGCCGTCGAACGACTGCTGCATGCGCTTGAACTCGGCCCCGAGCCCGAAGTGGAATACATCATCCGCAAGGCGATTACGGCCATCTTCTTTCAAAGAGGGGATTACAACTCCGCTCTGCAACATGCGGAGCAGGCCCTGCGTGTCGCCCTTGACGAAGCATGGGATCGCGAAGAATACGATGCGCGCATGTCGACGGCCTGTATGGCCATCATGGCCGGAGACCTTGAAACGGCGAACGAGAATCTGTTAACGCTCGAAATGCGCAATATGAACGACCAGAAGGTCATCAACCTGTCGGACTATCGCATGAACGTCGAAGAGGGACTGATACCGGCCGGCGAGGTATCTCCTTCCGGGTTTAACTTTCGCAGCTTCCTGAACGACTGGTCGCGCTCGCGCTTCAACACCAGCTTCATCTATCAGATATCGGGCCTTAAGATGGAGCGTAACCTCGACATCGACGCCCTCCTGAATCAGGACGGCCCTCCGCGCGTCGCAAGGCAGCAGGCAAGCATCGATCCCGAAGAGATGATCGAACGTTTTAACGCCTTAAAAGGACAGGCCTTTGAAACCGTTTGCCGCAAGATCGTCGCCACGCTTGGTTACAGGGTCGTATCCCTGCTGCCATATCGCGATTCGGACGGCATGGATATCCTTGCTCAGAGCACGACCGAGAAAGGCCGCAAGGCCGTCTTTGAAATCCGCAAATGGAAGAACCAGCCCATCTCTGACATCTTTCTGCGTAATATGCAGAATCACATAAACGAACAGAAGGCCCAGGAAGGCTTTGTTATCGCCGCCGCCCGCCTCACCGACGGAGCGCAGACCGCGCTGCAGACGCTCAACAAAATCAAGGTCATCAACGAGTTCGATCTTGGCGATCTGCTCATGCGCGTGCTCGAACCGGAATAGTGCCGCTCTTCGGTCGACGGAGATGTCGGCGGTTTATTGCTGTGTAGACAGCGAACCCCGACTCGTAGAATTCGTCTCATGTATATGCGCTCTAATACTCTTTTAACGGCTCTTACGCTTCTGGTCGCTTTCATCGCCAGCGCCTGCTCGGAACGTCCTCCGGAACAGTTCAAAGAGCGTCTTATAGAAGGACAGGCCGTCAATCGCTCAAACGAGGCCGTGAAGCGAGAGGACGACGTGAAAGAGATCCACGGCCTGCTGCGCGGCATGTTTGAGGCCGTCGAAAAAAAAGACCTCTCTTCTCTGAACGGTATGATTGACGCTCGCAAAGGCGTCTGGGTCGATCTGAAGGCCGAGAAGACGGCAGCCGAGTTTGCCGCCGATCTTGCCGATCCGGCCGGGTATGTGAACACCTATTACCTGAATACCGAGGCCCTGCGGCGGCACACCGGCGAAAGCGATCAGAAGGCGCTGCACGATCTGATCGAAGAAAGCACCCGGATTCGCGCCGATCTTTTCTTTCAGGCAGAGGAGTGCGAGGTTCGCTTAACCATCGAGAAGCCCGAAAGGCTTGAGGCGCAGTCCTACCGATTTAATAACGCCTACTTCATCAAAGAGGGCGGACGCTGGTATCTCTACCGTCTCTTCTGATCAGCGGCGTCGACCCTGAAGCTGATCGATCTGAGCGATCTGCTCTTCGATACCGCGCATCGCCTCTCTCAAATAGTCGGCGTACTCGCCCGAGGCCACATCGAGCCGGCTCTGCACGATACGGGCCAGCGTCGACATACGGTCTTTCACATAAGAGCAATAACGATCATGGTCGGCGGGAAAATCGCGCAGCAGAACCATGCGCAGGTTCTGCGGGTACATATCTCTGCTGAACTGCCCGAGATATTCGCGCACCTGCCCGGGCGGAAGCCGAATGGCCTGCTGCTTATCGGCCTGTTTGTAGCGGGCGTAGCTTATGATGAAATCAAACAGGTCCTTTGCGATCTGTTCGCGAAGCGGATCGACGGCCGATAGCGAATGCAGCATCGCCATACGCTCGCCATGCGTCAGCGAGTCATAGGGCTTTGATCTGAGATCGACCTCTTCAACGATCGGCTCGGCGTTGCCCGAGAGATTCAGATAGGTGGAGTAGAACTCAGAGCGCACATTATTCGGATTCTTGAGCATCTCTCGGTCGGCAAAAGAGATCAGAAATAGAGAGGGTAATAGCTCGCTATCGTTGACCTCATCGAGAGAGCGACGCTCGATAAAATTACGCCGTTCGGCCGCGTCCATTACGGCAAAGGGACTGTTTGGATCCCTGCGATTTGAGAGAAAGACCTGAACCGGAGGACCCGGAAAAATGAGCACCTTGATATCGCCCAGGCGCGGGTTCTTGAGCGAGTTGTACACGATCTCTTCGTCAGAGATCATTTTTCGACCGGAAAGACGCTTTTTCTCAAAGTATTCAAGGAGTCCCAGTAAAATCTCCTTTACCCTTTGTTCCACCGTCGGATGCAGACCTGTTGCCATTCCCGGATGCTCCTCTCCCCGCAGATACGAGGTCGAAAAATGTACGAAATTATGCTACTCTTTATGGTGGCCGTTCTGATTGCCATCTTCTCTGCCTCTCTGGGCATCGGCGGCGGCATCTTCTCAGTTCCCGTTCTAATATATGTCGGATCTTTGCACGGCATCGGTCAAGCATATCTTGCACAGATGGCGGTGGCCACATCGCTGCTTATGGCCTTTGTGCTTTCCGTATCGGCCAGCTACGTCAACCTGCGAACGCGCATGGTTGAGATCGGCATCGGATTGCTGTTTGCCCTGGGCAGCGTTCCGGGCGCCTTTCTCGGCAGTATCGTCGGTCGATTCCTCAATTTCCAGGCACTCACGTTGATTTTTGGCTTTTTTGTTCTGCTGATGGGCCTGTTGGGTCTGTACAAGATCTTCTACGGGAAGAGAAAAAACGCTGCGGTCAATACAGGCGATGCTGCAAACAATAAAGAGAGGAATCAATCCATGACTCCTGGTCGCCCACCGTCACGGATCTGGCTGCCTGTTACGGGAATTTTTACCGGGATGCTTTCCAGCCTGACCGGCGTCGGCGGCGGTATTATCATGGTACCGCTTTTTGCGCAATTTTTGAAAGGACATACCATCCATCGTTCGATTGCCACCTCGAACTTCAGCATGGTTCTTGTAACGCTTGCCGGCTCCATCGCTTACCTCGATACGAGACGTCTGCTTCCCGAGCCCTCGGTCGGATTCTACTACCTGCCGCTGGCTCTACCCGTGCTTGCCGGCGCCATCATAGGCGGAGGCCTGGGCGCCCGGCTTGGCAAGAAAGTACCCGAACAACATCTGAAGCTGTTTCTGGCCGGCCTTCAGATCTTTATCGGAGCGCGAATGCTCTGGAAATACTCCGGCCTGTTTGGTTAACGCACGCTTCTATTCGGTCAGCAGAACTACGAAGACGCAGCCCTGCTTGAAAGGGGCGAGGCCGAATCCCACATTGCGATAGAGCGGATTCAGAAGATTCTCTTCTTCTTTCTTTCCCTTCCAGGAGGCAAGGATGTCGGCCTCAGTGGCCTGTGCGGGCATAACGGCGATGTTTTCTGAAACCAGCCGCTTCTGAAACCCTGCATGTTTCAGCCGTTCAAGCGGACCGCGCCGTTCGGCATCATAGTGCACGATGGTCGGCCGGTCGCTGTTGTAGTGGGCCCAGGACGTCGCCTGTTTGGAGAGAAAGGCATCTTTATTCAGCGAATCGATCTCTTCGTCTGTGCGCATACGATCGGCAAGCGTCTTGAATCGCTCAGGCAAAAAACGCGACATACAATCGGGGGATTGCCTGAGCGTATGCGTACACGATAGCGAAAACAGAGATATGGAAACGAATGAAAAGAAAAAGAAAACGGTAGGTCGCATTCAGGGCTCGATATGACTCAATTGCCGCCGGGTCGTATTCACGCCTCCGCTTTCAAAGCAGAACGGACAGCCGTAGATATGCGCCTGTCGCTTGCGCTCGGTCTTCGGCTCTGGCTCGAGAGCTGCAATGAGATAGTCTTTTGGGCCGAGCATCGTGCCGCACACCGGACAGATCCTCGGACGCAGTTCTCCAGGAGGCATCTTGAGAACCTTCTTCGCATCAAGCACGGGCCGGTCTCTTGGTTCGTCGCTCTTTGAGGGTCTGCGCGTCTTATCGGCGGCCTGCAGGCCGTTTAAGAAAATGACGAGAGCCAGTCCTATGCCCACAAGTGTAAGAAAGAGCATCATAGAAAGCTACAGACCGAGAATCCTGCGAATGTCGTGAATCAGCGGCGACTCACTCTTCACAGTATCGGTCTCTTCTTTCTTCGTCTCGTCGATTTTTTGCGTCTTTTCCTTTTGCGGGGGAGCGGCAGGCGCCTTCTGTTCAAAGCGCATCTGCTGGATTTCCATATTAAAGCGCTGACGAATCTCTCTCTGTATGCCCGGGAATTTCAACACCAGATTCTGCCGTGCCGGAGCCGAGATACACTGCACTATCAGGACGCCTGCATGCAGCGAGACGGGCATCGATCGCGCCTCGCCCATCTTCGACCAGTTGGCCGCCAGGTATTCGAGGGCTTTCTCGTCGGCCGAGCTATCGCCGACAAGGGCGCGCAACAAGGCCTCTTGTATATTGCCCTCGCCGATGGACTGCGCCACTCGCTTCGGAGGCTCGCTCCATTCTATCTCTTTCCAGTCCATTATTTCTCGCTTACGGTGCCGTTCTCGACGACAAAGATACGGCTCGAAGGAAAACCCTGAAAGAGCGCCTGATCGGCGTCAAAATCGGGTGTGGTGAAAAAGGCCTGTCCGCAATCGTCGAGAACCTCAAGAAAGGCGCGGCGACGATGGATGTCGAGCTCTTGCAAAACGTCATCGACAAGCAAAACGGGCGGACGACCGATATGCTCTTTCAAATAGTAGAACTGAGCCACCTTTAAAGAAAGGGCAAGCGTGCGCTTCTGTCCCTGACTGAAGCGCCGTCCGATCTCTTCACCTGATGATTCCAGAAAATACAGTCGATCTCGATGCGGACCGAGCAACGAATGCCCGGCACGCACCTCGTCAAAGCGACGCTGCTTCATGCGCTCTCGCAGGCTCTCTTCGCCACGCTCGTCAAGAGAAGTATCGAGCTTCAGTGTGATGACGTCTTTCAGCCCCGATATGCGTTCGACGCTTCGCAACACGACAGGCTCGAATCTTAAAAGGAAGTCTCGCCTTTTTCGCTGAACGGTAACGGCATGCCTTACAAAGATATCATCCCACGGGAGCAGATCATCCAGCCGGGCCTTGTTTTCCTGAATGCGCCTCAGAAGCTCGTTACGCTGTTTCAGAGCTCTGTTAAACTGAAGCAGCGATTCGAGATACTCGCCGTCGACGGATCCAAGCACGTAGTCGATATAGGCGCGACGCTCCTGATGCCCGCTCTGCACAAGAGCAAGATCCTCGGGAGTAAAGACGACGCATACGAGAGAGCCGAGCATCTGCGACGTGCGCTTTAAAACGACGCCGTCTCGTTTGATCTTCTTACGTGACGATGGTCCCGTTTCGACGCCCACCTCAAAACGGGTGACGTGATCGTTTCGATCACGCAGCTCACAGCGAATAAAGAAATGCTTCTCGCCCTGCCGTATCAGGTCGGCGTCGTTGACTCCGCGAAACGAGCGACCGAGAGATATATAGGCAAGGGCCTCAAGCAGCGACGTTTTACCCGAAGCATTCTCGCCGACGAAGAAGTTGAGCTTTTCTTCAAAACGCAGAGAGGCTCGCTCGTAGTTACGGAAGTTATGCAGTTCGAGCGAGCGTATCTCCATAGACGGTCGAATCTTACAGGCGCATCGGCATGATAACGGCTTTGAAATCGCGATCTTCCATATCCATCATCACGGCCGGCGCCGAAGACGAACTCAGATGCATCTCAACCTGCTCGGATTTGATAACGCCAAGCACGTCAGAGAGGAAGTTGGAGTTGAAGGCGATGGTTAACGGCTCGCCTTCATAATTGCAGGGAACCGTATCTTCGACGCGTCCGACGTCGGGTGTGGAGGCGATGACGCGCACCTCTCCCTTAATGAAAGAAAGCTGAATCTGACGCGATGGCTCGGCGGCCAGAACCGACGCCTGTTTGATCGCCAGTCTGAAATCCTCGCGGTTCAGCAGAATGGCGTATTCGGCCTTTTTCGGAATGACCTGCGTATAATCCGGATAATTCGAATCGATCAGTCGCGTAATAAAGATCACGTCTTTCAAACGAAAATGCACGGTATTCTCGGATTTCTCGACGGCCATAGCAAAGACGTCAGATGCCGAAAGCAGCTTGCGCAGCTCGCGCACAGCCTTTACCGGAACGATGATACCGCCTTCGGTGCTGATGATCTCGCCTGGTTTGCGTGTGGCAAAGGACAGACGGCGGCCGTCTGTGCCGACGGCGTTCAGGCTGCCGTCACGGTCTTCGATGTAGAGACCGTTAAAGGCGAAACGGCTGTCTTCTTCGGCGACGGCGTATGAGGTGCGGTCGATCATCTCGGCGACAAGCGTCGGGGGCAGCGAGACGAATTTGAGGTTATCCTGATTCAGCTTCACCTGAAACTCATCTGCGGGCGATCCCATGATCTCGATCTCTGTCTTGCCTTTGCTGTCGGCGTCATGGATGCGAACCTTCACGTCTTCTACGTGAAACTCGATATTCTCGTAACGGAATTCGCGAATGGTCTGCGAAAGCTTGCGCGCCGGCAGAAGGATCTTACCGGGTTCGAGTACGTTGGCGTCGGTGGACGTCTTGAGCGTCATCTCAAGGTCGGTCGACGTCAGATCGATGCCGTCTTTCTTCGATTCGATAAGAACGTTGCCGATCGGAGACCGGATTTCACGCGATGAGATGATTCCTTCGATGGAAGACAGGGCTTTGAGGAAGTTCTGTTTGTTTACAATGAATTTCATAGGATCCTCTGTTTATTGTATTTGTTGTTATTGATGCCGTGAGTTTGTGAGAAATCCCGAAAACAGGGCCGATCCAAGTTTTTCCCGGGAATTCGTCGCACAATGGAAAGTTAGATCGCTGTGAGAAAAAAAACTCACACAGGCTGGAAGTCAAGCCGTGTGACATAATCTCTCACAGTGATGACTCGGGCCCGCTGCATTATGTCACACGGGATACCCGAAGATCTCACATCGCAGGCAGGAATCTCACAGGTTTTCAACGCCTTCCGTTGGAGCCATGGGAGCCATGACGGCCGTTGACGGAAAGTCCGAGGTCTTTGAGCAGCCTGTCGTAGAGCTGCTTCAAGGTCGGTTCTGTGCGCAGGGAATCCTGCATCTTCTTCACGGCGTGGATGACGACGGAGTGATCGCTGCGCTGAAAGAATCGCGCAATCGAGGATTTATTGAGTCCGGTGAATTCCTGCGCCAGGGTCATGGCGATATGGCGGGGCAGCGTATGCTCGGCCCGTCTCGATTTGCCAAGCAGGTCTTCGCGGGTCACCGAAAAACGCTTCAGAACCGTTTCGAGGATCTGCTCGATCGTAATGATGGGCCGCTCCTTCTGCGCCTGAGGAGCAAAACGATTCTGCAAGGCCTCGGCAAGACGGGCGTCGCTCCATCCGTTTCTTGAATAGAGAAAGATCATCGCCGAAACGGACTCCAGGTCGCGATACGAAAGATTCTCAGGAAGATTCAGGGCTCGCAGACGCTCGGCGGGGATCTGCATATCGAACTCGCCCAGGCGCTTCTGAATAAAGTCAAAGCGGTCTTCGCCTTCGGGAAGTCGCAGCTCAAGCGTCAGGCCGGATAGGATGCGGCTCTGAAGCCGGTCGGGCAGTTCGAGATCGCCGATTTCGATTTCGGTGGATGCGAAGATCTGTTTGCGGCTTTCAAAGTGTCGCTCAAAAAGAATAGAGAACTCATCCTGCTTCTCGGCGCTGAGCGTCGGGAAATGATGCAGGCCATCGATGAGAAGAAGATCATGCAATGCGGCCGGAGTGTCGATGCCGCTTGAAAAAGACAGATGATAGACGCTGAGCTTGCGGCTGCGGGCGTCGCTTTCAAGTCCCTGTAAAAGATGCGTCTTTCCCGTGCCGGCCGGGCCATAAAAGATAATCGGAGAAAGCAGCCCCGGTTTCTTGAGCGCCGTCTGCAACGTATCGAGGATAGGAGCGCCGTGTCGGTCCACATAGAGGGACTGCAGCGTGCGCGGTGAGGCGCGCTCGGGCAATCCGGCCGGACGAATGAGGCTGTCCGGTTCGGATTTTGAAGTAGGCCGTGATAGGTCGCTTTGAGCCAACCGTGTTTCCTCCGGTGGATAGGGGCGTCCATGTAAGGCGCCCGACATCCGATGATCCTACAAGTCAAAAACTCAAAACGAACGTCGGGTTTTCTTTTTTTTACCATTGGCCTGATGCGATTTCTGAATCAATGCTTGAACGATATGCTGTTGACCCGGTACATGGTCGTAAAAAGGTGTCTGTTTATATTCTACCCAACCCTCGGTTTGTTCTAAGAGGTCTTCTATGAAACGTACTTTCCAACCCGGTAATATCTCCCGTCTGCGCACGCATGGCTTCCGTTCTCGTATGTCAACTTCGGGCGGACGCAAGGTTCTTGCGAACCGTCGCAAAAAAGGCCGTATGCGTCTGACCGTTTCCAGCTCCACGCATCGTAAGTGATTGGAGGCTGTCGATCTCTGAATACAAAGAGCACGTACTCACAGATCGCCGTGAGTTTGCCCGTCTTTTCCGGACGGGAATCAGGAAGAGCACGAGAAATGTTCAGCTGATCTTCGTTCCCGGAAAACCGGAAGAGCTACGGTTTGCGGTCTGCGTGTCCGTTCGCTTCGGCAACAGCGTGAAACGTAATCGTTTGAAACGGATCTTCCGGGCGGCTCTGATGCCGTACCTTCTGCGCATTCAGAAGGGCTGGGTGATCGCTGTACTGCCGACAGGCAAGACAGAAGGCCTGACTTCGACGATCGTTGCCGAACAACTTGAAGATCTGCTGCGCTCCCGCGGCATGCTTGGAGGGGCGCATGGCTGAGCCCGCCCTGATCAATCGCTTCTTTCTTCTTTTTATCGGCTTCTATCGAGCCGCCATCTCGCCGCTCCTGCCGGGGCGCTGTCGTTTTTATCCGAGTTGCTCGGCCTATGCAAAAGAGGCCTTTGAGATCCTTCCCTTTCCCGTAGCACTTGCAAAATCAACCTATCGTATTCTTCGCTGCAATCCCTTCAATGAAGGCTATTTTGATCCGGTCATTCCGGAGGCGAAGGATCGAACGTCCGAACAGGAGAACCCATGAGTCAGGAAAATAAAAGCCCCCTAACATCGCTGTTGCCGATCGTTATCCTCGGCGTCGGGGCCGTTCTGATGATGCAGATACTTGATCCCGGCAAGAAGCCCGAACAAAAGCCGGTGCCCGGACCGTCGCAGAGCACATCATCTCTGAGTGACTTCGAATTTCAGGCTGGTGGTGAAGCACGCTCTATCGAGGTAGATGCCGGCCCGAATATTTATATTCTGAACACACAGGGCGGTCGTATCGAACGGGTCTACGTCAAGCACAGCGATAGCGTGCGCCTGCCCGATGCCGTTTTGAATGAGTCCGCCGATGCGATCGAGAAGGATCGCCGTGCCCTCGAGGTTACGCTTGGTAACGGCATGGACTTTCAGCCGCATATCTATTACAGTGCAGGCGGTCAGGGAGCCGAGCCGCTTGCGCATCCCCGCCTTAACGACGCTATCTTCAAAGTAGAAGAGTCGACTCCGGCGACGGGCGTGCGCGAGGTTCGCTTTACCCTGCCTGTGGAATTCAAGAAGCATCGCCTTGAATTGATCAAGGTCTTTCGCTTTCTTGAAAAAGAGAGCTTCTTTCATCAGATCACCGTTATCCGAAACCTTGAAAACCGTCCTTTTACTCTTGGCGGCGATCTTTTCTTTAAGCCCTTTGCCGGCGTCGGTCCCGGGCCTGAAAGCGATTCCAGCCGCGAGATGGCTTATTTTGGCCGGTTCATCAACTACAACGACAGCCTGAGTCGACTGCCTGGCTACGGCGCCGGTGGATCGGGCTGGTTCGGATGCTCGGGCGGCGATAAAGGGCCGTTTACGCTCTATCTGGAAGCTCCCGATACGCTCAGTTATTTCGGTGCTCATAGCCGCTATTTCATTATGTATACGCGATTCCTCTCCACCGACAGCAAGCTGTCGTCGCTGGACGGAGCGGTCGTGACGAATAACCCTTCGCTGAAAAGCGACGCCTTCTATACCGGTATTTATAAGAACTTTACGCTTGCCGCCGCGCATGATGCCGATCTGCAACTGAAGCCCGGCGCCGCTCGCGTTACCGATCTGGTGAAGCTCGATCAGGCCCGCACCGATGCCGTCGTCATCAACATGCAGGTCTTCGCCGGACTGCGAGCCGACGATCAGCACGTCTTCAACGATCCGTCCGTAGCGTCTGGCGAGTTCGGCGAAGAGGCTCCGGAATCGGCGATGCGCGACGTCATCTACTCGTCGACGTTCCTCGCGCTGTTTGCGAAGATCCGTGACGGCATCATCTGGCTGCTTCGTTTCGTCGAGGCCTATGTGGGTAACTACGGTTATGCCATTATCATCATCGCCGTCGGCTGGAAGCTGGTTACGTATCCGCTGAACCAGATGCAGGCGAAGACGATGAAGAAGATGAACGCCCTCAAGCCCGAGATGGACGTCATCAACGAGAAGTACAAGGATGATCCGAATGAGCGCCAGAAGAAGATCATGGAGGTCTATAAGAAGCATAAGATCAATCCGGCGAAGGGATGTCTGCCGATTCTGATTCAGATTCCGATCTTCATCGCTCTTTACTCGGCCTTCACCGAATCGATCGAGCTCTGGCATTCGCCGTTCATTCTGTGGATGCACGACCTCTCGGAGCCCGATACCGTCTACACGCTTAACTTCTGGATTATCCAGGGATTCACGTTCAACATTCTACCGCTTATCATGGTCGTTTCGCAGTTCGCGCAGCAGAAGCTGACGACGGTCGCATCGGATCCGCAGCAGAAGATGCTGATGTATATGATGCCGTTTATCATGATATTCTTCTTCTGGTCCATGCCGAGCGGTGTGACTCTTTACTGGACCGTACAGAACATCATCTCCGTTCTGTGGCAGCTTGCTGCGAACCGTTTTGCGAAGGTGGAGGATTGACCCTGCAATGATACATAAGAGGTGATTTATGAATTTCGTGTATGAGACCGATGGCAAAACGAAAGGTGATGCCATCAGGAAGGCCATGGACGTGCTTGGCGTCGGAGAGGACGATGCCACCTTCATCACCGAAGGTGCCTCTCTTCTGGGCCTTGTCTCTCGTAAACCCGTCACCGTCAGGGTGAAGAACGACAAGAAGAAACTCAGCGACAACGCTCTGATCCGAGGCGTTACGTTAACCGTAATCGCCCGGCTCGGCGTCGAAGCTGAGATCGAGACGATCGAGGAAACGGACGAGAATTACGTTGCTCACGTGAATTCCGAAGATTCCGGATTCCTCATTGGCCGTCAGGGACGTACCCTGGACGCCATTCAGTTCCTGGTCAACCTGCTCCTGAACAAGGAACTGAAGAAGAAGAAAAGGGTGCTTGTGGACGTCGCTCGTTATCGCGAACGTCGCAAGGACTATCTGAAGAAACTCGCCCGCAACATAGCGGGTCGCGTGATGAAGAACGGCAAATCCTTTCTTCTCGAGGCGATGAACCCTTATGAAAGGCGCATCATCCACCTCGAACTGGAAGGCGATGCTAAGATCACCACGGAATCCGAAGGGAACGGACTCTACAAGCGAGTGCGCGTCATGCGCATCGACGAGAATCCGGGAAATCGGAAGCGACGCGGAGGCAACGGTAACCGTAGCCAGGATTATGATGAGGATGACGATAATATCGGCAACCGCATCGATGATTGAAAAGAGGGGGCGAAAGCCCCTCTTTTTTTCCTGTTAACCATCTAATCTTATTGCATTCCTATCTGTATAGCGCTCAGCTTATTCATTCGGCACCATGATACAGGAACGAGACACGATCGCCGCCTTATCGACGGCCCCCGGAAGAGGGGCCATCGCCGTCGTGCGCATCTCGGGGCCGGCGACGGCCGAAGCGGTGCGGCGCTTCTGTATAACGAAGGGCCCGTCCGCTATCGAACGACCCCGCGTGATGACGCGGGTGGACGTCCGTTCTGACGACGTCTTTATCGACGACGGCCTGGCCGTTTATTTTCCGGGACCGCACTCTTATACGGGGGAAGATTGCGCCGAGATCTTCTTGCACGGTTCGCCGCTCATCGTACGTCGACTGTTAACCGAGCTTTCTGAGAAACTGGGCATCCGTCCCGCCCTTGCGGGAGAATTCACGCGACGTGCCTTTCAAAACGGACGCATGGATCTGACGACGGCCGAGTCGGTCAGACGCATCATCGATGCGCGTTCGCAATACGAGCTCCAGGGCGCACAGAGGTTATACAGCGGCGAGCTGAAGCGCTCGATCGCAAGATTCCGATCGGCGCTCATGAATCTGAAGGCTGAGACCGAGGCCGAAGTCGACTTCTCGGACGAAGACCTGACCTTCGAATCGAAGGACGCTCGCCGGCGTCGCGTGCATGACCTGCTGCAACAGATCGACGATATTCTTGCCCGCAGCGGAGCGGCGCAGCGCGTGAGCGAAGGCTTTCGCATCGCCCTGATCGGCGTGACAAATGCAGGCAAGTCTTCTCTGTTGAATCGCCTCCTCGGATGGGATCGTTCTATCGTCTCGGACGTTCACGGCACGACGCGAGACTATGTGAGCGAAGACGTGGAGCTGGGCGAGTTCCGCGTGCGCTTTATCGATACGGCAGGCCTTCGACTAACCGAAGATAGCATCGAGCGCGAGGGAATACGACGGTCGATTGAAGAGATGAAGCGCAGCCAGCTGATTCTGCATCTGATCGACGGATCGCGCGAAAGCATCGAGATTAACGAGGCGCTCGAATACGAACTTTCTCAATCATCCGAATCGAAGAAGATCATCCACGTTTTAAACAAGGTCGATATCCTGCATGAAAAGGCGCATGAGGATTCGTATTTTGACGGCATCCGCCGCAACGGGACTTTTGAGCTGATTCGCATCTCATGTAAAACCGGCGAGGGCGTGGACCTTCTGCACAAGCGCATCGTCTCGCACCTTGAAGAAGAGCCGGGCGGTCTCGATCCTTTTTTACTTGAGGAGCGGCATCGCCATCACTTTCAGGCGATGCGAGAGGCGCTGCAACGGCTGCTCTCGCTCTGGTCTGACGGCGCTCCCGACGAGATCTGCGCCCTTGAGATCGATACGGCCTTGCAGAATGCTGCCGATATTACGGGCGAGATCACGACTGAAGATATCCTGGGGCGGATCTTCTCGGTTTTCTGTGTGGGTAAGTGAGGGGAGGGGTTAACCGCGGAGGGAGCAGAGTGCGCGGAGAAGGCGGGGGCTCAGAGAGAGGGGTAAACCTCAGCGAGCGCGGCGGGCACGGAGAAGGCGGGCGCAGAGAAGGAAGGCGCAGAGAAGGAAGGCGCAGAGAAGGAAGGCGCAGAGAAGGAAGGCGCAGAGAGGAGCAGGCTACCTGTGCGGATGAAGTTTGATTGACAGATGTTTGCAGAGATTGCAGGATCGAGCTCAGGGATATACGGAAAGCGATGAAAGGCAGGCTTATGAAAGATTCATGGCGGATGCTTGTATGGGGAGTGTTCGCGGTATTCTTGATACTATATATCGCGGATTTTAGCTTATACGATTATGCTAAGAGGCAAGGGGAAGCTGGCCTTATTTACATGCTGTCCTTTGTCGTGCACATTGTTTTTTATCCTGTTCTGCTCTGTTCGCTGCTTGTCTTTCTCATTATCGGTGCCGTCGGGAAGCGACCACTCAGTCCGGTTTTGCAGGTGGTCGTTCTCATATTTATCTTTGATGTCGCAAAGGTGAGCGCTTATAACGGTGATCACCCTTTTTATTCGATCGTGTTAGACTCTTTGGCGGAACGGTATCATCGTGATCAGGCGGAAAAGGATCCGCCTTTTTCAGATACGGATATCTACAATCCTGACGAACACTTATCGGTAGCAAGGTATCTGGGCGACCGCCCCTTTATCCGCAACCAGACGACAACGGATGAGCTCTGGAGGATTTTCTATGGGCGTCCTTATCTGTCTCTGTCTTATTCGCTTCCTCGTTACGTGAACATATCGTCTCGTTCATTCTACTATGACAGGCTGTTCGCCTATCGGTTAGGCGGAAGCACCGAATTCATTCTCTTCTTTTATCAAAATAAACTCGTGCAGTGCACTTACTTTCCGGGAGCGGTGAAATTGTCTCTGCCCGTAGACGCTGACTGTGTTCAATCGCCAGAGAGGCAGAAACAGATCATCCTCCTTGAAACCATCGCCTACTGCTTTCAGAGAAACCAGAGCTTCCAGATGATTCATAAATGCTCGGAAAAGGCAAAATCACTGCAATTACCTTGAATGGGGAGAGAGATTGGAGAGTTGCAGAAAGGTGAGGTGGAGTTCTATGAAAAGTTTCACGCTGGCCTGTACTCTATCTGTCTGCGCCCTTTTTCTTCAGAGCTCAGGTAGTCTCAAAGCAGAAGAGCGAGTTGTGCTGCCCCCCATTGGCCAGGTAGCATTCTCTGAAAGTGGAAGATATGTGGCAGCTGTCACAGAACAGATCTATATTTTTGATCTCGTCGGATAGGCAATCATGATGAAAAACGACTTCATTACCGATCTGTGGTTGCGGATCGTCCGGGGATTGTTCGGCGCATTCATGACACTCTATATTGCCGACTTCATCTTCTTCGCATTTTCCGCAGCGCAAGGAGAGGCCGGTATCATCTACATCGTTTCTTTCGCCGCCCATATCTTGCTTTATCCTATCATCCTCTTTCCACTATTGATTTTCCTCATTTTAGGTGTCCTTACAAGGCTGCCTCTCCGCCCTGTTCTCAAGGTGATCACCTTAATTGCAGTCCTCGATGGTGCAAAGGCCTTTGTTTATCGTGGTTCGCATCCATTCTATACAGTCGCTGCTCAAGAGTATACCAGAAAGTATCACCGCTATCAGGCGGAGCATGATCCGCCGTTTTCTGAAACGGATATCTATTATCCGACCTCTTTCGAATCCGATGTGAAATATCTCGGTGGCTTACGAGTCCGTCGCGACCGGACAACGACTGCTGAGGTGCAGACGTTCTTCAAAGGCAGTCCGTATCTCTATATGACATTCCTGACTCCACGAAGCGTAAGCGTGTCATCTCGTGATTTTCAGTACGACAGGCTGATCGAATACCGCGCACGGGGAACGGCAGCATTCGTTTTTTTCCTGTATCAAGATAAACTCATGCATTGTATCTACTTCCCGAGACAGAAAGAGTTCACGCCTCCCGCAAATTCAGGCTGTGTTCGAGCGGGGAAGCAGGATGCGAAGACTCTCTACCGTGAAGGTCTTGCGTATTGTTCACAGCGAAACCGTGGTTTTCAAGAGCTGCACCAGTGTGCCGACAAAGAGAAATCGTTGAATGGGCGCTGAGCGGAGGTACTGGCGGGACAGGAGTTTGATTGACAAAAGTGGATGGATCGGCCGAGGTTGAACTCGTAGTGCTGGAAAAAGGCGGAGTGAGACAAAATGATCCGAAACGAAAAGGTAAAGTTTTTGTCGGCAGGACTATTGTTGGCCTGTCTCGTTCAAACCAGTTGCTACGGCCCCGCTCTTAGCCAGAGATACGTTTGTGAGGACGAGTTGCAGAGAGAAGGCAATGAGTTTTCCTGCGTGGTTCTTGCCGACGACGCGAGTTCTTCCGTAGAGGCCGACCAGAGGCTTATGGAATGTCTTTTGTATGTCGAATACTTAAACCAAAACAAATGCAAGAACAAATCTGAAATCGTGCCATGGTGGTTATAGTGGCGGTGCGTGCGGAGAGCTGGCTGAATATGCAGACGAAGCTGGATCTATGGGAGGCTTTGCAAAACAAGGAGCTGCGAGTTACCCGCTTCGCCGCTGTTTATGATCGTATATGATCGTATTCGTTATTTTTGTCGTTGTAGTTATAGTAGTAGCCGGCCTCGTAGGTGCTCAGTTAACGTGGGAGATGACCCGGGAGCTGAATAGCATCCGTCCTGAATCAGAGCAGATTTCCGTATTCATCAAGTATCCATTAAAGCCACTCTACATATACGGTTTGCATCAAGAGGCTTTTCCCGGTCCCAGCAAGTATCGTAAAGACTTTTTGATAGCGCTTTGTGTTCAACTGGGTTGCGTCCTGATACTCGTTGTCGTGAATGCGTTTATGAATCTCTGATATTGATGCTCCGTTGATCTGAATTCTATCCTATCCGAATTCCGACTAACCCCTCAAAACGCAAACAGCCGCTTCTGCTTGAATGCAGGCTCCAGTCGGATTCGATAGGGTAACCTTCGCGACGTCAGATTGAAGTAATACAGGAACGACGCCATACTCTCTTCAAACGAAAAACGCCGGCCCATGATCTCGACGACGGTCGGCCTGACGCCGCGATTGGCCGGGCCGAGCTTCACTTCAACGGCCGGGGCCTCGTCGAGCTCGCATCCTCTGAAGCTATAGGGGACTCTGACGACGACATCGACGCGATCCTGATGCTCTTCGTAGGCGATATGGTTCGGCGAAGAGGCATGCCCTTTTTGATACTCCTCGTAGGCCGGCGTGCGATACAGCGGAATGCAGAGCGGAATCACCTCATCCGTGTCGCCTTTATTCAAATCGCGCTTCTTCAACGCCATCATGATAAAGTCGCCCTGAATATACGGAGCGTCCGTTACCGTCAGCTTATCGGTATCGTATTTAAGGTCACGGCTAACGATTTCCTGCCGGCTCAGACAGGATGTCGCAAATATGCAAAGAGCGGCGATGTATCGAAAGTCCATCGTATATGAAAACGAATGAACGTCCGCCGCTTTTCAAAAATTGTTAACGCTTTTTCGTGCAGCCTATTCTTTCGCGCTGCTTGCGACAAAGAGAGCGGTGATCGCCGCTCCAAGCGAGGCGCCGGCGAGCGCAAAATAGAAGGCCCCGTACCAGGCCGGCAGAACGACAAGCCATAAGAGAAACGAGGCAATGCCGCCGTACCAGTAGCCGAGGCAGCGCCAGCAGAGCGCCCATTTGCGAAAGAGATCGCGAAGACGTCCGCCTTCGTAGAGATCGATGTTGATACGGCGCATCCAGCCGGGCCAGATGAGGCGATCGGCCATATAGAAGGCCAGCCACGAGCTGAAGATCAAAACGGCGCCCCAGAGCAGCCAGTACGGCCCGAGGCTCGTCGCCCAGCCGAGGATCTGCGGCAGGCGTGCGATGCCCGTTTGATGAAGAAGCACCATCGGCAGGATGAGCAGAGCCAGGCCGGTGATCAGATGCCTTCGCAGAATGCGCGAGCTGTTCAGAGGAGGAGGATTCATCTCAGTCAGGAGAGGCTTGCTCATACGAGAGGAGCGTCAAACGCAAAAAGGGCAGGGCGGATGGGGCGGGTCAGGCAATCGGGCAAAGTGTGATTGACAGAGATGGGCAGAGAGGATAGGATTGGAGAGCGGGTCAGGCGGGGGCGGGGAATGCGGGTAAGACAAGTTATGCGCAATGTTCAGCAATCAGTGGATTATCAATACAAATTCAATTCCTTAGGGTATGGAGCTCCAAAATGCATTTAAGAATCTCACTTCTATTCTTTTCGTTCATTGCAGTACCCCTTTCCGCAGAGAATCCACCGTATCTCGACCCCAACTTACCATCTACAATAATATCAATCGATAGCAAGTATCCCACGCCTTCCTTTAAAATAAGAGCTCCGAATACATGGACAATACACAAATGGGCTAATCCTGCCCCCCCTAACTACCATTATTATCTTTTCAACTTTGATCCCAGACATCAAAAACCTGGCATCGTTGATACCCATTGGCAGATCTACATTAGCGAGGTTCCGAAAAACAAATGCTTCAGCGAAATGATCAACGGTGGCCAGGAAAACCGGAAACCTGATGACAGGTTCATAACAATTGCTGTGTCCAAATTAACAATTGAAGATCCGAACAATCTTATTATCGAAGCCGAGTTCCGAAGGAGTACACTATTGCACGATGAAATACCGCGATACTATGATACTATCCGCATCATTTTGAAAGGTGGAAACGACAAATGCTTCATGGTTAGCAACAGCATATCTACATTCGATCTTCAATCCCTGGAGAACTTCCATGAATATTACATAACCTCCTTCGAAAAATACCTTAGTCCACAAATACCGCTGAACAAATGAACACTTCGCATAACTCAAAGATTACCCGCTCCGCTCGGGTCGCCTTCGCTCCGGTCTTTGCGCTCCCCGCTTCGCGGGGTCCGGATATGCGCCAATTGGGAAAATTCAAATGGCGCACACCGGAACGCGCTACAGACAAATTGTCCGGCCTTGCGGCCGGTCAACTTCGGGTAATCCAGAACGTTATGTGAAATTACTTGGCTGCTCTATTCCAAAAAAGGATCAATTATGAAATGAACAATCAACAATTTAGAATAGCATCAATGCCACCATCAAGACCTGCTGACTATTGTATAGGTTGCTATGATGACTCGGTATTTATTGATTTCAATGATCATCAAAATGATTTAATAATTCTAAAGAGAATTTCATTCGATGGTTATGGTTGTTGTCAGCTTCCTGAAAAAGCTGCACCCATGGATGAAAATGACTCCAAAACTTTTAGAGAGATCTATGAAAAACATCTTGATGATCAAGAATCATTACGAGAAATTATTTTAAGAAATATAAGAATTAATCAAGATTTAATTTGGAATGATGCATTACTTGAATATCGATTGTTGTGATAAACACACAACGTCCGGCCAGGTAAAATCACATAACAGGATTTATATGCAGCGGCTTCGCCTTGGGCCTTCGGGCACATTTTGTCTTGTCACATCATTTGCTTGTGATAGAATAAATATTGGGTAGGACAGCAAAAGCTGCGCCAACCCTGCGGGACGCAAAACGTCATATAAAACCATAACGTTAAACGCAATCACAGGTAGAAATTATGAAAAAAGCCATAAAACCATTTATCCTCTTAATGATTTTTGCATCTTCTTGCGCTGGGACCAATAAAGCTCCATACGGCTCCTATATCCCGAACAATCTCAAGTACTTTATTGGAATGGTATATGAAACTGAAACGGGTACAAAAATCGACTCAAAAGGAACAAAATATAGCCTGATAAATTCTGCCATTGAATCCCATGACATTCAGTACATTGACATCACCGAAGCACCGAAATATCCGATTGAGGGATCTCCTGATAGGATACGGATTTCTTTCTTTTTTAAACCTGAGTCATACACGAAAGTCTGGAACTTTAGCAAAAACAATAATGGAAAACAAATTGCCATAGGCTTTGATAATACTGTCTTAGGTGTAGCTTCATTGAATCAAGAATTCGTTGATTCACTTTCACTTGGGATTTACTCTCCTGAACCAGCTACTATGAATGCCATCATTGAAAAATCTAACCCTGTCAGTCTTGATTACGCAAAGGTCCACTATGAGCGCGTTAAATGGGCGAGGGCAGAATTTTCAAAGCATCCTTCGTCTGAATTTCTTGCCCAATCCATTATATCGAGCCTTGCCTTTCTGGGGGAATGCCATGAAGCAAAATCCTTTACGGAGAAATACCGACATGTTTTCAAAACCATCGATCCCAAATTGATCATATCTAATTGTCAGTGATAACGGAAGAAGCCTGTGACTGCGCATAACTCAAAGATTACCCGCGCCGCAGACAAATTCTCTGCACGGTGGGCGGGCGACTTTGGGTAATCCAGAACGTTAGACGAAAGTGTGAACTATAGCATTTTTAATTGTTTAAATAAAGTACAAACGGAGAAACTGAATGGGACTATTCGACTTTGGGAAAAAAGAAGAAATTGTGGATCGATATGCCGGAAAGCCGTTACTAAAGATAGTAGATTCATTTGTGCTGAAAAGCATAAATGAATTAGATCCATCTCAGGAGGCTTTGTTGGTTGAAATGACTCCCAAATTGCAACAAACATTTTCTAAGAATGGAACATGGGAAGAGGTCATTATTCAAGAGCTTCAACTTCCAGACAATATTAAGGATATAATAAATGCGATGAGGCAAAACAATCAAAAGATTGCCAGAGAAAAGAACTTAGAACTTACACCGATGCAGTTTGTTCAGATGTTTGTTGATACAAATTTTAAAATGTGACTGGAAGCAAGAGTACAGGAACAACGATCTTTCAATTGTAACATGATTAATTTAGTTAACGATGGATTTCATTCACATATACGGGTAACTCAAAGATTACCCGCTCCGCTCAGGTCCCTCTCGCTTCGGGACAACGGCGCGGGCGGCAAACAAACGGTCCGCCAGCGGGCGACCAATATCGGTTACGCAAATAGTTGGTAATAATAGGCAACCATGGATTATATAGAATACTTAAGGGACTTTCGCAGGAATGAAGGTGTCGACTCTGAGCGTCTTGATAGACTCAAGCTTCCTAAAACGCTGCCCCCTGACTATATAGAATTTCTTAAGATCTCAAACGGTGGTGAAGGCTTCGTTGGTGCAGAGTATATGATCCTTTACCGGGGCGAGGACTTAATGCAAACAAATGCCGAATATCATGTTGACGAAAATGCTCCAGGAATATTTCTTTTTGGATCCAACGGTGGAGGTGAAGCCTTAGCGTTCGACTTGAGAGACGAAAATCGGATAGATTATGTCCTGATACCTTTTATGTTCGACTACAATGATATTATTGTTTTAGGCAGTTCTTTTAGTGGCTTTATCAAGCGTGTTGCTACACAGGGATACTTTGTTTAGTTGGGTGGCGCTTCGTCTATGCCAACGGATGCCGGCTATGCGGCACGGGCCGCCCGGGTTCCGACCACAGCCGGAAGGTGGGCCGTCGGGAAGTCAGGTCGTTATTCGAAAGTCATTCGGAGGAAAGTAATGTCACTTGATATGCTTCGAGTTATTCCTATAGGTCCCCACTACATCCCGACAAGAGATGTTGAAAGCCGACTTCGCGAGCTGGTGGAAAACATGCTGCCCGACGCCGGCGAAATCGAGATCGATTTCTACAATAAAATGCGATTCATCGATCAGGGGGAAAATTTCGAAAGAGTGATCTGCCCTGAGTGTCGTTCGAAGCTGGAGTTACATGATGAGAAGATTTCAGGACTATGTCCCAGTGATAGTTAGACTTTGAGGCGGGACCCACTGAATGCATCCTATGCCGAGATCCGCTCGTCAATCTTTTTATCCAGGAAGGTGTTTAAGAACTCATGGATGTGAGTGTATGACCGCACCTTACGGAATTGTTCCTCCTGTGATAGCAGGAGACTACCGACCCATCGGAGCACCTGGTCTGTCTGCGGCCTTGACCGTTTAACCCGGTTAAGCTGAGACCTGGGATTCGAAAATGCCGAATCGATCAGATTGGTTGTGTAGAAGGATGTTCTCAACTTCGGCGGCATATTGATGCGATGCAGCGTTAACAGCGTCTCTAAGCCCTCCTGAAGGCTCTGGGAGGCACTGTAGCTGATGGATTCGAGCCATGATAGAACGGACCGCATCTCGCTTGCGACATCTTCGTAACTGTTTGCACTGAATGCCTGCTTGTATCTCTTGCAGAATTCTGTATGATACTTTCGTGGGAGCTTGGCAAGAACATTTCTCTGTTTATGAAGGTAGCAGAGTTGGATCTCTGCCTTCTTTCCGAAGAACTCTCTGGCCGCTTTTTCAAGAGCCTTTGATCCATCCATGACGACAAGCACACGATCTGTGAAGCGGATATCACGGCTCTCGATTGATTGAAGGACACTGAGTGCGCTATCAGCATTCTCTGTAGACCCCTCAGAAATGCCCAGAAAATGCTTGTTTCCGGCCGTATCGACCCCGAGAGCAACGATTACGACAGAGCCGCCGAATACGATGCCATCAAGAACAATACACCAGAATGTCTGATCAGGAAACCTGCGTGAATTCAAATGATTGAGCGACTCACGGCTGGACTTCACAAACTCCCGCGAAACCGCACTCCGCGAAAGGCCGAGAGAGGCTTCTGTCTTTCTCAGCGTCTTTTCATAGTTCCGGGTGCTGATGCCTGCCAGCATCAGGCGCTCAACATGCTCGCGAAGATCAGAGCGATCCTGAAGGATCTCATATCGCTCCAGCTTCACTTCCTTGCCATTGCTTCGAGCTCTGGGCCTCTGGATGGCCACCCTTTCACCATCGAGCACAATGGAACCACGCTGGCTGCCGCCTCGATGGGCAAGACCACGGCCTCTCTTATGCTCCCCTGTCTTGCCGCATAACGTTTCGATTTCTTCGAGAATCAAAGCTCCTACGTAACCGAGTGCAAATTCGCGCACTCGAGCATCGAGGCTGGTTCGAATATAATCCCGAAAACCTTCGGCCGTAAGGCTTTGTGTTTGACTGGTTTCTGCCCGTTCGTTCTTCTTCATCTGGAACCCTCCGTAAGGGAATGTGGTGTTCGGCCCACTTTGGGCCAGGGTTCCGCCTTTTCAAACTCTAACTAAATTCGGGACATAATCAGATTTCAGACTGGTGGTACACAGCTGTAGACGTAATAGACGAATCTGACCTGCCAACCCACCACATTACCATGCCATGCTGTAATAATGAAATTGCTTTCATTCGCCTCATATTGGAATGGCCTGCGGGATTTGCCTCTTTTGAAATTGCCATTCATGACTCAAATATTGCGAGAAATCTAAATGAGGAAGAGTTACAGAGACTTGGTAAGGTGGTGGGATCACCGCTCACTCAAGTCCGGGCTCATTATTAGAAGTTTATGACGAAACTTCGCATAAACGGAATTTTGCCGCTGCGGCCTCCGGCAGTCAGCCCTCAGTCTCGTCCGGCAATGCGGCATTCGATATCCATGAAAATCAAATGGTCCCTCATACTCCTTCTTGCACTCTCAAGTCGCCTTCAGGCCCGGCCGGTCCTGAACGAAGAGTACCTGCTGGGGCGAGCATGGGTTGGCGACGCCGAATCAATTACTTTTAACCAGGATGGCACCTTCCTTGCTCAAGGTCCCTTTGGCCAGCTTGGTTCAGGTGCCTTCGAAATACATTCGGATGTGGTTCTTTTAACAGCAAGTCCGGATCTCAGGCTCTGGGAGCCATTCAAGAAACACGGCACGCTTGAATGCCGCATAGCCGAGGATTCTCGGCACAGACTCTTTACGGTCTTTTTGGTCTGCAACCTCGCTCAAATTCGTTTTGGAGCCGACGATTCCGAACCGGCTGTCGGCTCTATTCGATACTGGGGCTCTACTCCCATTGTTGTTCTTGACGGCGATGCGCATTCAGAGACAGAAATAACTCTGATCGGTACGGCATTATTTCGCGAAGATCCATCCGCAAAATCAAAGATAGTCTTTAAAAGAAAGCTGCTGAAGAATCAAAAGAGCGTCGTGGGCTTCATAGATTATCAATCCTACGAAAAGGATAGCGTACATGGATTACAGCACTTCTGGTATCATGTTTGTTTTCCCGGAGAGCAGATGGCGGGCAATTTATTTTATGATTGTGGGTGGGTCTATGGAAATGCTATCGGGTTGGATTAAGGATATTGAAGCTTCGTATAACCCCGAGATTGTCCGCTCGGGTCGGCACTGGCATTCTTGTTCGGCCGGCCAACTTCCGGTAATCCAGGTCATAATGCAAAAGTTTTGGTTTATTTCCGTCGTAGACTGAAGTAATAACCTGGAGATCGATAACAATGCTATTCCTTAAGAATCGGGCTCTGCTACGGTATGCAAAGAAGGGAAACCTGAATAAATGTAGATCTTTGATTACAGAGGGGGCAGATGTCAATTTTCAAGATTCTGCTGGCGTTTCGCCGCTAATCGCTGCTGTTTTGCCAGAAAAAGGATACTATGAGCTCGTCGAACTTTTCATTTCCCGAGGTGGCAATATTCATCAAAAAGATGTGATTGGCCGATCACCTCTCAGTTATGCTGCAGCTAACGGTTTCAGTGAGATTGTTTCCTTGCTGATAAGGCATGGGGCTGATGTCAACGAACAAGATGAGTATGGAATAACCCCGATACTCGCCGCTACCATGAACAATCGAATCGAAATTATCAAAATTCTGCATAAGGCGGGCGCTGATATCAACCAAATGAATTTTCGAGGACTCTCATGCATCCTCTGTTCAATTACCAATAAGAATATGGTAATGCTGGAGACAATAATCGCATTAGAAGCAAACCTAAACATCTACCTTCCCAACCATCCGACTGGACTTCCGGCTCCGCTAATATGGGCAATGGCTCTTGGAGAATATGAAATGGCCAAAACTTTAGTGTCAAGTGGCGCTGATGTCAACGTATTTACTCATCATGTTGCATTCACCAACCGAGCCATCTGGGCAAAAGACAATGACTTGTTAAGAATGGCAATTGAACGAGGCGCTGATCTCAATTTTAAAGATATATCCGGAACACCTTTGGAGAATGCTATTAAATCCAACTCTTTATTTGCAGTATCAGCCTTGTTAGAAGCCGGCGCTAATATTGATAATATTGAATTTGCAAAGTCATTGTGGAAGTATGTAACCAACAAAACGCATCCCAGGATAAAGGAGCTTTTAACAGCATATGGGGCTAAATAGTTGACAATTATATGGCTTCATATTATTGCCAGTATCTTCCCAAAACTCAATAATCCCCCGCTCCGATCGAGTCGGTAGTCCATTGCTTCGGGGGTTCCAGAACGATATGCGAAGGCCCCATCTCAAAAAGAATTCATTACATAAAAAGGATGCTCCATGAATAAAATACTGCTCGAAGTTATTCCAAGAGAGGTAAACACACTTCTCAATGAAGTAAGCTACGTTAAGAATAGTTACAGCCAGATTTCTGGAATAAATATCCCTGATCTGTTGAGGTTTGAGACTCGAAGCTGGGAAGCAGCGGTGGCGGTTAAATCTGTTTTCTCCAATGTTATCCCTCACATTCGTGCCATTGATTTTGATATTAACAATTGCGATCCTATCATCACTTTTCTTCGTGAAAACCAGATATCATCTGTGGTTGTAATCAAAGGCGATCCACCCGCTGATATGTCAAAAAAGGTCTTCCCTACGACATCCATAAAGCTGATAAAAAAGCTGAAGAAAGAAATCCCCTCATTAAAAGTCTATGCTGCCGTTGATCAGTATCGTGCAGGGATCAGAGACGAATTTGATTATATCGAAATGAAAAAGGACGCCGGAGCCGATGGTTTTTTAACGCAGCCATTCTTTGATTTACGACTTATAGATATTTTTACAGAAAAACTTCACGGAACGGAAGTCTATATTGGAGTCAGCCCCGTAATAACGGAGAAGTCTCAAAGCTACTGGGAATCAAGAAATCGAGCCTATTTTCCGAAAGACTTCAAGCTAACGATGGATTGGAATACATCTTTTGCAAAAGATGTAATTGGCTACTGTAAGAAGAACGGGCTGAATACGTATTTGATGCCGATTAGAATTGACATCGAAGAGTATTTGGGCAGTTTATTCGGTCGCGATACTTCGGTCATCAGACATGTTTGATCCACACGTCTGAGTACTGGAGCTTCCTGTGTATAAAGCTTTTATTGATACTATATGACCATGCTATTAAGACTACTGGAGGCCAGTATGATAATCTCTGCCGCAGAATTCAAAGCTAAATGCCTGAGCCTTATGGATCACGTGAATGAATTCCATGAAGAAGTTATCATTACCAAGCATGGAAAACCTGTAGCGAGGCTCGTTCCAGTCACCGCAGCTCCTGAAAAGCCATTGTTCGGCTTCCTTGATAAGAAAATCCAGATCAATGAAGATATCATAGCGCCTCTAAACCTTGAGAGGGATGCAACGAAGTAATATCAACCTCCGGCAGTCCCGAGCATTATTCGCAATGCCGCCGAAAAAGAAGCTGATCTGGATTCGCCGCCCGGAAACCGTTTCAAACGTCTCGAAGGCAAAAGAAAAGATGAGTTTTCCATCAGTATTAATGATCAATGGAGAATCTGTTTCAGGTTTAAGAATGGCGACGCAACGGATGTCTCCATTGAGGACTATCATTGAGGGTTCATTGTGAATAAGAAAATCCCTACTCCGACTATTGGTGAAATTCTACGGACAGAGTTTCTTGAGCCTCTTTCCATCACGGCATACAGGATGGCGAAAGATCTCAATGTTTCAACAAGTACGGTTCTTGATATTCTGAACGATAGACGGAAGTTGTCGATTGAAATGGCGCTCAAGCTTTCAAAATATTTCGGGACATCTGAAAAATTCTGGATAAATATTCAGTCCGACATTGAGGTCAGAAACAAGAAGGATGAACTTAAAGAGGTATTACAGAAGATTCATTCTATTTCCGGAACGGCATAGCTTTTTTAGTCGCTGATAGCTGTGGGCTACAGTGAGATTTGGCCTCGCCACACGAGCCGCAAGAGACCTCCCTCGGCCATTCTTTTTCCGTTGTGAATATTCCAGGACCTTATCCGAAATCGATCCCACATAAAAAGACACTCTATGAAATATCCAGCGTACAGAATAGAAACAGAAAGATTGGTTCTCAGGTGTTATCATCCAGAGGATGCACCCTTGTTAAAGGAAGCTATTGATAAGAGTATTGATCATCTAAGGCCATGGATGCCATGGTCATTGAACGAACCAACAGAGATCGAAGAGAAGATAGAATTGCTGAGGGGTTTTCGAGCGAATTTTGATTTATCAAAAGACTTCTTCTATGGAATCTTTGATAGAGAAGAGAAGCTCCTGATAGGATCAACAGGACTTCATACAAGAATTGGTAAATGCGCTTTTGAAATTGGATACTGGATTGCAAAAGACTTTATCGGGAACGGATATGCAACAGAAGTCTCAAGCGCTCTGGTTAAAGCAGGATTCGAGGTTGAAGGGATAGATAGAATTGAAATCCATGTGAACCCGGCGAACACGGCCAGCATAAAGGTTCCGAAGAAGCTCGGTTTTACGTTGGAAACGATAAGAAAACGAACGGACGTAACCTTTGAAAATGAATTTAGAGATTCTATGGTGTGGATTCTGTACAGAAGCGAATATGAGAGAATGAGGAGTGGTATTCCTGTTAGAATGTATGATGCTGCAGGTAAGGAGATAGCGGACGCGCCGGGCATCATCTAATAAGGCAAGGAGGGCCGAGCGCCCGAAATGGTAGACGATTGTAATCAGTTTGATGCATTTTGAATATTACTGAAGCAATGACGCAAGAAAACAATTGCAGGTTCCGTCGCTGAAGTCCCTGCCCTTCTCGACACCATCTCGACTCACCCAATGAGGGAGAGCGCACCGGCCAGCGCGCTGTCCATGATCTCATCCGAAAGCTCTTTGTCTGTAACGGCCCGCGCCAGCTGCACTGCTCCGACGAGCAGGCTGTAAAGGGCGATGGCCGTTTGTTTACGTGTAGCCGGGTCTTTCTCTGCAAGCAGCGAGGCGAGCTGTTCCAGAACCTCTTCTATCTTTTTCGTATAAATGGTCCGAGTTGCCCTGGGATGACGCGCTATTTCTGATACCAGGGCAGCCGTCGGGCAACCCTGACTCGGATTGTCGCGGTGCTGAGGGGAGAGATAGGCTCGCAACGCAGATTCCAGACCGTTGACTCTTGCAATCTCCTGAAGCGATGTCTCGCTTTCATCGAAGATACTGCAAACTACGTTCTTAAGCAGATCTTCCTTGGACTTAAAATGCGCGTAAAAAGCGCCGTTTGTCAGACCGGCATCTGCCATCAGCGTCGCCAGACCGACCGCTCCAACTCCGTCCTTGCGGAATTTTTTGCCTGCCACCTCAAGGATCTTCTTTCGAGTCTGGTCTTTGTGCCCTTCAGCGTAGCGCATGCGGCGAAGATACTCAGCCGACAGCCGCAAATCAAGTATTAAAGCAGATATTTTCTCGCCGGTTCGTATCGGGTCTATTATATTATGATCATAATATAATAGAACTTCAAGGATGCAAATAATGAAACAGACAATTCTGATAACGGGGGCTTCCTCGGGCATCGGCCGTCTTATCGCCGACAGACTTCACCAGGACGGATATATGGTAATCGGCACAAGCCGCGATCCGGAAAAGCACATGGCCAGATTACCGTTTAAAATCATAGAGTTAGATCTTTCTTCACCTGGATCTATCAAATCGTTCGGTACACGGCTGTTCAATGAGATTGATCGATTGGACGTTCTCATAAACAACGCAGGTTACCTGGTAACAGGACTTGCTGAAGAGACTCCATTGGATCTGGGCAGAGAACAGTTCGAAACGAATTTCTGGGGCACAGTCGGCGTTACCAACCAACTATTGCCGTATTTCAGAAGGCAAAGGTATGGAAAAATCATCACCGTAGGGTCCTTTCTCGGATTAATCGGCCTTCCCGCCGTTGCTTACTATTCGGCCTCAAAGCATTCGCTTGAAGGCTATTTTAAAGCGCTGCGTTTTGAGCTTTCGGATTTCAATATAAAAGTCAGCATGGTTGAACCGATGGGCTTCAAGACAAATATCGGAGGCAGCGCCGTAGCATCAACGGTAAGAATTGAGGACTATGACGCGATCCGAAAGCAAGCGAATGCCTTCACAAAAGAAGAGTTCGATACTGCCCCTACGCCGGAGCCGGTCGTCAGAGCAGTAATGAAGATCATAGACCGGAAAGACCCCGGGTTCCATTTCCCCGTCGGGAAGGGGGCTTCCTTCATTCTTTTCATGCAACACTTTGCATATAAAGTCTTTGAAGGCGTGATTCTGAAAAGGATGCGCAACGCAAAATAGGTGCAGAATATGAAAGCCTATATTATCAAGAAGTATGGTAAGAAGGAACATCTTCAACTTGTCGAACTACCGGAACCGTTATTAAGCGATAACGACATACTGGTTCGAGTTCATTCGGCGGCTTTAAATCCACTGGATTCTAAGATAAAGAATGGAGATTTCAAACTGATTCTTCCGTATAAACTGCCGCTGGTTCTGGGGCATGACGTAGCCGGCGAAGTCATCAGAATCGGTTCGCGCGTGCATAAGTTCCAGGTGGGCGACAGAGTCTACTCACGACCTGCAGATCATAGAATCGGCGCCTTCGCGGAGTTGATCGCAATCCATGAAGACGACGCGGCCATCATGCCGAAGAACCTGACAATGGAAGAAGCAGCCTCGATTCCCCTGGTTGGCCTGACCGCCTGGCAGGCACTCATTGAGAAGGCAGGCCTTACAGAAGGTCAGAAAGTCTTTATTCAGGCCGGCTCGGGAGGCGTGGGTGCATTTGCTGTTCAGCTGGCAAAATATCTGGGGGCCACGGTGGCCACCACGGCCGGTGCAGCAAATTTTGAGATGGTGCAAAGCCTTGGCGCCGACATAGTCATTGATTACAGGCAAGAAGACTTTGAAGAGAAACTGAAAGACTTCGATGTTGTTCTGAACAGTCAGGACGCAGCGACGCTTGAAAAATCTCTGAGCGTTTTGAAACGCGGCGGCAAACTGGTCTCAATCTCCGGTCCTCCTGATGCGGACTTTGCCAATGAAATCGGAGCGTCATGGCTGTTGAAATCTGTCTTCAAGGTGCTGAGTCTTGGCATCAGACGAAAAGCAAAAAGACGGGGGGTAAGTTACTCATTTCTTTTCATGCGGGCACAGGGAGCTCAATTAGACAGGATAACCTCACTGATTGAATCGGGCAAAATTCGACCGGTTGTCGATAAAGTCTTCCCGTTTGAGATGCTCGACGAAGCTCTGGCGTACGTCGAGAGCGGCCGCGTGAAAGGCAAGGTCGTTCTTAAAATGAGGTAAAACTCTTGCTTCAAAGACTTGCCAACGCAGGTACCGGACTTCGGCAGAATGAGCAGGGCGGTATTCGTCTTCGTGGTTGTTAGATACGATGGAAAAGCTCACCTCATATCAGCCAGATGCGGTCCGCCTGTCCGAAGCTCTCCGTTCGAGCGGCGGCCTTGAGGGAGCATACCGGCAACTTCTTAGATTCTATTCAAAGCATGAGGAATTGAAATGAGATTTACGGGATACGTTCTCGTTTTTGTGCACGCCGTATTGCCTCTTTTCAAGAATCGTTACTTCATCGATCGCTTCGGTCCGAAGAACAAAGCGGATTGACCTGCCCTCTCTGCCGGGCTCATTGGAATCCGTTTAGCGGTCTTGCGTCGTTCTACACGCGGAAATCGCGACTCAAGGGAAATCGAAGGGGTCAATACAGTATCAGAATAAACGATCAATGGAGAATCTGTTTCAAATTCAGCGAAGGCAACGCCTTCGACGTCTCCATTGAAGACTATCATTGAGGGTTCATTATGAAGAACAAGATTCCAAATGTTCATCCCGGCGAAATTCTCAGTGAAGAATTTCTAAAACCGATGGAAATCACTCCATACAGATTGGCCAAGGAAACAAGGATTCCCGCTACAAGGGTCAGCGATATTATTAATGGGAAGCGGGGTATCTCTGCTGATACGGCGCTGCGATTCTCGAAATTTTTCGGGAATTCCGTAGATTTCTGGATGGGTATTCAGGACGAATTTGAAATCCGTGAGCAGCGAGAAAAGCTTGGAAAAGAACTCGCTAAGATTAGAAATTATAAAGATGTAGTGAGCGCCTGATCCCACCTCCCGCATTTCCAGATTGACATTTGAGTCAATTTATTCAAGCTGCATGCATGTACAACCTGGGGCGCACCTACGAAGAGATCTCAGTCGGCGATCGAGCCAGCTTCACAAAGACGATCAGCGAAACGGACGTCTATCTCTATGCCGGAATCAGCGGGGATTTCAATCCGGTGCATATCGACGAAGAGTATGCGAAGACGACGCCGTTTGGCAGGCGCATCGCCCACGGCGGCCTTGCCGGATCTCTGCTTGCGCCCGTTCTTGGCATGAAGCTGCCCGGACTGGGCACGGTCGCCCTTGAGGTGACGCAGAAGTACAGGGCGCCCGTGTATCCGGGCGACACGATTACGTGCGAGGTGCAGGTTACGGGAAAGGTGGAGCGTCTCAAAGCCGTCGAGATGAAGATCCTCTGGACGAATCAGGCCGGCACGACGGTGAGCAAAGGGACGTGCACGGTGCTTCCGCCTCAAAGAAATCCTTCCTCTTGACAGATGCAGCGCCTGCGCGATAAAGCCTGAGCATGAAACTGGCAGAGCGACTGAGTCGATGGCAGAAGGCCGGCCTGATCACAGAGGATCAGGCGCAGAAGATTCTGGATTACGAACAGGGCAGCCGCCCGTCGTATGCGCTGTATGGCTTTCTCGGCCTCGGCGCCCTTGCCATCGCTATCGGCATCGTGTCGCTGATCGCCTTCAACTGGGATGAGATATCCGACGCAATAAAGTTAGGCGCCGATTTCTCGCTGCTTGCGATCGTCGGGGCCATCATCCTCTTTACGGCGATGACGGGGCGCCAGGCGCTTTCGCAGATCGCCGTCGTCATCTTCTTCGGATTGATCCTCGGCAGCATCGGTCTCATCAGTCAGATCTTTCACACAGGCGGAGAGCTCTATGAGGCGCTGCTTTTGTGGACGAGCGTCACGCTTCCGCTTGTGCTGGTTCTTGGCGGACGCCTTCCCTTGCATCTGTGGTTTGCCGGCCTTCTTGCCATGACGATGGATTATCTGATCCACACGGACGACGATTTCCTGATTCTCTTCGCCGTTACGCCCGCTCTTTTCGCTACGATCGCTCTGCTCTCTCGCTTTCACGGCCACTTCGACGTGCACCGAACTGCGGCCATCCCCTGGGCGGGCGCTCTGTATGCGGCCGGAACGATCGCCGCCTCTTTCTTCGTCGGCGAGAAATCGTTACCCGAATCGAGCTCAGAGTCGTTTCTTTATACGGCTCTTCTTGTGTCGTCGCTACTGACGATCGGCCTGTCCTTCGTCGCACCGGGTCTTACAAAAAAGCAGTCGGTCTTTTTCAGCGTCGCCGTCGCCCTCTACACGCTTTTTCTTTCACCGCAGTTTTTGCTGCTTGATTCCGACTTCCTGGCGGCCGTTCTTTTTATCGCAGTCTGGCTCTTCTTTGCATTCTTCGCCCTGGCGACCGAGCATCGCCGCCTTTTCGAGCTCTGCCTCGTCGGCATAGGCATACGCTTCCTGGTCGTTTATTTTCAGGTGCTGGGGGATCTGGCGGCGACGGGCTTCGGCCTGATCGTGTCGGGATTTATGATCCTCGGCGCCGTATGGTTATACATCAAGATACGAGAACCGCTAATGAGAGGAATCAGCCGATGGATCTGACAGCGCGCCCCGGACGGATCCTGCTTGCAATATCCGTTCTAATACCCGTTATCGTTCTCGGCTTCGTCGCCTTTCAGAAGGCCCGCATTTATGCGCAGGGCGTCGAAGTACGATTCCCTATCGACGGCTATGATCCGCGCGATATCATCGCCGGCCATTATCTCATCTATAGAGTGGATTACGGGACGGACGCCGTCTGCGCCGAAAACGACATGCCGGCTCGCTACGGAGCGTCGGCCGGCGATCCGGTCTGTCTCTGTTTAACCGATGTGAGCGAAGTGCCGCCCGCAAATTACGAATACACCTGTGAAGAGAAGCCCGATAGCGATTGTGTGGCCGTCTTAAAAGGCCGCTGCGAACGGGGTCGCTTCACCGCCGGTCTGGAACGTTATTATATCAACGAAGGCAAGGCCGAAGAGCTCGATCGCATCGTGCGTCAGGGCAACAGTCGTATCGTCGTGAAAATCGATCGAAGCGGAGAGGCGCTCGTTCACTCGCTTGAAACGCCCTGAGCTCTCTGCCGCGCAGATTGCACCGTAAAATAAAAGCGGCTGCCCGAGAAGGGCATACTTTCAACGCCGATATGGCCGCCGTTGCGCTCGACGAACTGCTTGCTCAGCACAAGTCCCAGGCCCGTGCCGCGTTCGCCGTCGGTGCCCGTCGTGCGTACGGGTTCGCCTTCCTGAAAGAGACGATCCTGTTGTTCGCGCGGAACTCCGATGCCGGAATCGACGACGCTTACGGTATGAAAATCATCGGCGCTTTCGACGATGACGGTCACGCATCCATGATGCGGCGTGAATTTGATGGCGTTGCCGATCAGATTCCCGAGAACGGAATGAATCATGGATCGATCGGCGAAGACCTCGGGATCGCCGGCGACTTCGAGAGAGACCTGAATATCTTTCTTCCTTGCTCTGTCTGATACAAGATCGATCGTTTCGCGAATCAACTCGGTTAACGAAAAGGTCTCGGGCCGGAAAGGGATGCGACCGGTCTGCGAACGGGCCCATTTCAGAAGCTCTTCCAGAAGTTCGTAGCTTCTTCTCGAGGAACGTTGCAGCGACTGAAGCATGCTGCGCCGCTCCTCGTCGTTCATATCGCCGTATTCGTTTGCAAGTACGTCGATGGCGTCGGCCTGGCTGCCGACCGGTCCGCGCAGATCGTGAGCGATAATGGCCAGAAAGCGATCGCGCGCCTCGTTCATGCGCACAAGGGCTCGGTTTTTTAAAGCGAGATCCTCTCTCTGCTGTTCGATCGTATGCAGATGCCGCAGCTCGCGCACCTTGCCCGAGAAAAGAGCCCAGTTCAGCCCGGCGCCGATCAGCCCCATCGAAAGCGCATTGACGCGCAGCGACAGCAGCTTCTCGGGCGATTCCTGTGTATAACCCGCCGCGATAGCGACGAGTGCGATGGCTCCGACGAAAAGCGGGAAGCTGCGCAAAGGCGGCAGAAGAACCGTCGCGCCGATGCCGAGAGAGGCGACAAGAAACGGCGTGACTGCCGGCGTTACAAGCTGGTCGATGGCGGCGACGACGGCTCCGAACGTTAGATAAAGGGCGACGGCGAACGTAGAATAGGCCGATGCCTCCGCGTCGGATTGCCGACGGCCCGGACGACAGAGCAGCGCAAAGATGAGCGTGACGAGAGCGAGCAGAGCATGCGAGTAGATGATGCCATCCCGCCACAGAAGCACCCTTGCGTCGGCGCCGGTAACGTCTTTCAGAGCGAAGGCGGCGACGTGAATGGCATGCACGACCGTCATCACGATGGCCAGACGGAAAAACCGTCGCACGTTTACGGCATAGATGGTCCGCAGAATGTGCGGTTCTGCGGAAAGCGCCGGAAGCCACAGAAGCCCGGTTAGCCATAGGAGCGCGGGTCGCATCTTGCGCAAGTTTATACGGTTTCGCCAGAAAATCCAGCGCGTTCTTGAATTGCTCGCTGCATTTCGGTCCGGGTTCCGGTCATGGCTCAGCTCAGGGTTCAGGCCTTTCTTCCAACGAACCTTCAAGGTAGACGATCTCTTCGATAGTCGAGCCGTTCAGCGCCAGTCCGATATTCCAACCGGATTGCAGATGCCGGTTCAGCTTCTTTGCCTCTTCGTAACAGTGGCGGGGCGTGGCGCAGTCGTAGTGCAGTGGATGCGACGTCGCATGAAAGGCATGATACGCCGGAGCATGCGTGACGATCAGCGTCAGATAGTTCCGACCATCCGTATTCTCGAACGCAATATGAGATACGAAGCGACGGTTTACGATCATCAGATCAAACGTCGACGAAACAGGCGGATAGGCTGGCTCTCCGATCAGAGATCCTGGGATGGAGAGCGGGAATAGCAGCAGAGCTGTGAGCAGAGCTGTTTGCTGAAGAGCGGCCGGCTGTCGTGCCGGCCTGCCCGTCATCTGTGGTACCACATTTCAAGTTCGGAGTTCCGACCTGTGGGCTGCAGCGCTTTCCGGAGCAAAAAAAGCGAGCACGACGATCAGGGCCATCACCGCCATGAGAAGCAGAATGGGCGTCGACCAGCTATCGTTATGCAGAGCCTCCATCAGGAGAGAGACGACGACACCGCCGCCGTTCCCGGCAAGCATGAGCAGACCCGCCGCGCCGCCTGCCCGTTCCTTACCGGCCATCTCCTCGGACATGGCAAGCAGCAGGGCGTATCCGGGAAGAAAGAGGACGCCCAGAAGCGCCCCGAGCGAATAGAGCAGCGTCAGGTTAGACGACGTGCAGAGCGGATACGCAAGCGCAGCGCCGGCGAGGCCGCAGAAGATCAGGAACGGCTTGCGACGTTGTATCTTATCAGAGATAGCGGGGATGATGATCGAACCGACGATACCGCCGATGATCATGGCGCCGCCGACAAGTCCGGCGTCTGTAGGCTCAACGCCGTTTTCGCCAAGGATGCCTTCAAGCCAGGTGGCCAGTCCGTTGAAGAAGCCCAGCGCCAGAAACGAGAGAATAAAGATCAGCGTCAGCGATCGATCCTTGATCAGATGCTTGAATTCCTCCATTGCGGTCAGCCCGGCAATCCGGGACGTCTTCGCTCTCTGCTCCAGCGTCATCTCCTGTCCGTTCTCTTTCGCGAAAAGCAGAAAGAAGGCGGCGGCTACGATACTGATTACGGCGAAGATCAGCATCGCCCCGCCGAGGCCGTAAGCCTCTGTTAGAGGAGCCGACGTCGCCATGCCGGCGGCCATACCGATGAACATACCGGCCGTGCCGAGCCCGGTGGCGGCGGCCTGTTCGTCTTCGGGAAACCAGTCGGCGGCTAACTTCGTGATGCCGTTCATCACGTAGGGCTGTGCGACGGCGATGGCAAGCTGTCCGATTAACAGGGCATAAAACGACGCCTCATAGATGCGGATGACGGCGCCGACGGCCATGAGTACGGAGCTCCAGCCGATAGTGAAGCGATAGCCGCGACGGTCCGTCATGGCTCCGGCCGGCATGGAGAAGAAGACGTAAAGAAGCGGGAAGCAGAAGGTGAGAAAGCCGGCCATGAATTCCGAGACGCCGTAGCGTTCCATGATCAGCGTCTGTACGGGAGCGAAGTTCAGCCAGAGCATCTGACTGACGGCGGCGACGCCCATGAAGGCGCCGAGTACGATCCATTTTCTATGTTGCATGAACTCTTCCTTGATGCGAGTGTAACGGTATATTGAACGTTTCTTCCTGGTTATCTGTAAAACGATTTCTGATCCAGAATCAATAAGCCTTGAAACCTGCCGGTATCTCGCCGGCCGCATACGAGGCCGCCGATCGCTTCTGGTCTTTGTGCAGACGCATGTTGGCGATGATGCGCACGTACAGCGGAACCTTCTTCACGGATAACCCTGTTGCACGGGCGATCAGATAGGCCTTCGCGCATTTCTCGACCAGTTCGGCGTTAAAGACGACCCGTTCTACCGTATGCCCGAGGATCAAGAGGCCGCCCGAAACGAGAAAGATCTGCTCGCCGGCCTTGAGTTGCGAGAGCGTCGCCGAGCCGAGGTTGCCGCGAAAGGTCGATATCTGCTGCGGCACGCCTTTTAACTGTGCGACGGAGCGACCGAGCTGTCGTACCTGCTCGTCGAAGATGCCCGGCATCGGTTCGGTGCCCTGATTCAGCGACGAGCCCCAGTCCTGACGGCTGAATAAGATGGCGCCGACGTCGGGCCGTGCGCGATAGATGGCCGCATGCAGATGAGAGGCCGGGAAGGCCCCCGCATCTTCGGTTCGTTCTGCGCCGTTCAGGTCGACGATCGACAGCTTTTTGTTAAACGTGCCGCCGAGCATCTTCGCCTCGCCGGGCAGGCGAAGCGACATCGCCTCGTCTGATCCGGCTTTGACTATGGACTTCTCAAGCAGCCGCTCCGCTGCATGCATCCAGTCCGCTTCGTGTGGATTGTGCTTTTTCATACGTTTCCTCAGACCATCTTGAAGACGGTTTCAAAGCGATCGAGGGCGTCGTCGACGATGCGATCGGTCGTCGCCATGCTCGTATAGATGCGGCTTCCGGCCAGCGTGATGATGCCCTGAGACATATAGGCCGCTCCCATCTCTTCCATGAGATGCTTGCGGTCTTTCGCTTCTTTCAGCACCTTGATCGGATTGCGCATGCTCATGAGCAGCACGGCCGACGTTTGCAGATGCACGATCGATCCCTGGTTATACACGACATAGGGGAGGCCCAGGCGGTCGACGATATCTTCCAGCCCTTTTCTCAGACGATCCCCGGCCTGGCCCGCCTTAACGGCGGCGTTTGTACGAGCCATCTCTTTAATCGTGTAATAGCCCGCCGCGCAGGAAAGCGGATTGGCCGAAAGCGTGCCGCCGACAAAGACGCGCTTGCCCATGGCGCTGATACCGCCGGCAAGAAGCATCATAACGTCGCGACGTCCGCCGATGCCGCCGGCCATCGGATACCCTCCGGTCAGGCATTTTCCAAAAACCGTGATGTCGGGGTTAACGCCAAAATAACCCTGAGCGCCGCCCATGCCCAGACGAAAGCCTGTTACGACTTCGTCGAAGATCAGCAGGGCGCCGAATTCGTCGCAGAGTTTGCGCAGTTCGGCGTTGTAGTTTTTGTAGATGGGGCGTGTGCCGCTTTCCGGACCGAGCGGCTCGACGATGACGGCCGCCGTCCCGCCGCGCAGACGGTTCAGCATCATCATGCGACGCAGGGCGCCGATATCGTTCGGAAAGCATTCCTGCGTATGAGCGGTTGAGCCGCCCGGAATTCCCGTCGCCTCACGTCGGCCCGTTCCTGGAATGCGCATGCCATACACCATCTGATCGGACCATCCATGATAGGCGCCGCCGACTTTGATGATCTTCTTTTTACCTGTATAACCCCTTGCCAGTCGGATGGCTGCCATGACGCCTTCCGTGCCCGAGCCGAGCATACGAAACATCTCGATGCCGGGCATGTGACGGTTGATCTCTTCGGCGAGCTTATGCTCGTATTCATGAAGAAGGCCGGTGACGGGGCCGCAGGTTTCAAGCAGCTCGATGATCTTCTTGCGCACCGGAGCGTAGTTCGAACCGAGAAGGGTGGGACCTCCGGCCTGGAGGAAGTCAATGTAGCGGTTGCCATCGACGTCTTTCAGGAAGGATCCGTTCGCCTCGTCGATGGCGATAGGAAACGGATGGTTGAAGGCAAGGTTATGCTGTACGCCGCCGGGAATAAAGCGCTGCGCCTCGTCGGCAATGGCCTTTGATTTGCGGCATTTCTTCTCGAAATAGGCGAGAACCTGCTCCATTTTATCACGGCGGATGGCGCGTGGCGGCTGCTTTAATAGCGCCTTCAGTTTATCGTGGATTGCGTCGGTATCATGCCACTCCGAGATGGCATACTCCTGCTGTGAGGTTTCTGTTTTCGGTCTCTTCGGTGTTTCCAATGTCTTCATCATTCTTTCCTTTTTCGATAGTAGTTATGCGTGCAGCGCGTCTTTTAGAAGGCCCTCAATATGCGAGAGCAGAGCCGGTGAGAGCGCCGTCGTTTTATTTGCGTGGATCAGTTCGAGCATGAAGTCGGCCGACGCCTTCTCGATGCGGCGCACTCCGTCCAGGCCGAGCGCAAGCGTAGGAGCGGCGCAGACAAGGCCATGATTACGAAGCAGATAGGAGTTCACGTCGTCGCGAAGCGCTTTTTTCAGCGCCGAGACGAGAAGAGACGAGCCCGATGGACCGTAGTTCACAAGGGCGACCTCTTTACCGAGCAGCGCCCGATCCTCGCCTTTCAGCGGAATCGGTCGGTGCAGCAGAGCGGCGGCGCTGGCCAGCGGCTGATGCGTGTGCACCGATGCCTTCAGATCGGGGCGACGCAGAAGCAATGCTGCATGAAGCCCGCTTTCGACTGAGGGTGTGAAGGAGTTATCCGAATCGAGACGTTCAAGCGTGCGAATATTGAGCAGACAGATGTCTTCGGCCTTCATCGTGTAATAATCGGCCGCTGACGGCGTGACGGCGAATTCAGAATCCGACAGGCGCAGGGCGACGTTACCGCCGACGCCGGCAAGGAATCCGATGTGAGAGAGTTCGATGCAGAGATCGACGATGGACTGTCGCTCTTTCGCGTAGGCGATCTTAGTTGTAGCTGTTTTCATTTCTTTAAACCTCGTATGCGATGATAGACGGGGGCGAGCCGCCGGTGCAGTTCGAGAAACGTTTCAAACGAACGATTCATGACGGTACGCCGGTCGGGATCGGGCTGATATGTGGCGCGGATGCGCGTGCGTTCGGAGATGTCGCTGCGCTTGATAAGATTGAGTGCAAGTCCGGCCATAAAGGCCGAACCGAGCGCATTCGCCTGCACGGGCTGATCGAGCTGACGCACGGAAATGCCGAGTGTATCGGCGAAGATGCTGCACCATACGTTCGACGTCGCTCCTCCGCCGACGATGGTGATGCGGTCGAGCTTCTTGCCGAGAAATTTCTCGACGGGGGTTAGCATCCACCGCGTGTTCAATGCGACGCCTTCGAAAAAGGCGCGAATAATATGCGATCGATTATGTTCGAGCGATAGATTGAAAAGTCCGGCGCGCAGCGTGCGATCTTCGACGGGCACGCGTTCGCCGTACAGCCAGGGCATATAGATGAGACCGCCGCTGCCTGCCTCGGTGCGCTCGGCGATACGATCGAGAATCTTATAGACGTCGGGCACATGCTCTTCGCGCAGCAGCTCGTCTTCATGATAGAGGATGCGATCTTTCAGATAGCTCAGGTTAGAACCGGCCGACGATTGCAGCGCCGTCATCAGATAGCGATCGTCAAGGGCGCAGGGAACGGCGGCCACAGACGAAAAGACGTCGGTCTTTTTCTTCGGCACATGGGCGGCGATCCAGGAAGATGTTCCAATGTAAAGATGTGCATCGCCGAAATCCACACATCCCGAACCGAGCGCCGAGGCGGTGTTATCGATCGAACCGGCGACGACGGGAAGCTGCGGCAACTTGAGCTGCTGCGCTACGTCGGCGCGAAGCATACCCACGACATCCGTGCATTTAACGATGTCGGGCAGCTTGGCTTTTTCGATGCCGCTCATCTTCACAAGGCCGTCGTCGTAGCGGATGTTCGCGGGGTCACGGTTATCCGTCACCCATGAGGTGAGAATGGAGTCGGACGTGGCGGCGGCCCGACCCGTTAACCGCAGATTCATATAGTCGATGACGTTCAGGAATTTATGAGTGCGACGATAGAGATCGGGATGCTCATGCTTGATAAGAAGCATATGCGCCGCCGGGTCTTTGCCCGACAGTGCCGGTGCTCCGCCGGTCAGTCGGATCCAGCGCCAGAGCTTCGCCGCCCCGTAACCCGAGACGGAAGGCCAGCCGCCGGCCAGCTTTTCAACATAGGGAGCGCCTCGCATGTCGAGCCAGAGGATGGCGTTGCCAAGGACCTCTCCCTTTTCGTCGACGCAGACGGTGCCTTCACCCTGCGTCGAGCAGCAGATGGCGACGATCTGTTCGCGATAATGGCTCTGCTTCTTCAAAAGACGCTCTGCCGTGATCAAAAAGGCCTGCCACCAGTCCTCGGGACGCTGCTCACAGCCGCCGCCGGGCGGAAGAACAAGCTCGACCGGGGCGAATTCAAAGCCGATGACGCTGGCCGATTCTATTTCGCCGTTGTCGCCCTTTCCGCCAAGCGCCACAAGGGCCGTTTTACAGCCCGAGGTGCCCAGATCGACGGCCAGGACAAGAGGACTTTTCTTTCTGTGATCCGACATCGCTATCTCCTGAAGCTTTTTCCCTCGACAATGGGTTCAGCTCATCGTGCCCCATCCTCCGACAAAAGGCAATCGATCTACAGGATAGTTTTATCAATGCGAAAAAAATAGTCAACTAATGTTCATTAATAGTTGCAAGTTTTTTGCCCATGTGTACAGATAGCTTCACGACCCCTCAGAAGGTCGCTTGCGAAAAACAAGGAGGATACTCACATGAAAAAAACCATCCTCCGCAGCAAATGCATGGCGCTTGTCGCCCTCGTAATGCTGGTAAGCTGCGGGAAAAAGGACTCTGATGGAAGCCTGTTGCTTCCATTAACGGATAGCATTGCAGATACGCCCGAGGCGAATCTGCAGGCGATGTCGCTTCAAAGCGGCGAACCGCTCTACCTGATCGGAGCAGGTCTGTACGATATTACGGGCCCGGCCGCCGAAGTAGGTATGATGGGATTCGCCGAAACCGACCAGAAGACCGAAGGTATTTATATGCGACTGTGGTCGCGAGCCTTCGTTATCGGGGACGGTGCGAAGCGCGTCGTCTTCGTTTCGGCCGACCTTGGCATGATCTTTCAATCGGTGAAGCAGGGCGTATCCCGTAAGATCGCCGCCGATCCCGATCTTGCTCCTTATTATAACGAGGCGAACGTTCTTCTCTCGGCCACGCATACACACAGCGGCCCTGGCGGATATTCGCATTACTTCATGTATAACGTTACGACGATGGGCTTCATTCGTGAAAACTACGAAGTCATCGTCGACGGTATCTATCGGTCGATCAAGCTCGCCCATCAGAACGTCGCTCCGGGCCGCATCTTCGTGAATCAGGGCGATCTTGCAAACGCAAGCATGAATCGTTCGCCTATCGCCTATGAGAACAACCCCGCCTCTGAAAGGTCGCAGTATGCGTCGAACGTCGACACGAAGATGACGCTGCTTCGACTGCAAAGGCAGAACGGCACCGATATCGGCATGATCAACTGGTTTGCCGTGCATCCGACGAGCGTCGGGCCGACGAATAAGCTGATCGGCGGCGATAACAAGGGCCTCGCCTCCTATTTCTTTGAAAAGGACGGAGGAACGAGCTATACGGCCGATTCGACGTTTGTAGCCGCCTTTGCCCAGTCCAATGCCGGCGACGTATCGCCTAACCTCTGGGGCCCGGCCGACGGCGTTCATGATTACGAGCGCGAGAATATCATCGCCGACCGTCAGTACGATAAGGCCCGCGAGCTTTTTGATACGGCCACCGTACGCCTTGAAGGCCCGATCGACTTTCGTCACAAACACGTGAATATGTATAACACGTTTGTCGATAGCGTCGGCAAGTCGACCTGTAAGGCGGCCATGGGAGCTTCGTTCTCTGCCGGCTCCACCGAGGATAACGCCGTCTCGCTCGATCTTTTCGACGAAGGCGTAACGGTCGATTCCGTCGAGTGGAATGAGAATTCGCGCAACGCCTTTCTTCATAGTTTCCTGTCGGGCTTCCTGTCCATCGCCTGGCCTTCTACGCTTGATCCGGCCTATGTCGCCTGTCATGAAAAGAAGCCCATCCTGATTCCGACGGGAGAGGCGTCGTTTGACGGCAATCCGTGGACTCCGCCGATCATTCCGTTTCAGATCGTTCAGATCGGTCAGCTAAAAATCGCCGCCGTACCCGCCGAGATCACCACAATGGCCGGACGTCGTCTGCGAAACGCCGTGAAGCGCAATGCCGATGATATCGTCGTCGTCGCCGGGCTCTCAAACGCCTACACATCCTATGTAACGACGCCTGAAGAATACGCCCTGCAGCATTACGAAGGAGCGTCGACGCAGTTCGGACCGAACACGCTGCCCGCATACGAGCAGGAGTTCGCGAAGTTAGCCGACTCCCTCCAGGCCGGAACGTCCGTTTCGCCCGGTCCGGTGCCCCCCGATCTGACCGACTATCAGACGACTCTGCAAACGGGCGTCGTATTCGACGATGTGCCCTGGTTCAAGAACTTCGGCGATATCGTCGAGCAGCCCGCCACATCGTATAATCGCGGCGCCATCGCTAAAGCTGTCTTCTGGGGCGGACATCCGAAGAACGACCCGCTCATTCGAAGCAGCTACGGCGATATCGAGCGTCTTGTAAACGGGCAATGGATAACGGTGCTCCGCGATAACGATCCGGCGACGATCTATCGCTGGCAGCGCGACGGCATCGCCTATTCGAAGGTCACGGTCTCGGTCGATACGTCGGACCTTGCGCCGGGCACCTATCGCATCCGCCATCGCGGGCATTGGAAATCGGGATGGACGGGAGCGATCAAATCCTATCAGGGTGTGAGCCGCAACTTCACCGTTTTATAAGAGAGAAACGCAACCGGGCCCGATAAGAACCATGGGCGGTTGGAGAATGGACTGAAAACGGGCCGAAGCCGGCCCTGTATAACGTTGACAAAATTCCTGATAAGGCCGGACGCACAGTCCGGCCTTTTTTTATCGGGCTTTCTTTGAAGACTTGCGAGGGCCCTGAGCCTCCAGCGCCTTGCGGATGGCGGCCATGCGGTGCTCCATGGCCTTCATGTCTTTGGTCAGCTGCTTCCATTCTTCGAGAGCTGACGGCGTTTGCGGATTAAGCATCGCTTCCGCCTCGGTCTCTTCTTTCGCTTCATCCATACCGTTCATGATGACGCCGATGAACAGGTTCAGTACGACCATCGTGCCGATCAATACGAAGCTGATGAAGAATAGCGGACTGAGAACGGGATAGGCAGTGGGATGCGTGCATAACGCTTCCATGCCGTCATAACCATAGTTATCGCATCCGTAGGACTGGATGTACATGATCTCCGTCCAGCCCTCAAGCGTGACCACTCTGAATAGAGTGATGAAGGCGAGCGGAAGGTCTTTGAAGTGAACGGGATCGTTCGCCGAAAAAAGAAAGACCGAGGCCACAGCATAGATGTAGAAAAGCAGAAAGAGAAAGATACCCACATAAAACATCGAGGGGATGCTTTTCAGAAGCGCCGAGACGAGGATACGCAGCTGAGGAAGCGCCCGAACCAGGCGAAGCACCCGCAGCAGTCGCAGGAGTCGAAGCACCGTTACGTACTGCGCATCGATGGGCAAAAATGCGGCGGCAACGATGACAAAATCGAAAACGTTCCAGGGATCGATAAAGAAGAGTTCGGGCCGCGGCCAGCGAGCGACAAGCTTCAGGGCAATCTCAGTCACAAAGATGGCAAGGATCAGAAGATCGAGCGTGTGCAGCAACGGCCCGTAGGCGTCGATCATCGACGGGTATGTTTCCAGACCGACCAGTAAGGCAGTTAGCAGAATAACGGCCGTGATAAAGTTCTGAAAGAGAGAGGATTCTGTTATTTTTTTCGTCATATCAATCATGCTGAGCGGTTTCTACGGGAAGCGCGCTCTGGTTCAACCCTTTTTCCTGCTTCGCTAATCGGGCTGTTTTGCTCGCTGAGCTGTTCGACCTGTCCTTTTTTGCAGTTCCTGATTGACACCAGGCTTTTTTCAAAGGAGGATTCCATTTCTAATGGATACGAAACTTGTTGATGCCTCTCTTCTTCCGGAGCTTGCTCCGCGTCCTTTTAAATTCACAAGCAAGCAGGGCCGCACGCGTCGGGCGACGCTGCTTGCTTCGGCGCTTGAACTTTTACGGGAGAAAGCGCCCGAAGAGATCACGCTTGCGATGGTCTGCGAACGCGCCGAGATTCCGCGTCCGTCTGCGTATCATTTCTTCCCCAACATCGAGGCCATTTTTCTTGGCATCCGCATGCTCCATGGTGAGATGCTGATCGAGCAGGCCACCGATCTGGAAAGCGAGAAGTTCAAGAACTGGCAGGCCTATATCGAGCGCTTCATCGATGTCGCCGTCGACGTTACCAAAAGCGAAACCGCCTTTCCGCGTCTTGTATACGGATACGGTGCGATGCTCAGCGGAGCTCGCGAGCTCGGTCAGGACATCGATACGCGCATGGCTCGCGTCAGTCTTGACGGCCTGCATCAGCATTTCGGTATCGAGCCCTTCGATCGAGAAGAAGAGATTGCAAGCATCGGCCTTGCTATCGGCGACAGTGTGCTTCGCTTCTCGTATCGAAAGCATGCTGATCTGATCGAGCCGTTAGTACAGGAAGCGAAGCGAGCCGTTGTCGCCTATCTCGGCACCTATTTGAAAGCCTGATCGGTCTGCCAGTGATTCGCCTGCAAAGTAGAGCGGGCGTTCGATAGCAACAAAAAGGGGAGCCGCCCATCGGACGCCTCCCCTTTCATCAGAGGTTTCGAATTTCTTAGCCGAATTTTTCCAGGATTAACGATCCGCCTACGCCGCCGCCGGCACAGATGGAACCCATGGAGTAGCGGGCGCCGCTTGCGTTCAGTCCCATGATCTGATTGATCAGGACACGCAGACCGGTAGCTCCGAGCGGATGGCCCAGGGCCAGCGTGCCGCCGTGAGGGTTAACATCCCCTTTTTCCAGGCGAGCCACGAGGTCGTAACCGAACTCATCGCGCACGACGACCATGCTGCCCAGAGCGGTTGCGGCAAAGGCTTCGTGAATCTCGAAATTACCGATATCGTCCCACTTCAGGCCGGTGTTTTCCAGAGCCTTTTTCATGGCATAGGCGATGCCCAGGCCCATGATAACGGGATCGACGCCATAGTTACCCCAACCTTTAATATAAGCCTGAGGAGTCAGGCCGAGTTCTTTAGCCTTGCTTTCGGTGGTGACGATGCATCCGCCTGCTCCGTCGGACTGAGGACAGGCATTGAACAGACTCACCGCGCCCTGCACGCCGTCGCTATAGCTTTTACCGATGTATTTGCCGTAACGGTCGTAGAACTTCTTCATGCCGCCCATTTCAGGATGCTCGAAGATGGCGCCCGCTTTTTCGAAACGGTCGGGCTTCTCTACGAAGCCTTTTTTCGACATGATATATTCGTCTTTGTCCAGCACGCCTTTGCTGTGCTTCACGGGCATCAGGTAAGGATCGTACTTGCCGCCTTCCAGCGCCTCGTATGCCTTTTTGTAAGAACCGTGAGCGTATTTGTCGAGCGTGGCTTTGTCCAATCCCAGTTTCTGGGCCACAACCTCGGCCGTATCAATCATCATCGCGTCGCGAACCGGGTCGGTCAGACCTTCCACAACGGCATCAACGATGGTGACCTCTTCCATTCCGGGAATCTCGTTCCAGTTCTGCTTCAGCTTATCGAGCGAGGCGGTCTTTGCGACGCGCTTTGCGTTATTCAGATAATAGCCGTAGTTGGTCATGGACTCCTGTCCGATCACCGCTACCACGTCGTTCTCGCCGAGCAGAATGCGACGGGCCGCTTCATTGATGGCTTCATATCCGGAAACACAGTTGTTGGCGACGGTTACCGCGGAACCTTCGAGTTTCAGGTCTGCCTTAACGGCCATAACGCGCGCCACGTTCGGAGCCTTGGAGCTCTGGCCGATTTCACCGGCGATCAGACCGTCTACTTTGTTCCTGTCTACACCGGTACGTTTAATGATTTCCGCAAGGACCATATCGCCCAGCTGGAAGGAGTCGTACTCGGTCAGGCTCTTGCCGGCCTGTCCGATCGGAGTCCGTGTTGCGCCTGCTATGACCAGGCGGTCGCCATCTCGATCAAATTTCATTGTATTCTCCCTTTTTCAATTCAGCTCTCGCTGAAAATAAACTCAGGAGCGCGTCCGAAAACGTGCCCTTTTAAGGAAAACTCATACGCATCACAAGCGATCTGAGAACCCGGGTTTTGAGGTCGCTTGTGATGTGTTCTTCCTACTTGAAACCCATTCAGTAATTCGCAATCTACCGGTCCTTCCATTTTTTATCGTGAGGAAAATATTCCTGAGACCTCGATCTGCTGGCCGATCTGTGTTGCTTTCCTGCAACAGTTGTCGCAGCCACCGCAAAAGTGGCTCCGGTCGGCGAGGCTAAGCGTCGTCTCCGGGTCGCCCCGTTCTCCTCCTGACAGCACCGAGTCATCGGGCTTCATATGGAAAGATTTTTTGCCCTGATTTTGTTGGTTGATCTATAGATGCACGGTGCAGAATATCCACAGCACTTGATGTCGGAATCTGACGCCGACTTCACGGTTCAGGGAACGGAACATGAGTCTATTCAGCAAGCTACCGCTTATCGGACGTTTTTTCCACAGCCCTCATTCTAAGAGCGGCCGGATCTATCATGGCATTGAATCGGTGCGACGCAGCGCCAGTCTGTTCTATTATCCTCTACGTTCTCTCTTCCGTACGGTTGCCAGAACGCAGCATTCTGAAATCGAGGCCATCGGCCTGGAGAACATCCCGCCCGATGGCGCCGTCTTTCTTGTCGGGAATCATCCCAATTCGCTGCTCGACTTCTTCAATCTGCTAACCGTCGTGCGTCATCCGGTGGCGACGGCGGCAAAAGATACGATCACGAACATCCCCGTCCTCGGTTACATCTTGAAGAACTATGCCCTGATGGTGCCCGTTTCGCGAGCGCAGGATAAGGGCGAAAGCGGAATCAGCGAAGAGGAACGCCTGAAGGCCAATGAGGCTATGATCGATGATGCCGTAGAGCGCCTTGTAACGGGCCGACTTTTTAATATCTATGCCGAAGGGCGCTCCACAGACAGTCGTAAACTGAACAAGATCAAGCTCGGCTTTATGATGCTCGCCCTCGCTGCCGAAAAGGAGTTCGATTATAACCTGAACCTGCGCATCGTTCCTTATGGGTATTTCTACGATCGTATCAACAAGTTTCAGAGCTCCGTCTGCATCATCTTCGGCAAGCCCTTCAAGCTGAAAGATCTTATGAAGGATCGCAAACTGGACTATTCGTCTTTGAGCGAGAAGGAGCGCGTTCAGCTCGAAAAAAGTCTGATGCTCGCCGGCAAGAATCGACTCCAGGCCGACATCGAACGGCTGATCATCAGTATTCCCGAGGAAAGCCTGGTCCCGCTGATCGATGATGCCACCGATCTATTTGTGCGAAGCTCGCAAAAGTACATGGGAACGTTTGAGAACGTAAAAGAGAAGTACGTTCTCAGCAAGAGCGTCGCCGAAAGCATCCAGGCGGCGAGTCAGGACGCAGACGGGCGCAAGGTCATAGAGAAGCTACAGCGTCTGATTCAGGAATACAGACGAAAGCTGAAGGCCATGCGTCTTGACGACGAGACCATCCGGCGGCAGGTTAACCTTGAAGCCATCGGTCATCATCTCATCGCTCTGTTCAAAGGCATCCTGCTGCTTCCTTTCATCGCCTATGGTTATCTGGCGAACTGGCTTCCGCGTCGCGCCGCCGGCTTCATGCGCTACAGAGTCGTCGATGTAAAGAAGGGCGCTCAGGTGGACGGAGACGAACAGGCCATCATTGCGGCGTTCATCGTCGCCTTGATCACGTATCCGCTCTTTGGAGTCGGCATCTTTTATGCTGTTTTGCATTTCGGGCCGGAGTATGCGACACAGGCAGCGACACACCTGAGCTGGGCTGATCCGGTCTGGATTCGCGAGAATCCCGCCTTCTTTGCAAGCGTCGTCGCCGTGATCATGGTTTATATGATGGGCCGTCTCTGGCGATTCTCGGTCTTTCATGGCCGACGCCTCAAGGCCGCCCTTGCCTTCTTCGGCGGCCTGCTCTTCGAACGCGTTCGCGGACGCAAGGTTCAGGAGCTGCGAGAGCTGCGCTATGAGATCATCGACACGATGGACGTTATACTGGCCGAGTATTGAGCGAGAGAATGTGCTTCTGGGGTGTGGCTTAAACAAACCGCTCGACAGGGGCTTTCAGAACTCTTGATAGCCTCTCCCGGGCCGGCGTCAGCCTCCCCACAGTCGCGTCTTTCTGATATCTACGGTCTCGCCATCATTCCTCAGTTTTCAGGAGGCTCAGAATCATTCTGTGATTTCTGAGCCGGAGCCATTGTGAGAACGGGAGCCATCTGAATGAATCTGGACTGGGAAATATTATTGACTCGATGTCGTTCATCGTGTGTCTGGTGCTATAGTGTGATGTTTGTCAGGGATTGGACCGGGTGCAGTCACGGTGAGTGCTTTCTGATCCTGTGATTTTCGTCACATCGGAGCACTGCGAAACAGGAGGAAATAATGAAACGACTATCAGGAATACTATTGGGGGCGCTTCTGATGTTCAATTTCGCCTCTGCTTGCGGAGGTAAGGACGGCGATGGAAATGAAGGACTTCTGTTCTTCCTTCTTTCTTCTGCCGGGTCATCGCTCAATGCGAGCTGGGCCGCCGCTCCCGCAGAGGCAACAACGGGCGCATCGGAGTATCGGGGATCGGCAGTGGATTCGGCCGGGAACGTCTATATCGTGACATACGGAGGGATTAGCGGTACGTATGATTTTGGGAACAGTGTTCAAGCATCCTTCAATGTAGCCTATGCGAACACTTCGCTTCTGGTTAAATACAATGCATCGGGTGTTGCTCAATGGGCAACAACCGTTTGTGGGGCGTCGGTATCACTCTCTGATGTGGCCGCGGATAGCGCGGGGAATGTTTACGTTGTCGGTACAGTAACGGGCAATACTGCTTTGAATTGTGGGAATGGTGTGACCCTGCAAGGCCCATCGGCTTTTCCGTCTCATGGTGTGTTGATAAAGTATGATTCGAACGGTGCCGCACAATGGGCCAGGACGCTCGCAACAGGACCGGACGATTCTTCCTTCAATGCACTGGCAGTGGATTCTGCCGGCGCTATTTACGTCGTTGGGAGCGTCGTCGGTACCGGGACTTATAATTTCGGCAATAGCGTGACCGTGACAGGAGAAGTCCCCGATACAGGAGGCCCATCCTATGGGCACGGTGTACTTCTTGTAAAGTATAGCTCGGCCGGCGTTGCACAGTTGGCACGAACGCTTGCCGACACCGGATTTGACGATGCATCTTTTACCGATGTTGCTCTGGATTCAAGTGGGAATATCTACGCTGCGGGCAACGTCGATTCTGCCCTCCCTTTTAACTTTGGAAACGGTGTGACCGTCTCTGGAGATGCAAACGATTCCAACGCTTTGCTTGTAAAATATAACTCGGCCGGTACCGCCCAGTGGGCACGATCCACTGAATCAGGCGAAACCTCCACCGCCTTCTCGTCTGTTGCAGTGGATGCATCCGGTGCCGTCTACGTGGGCGGTTGGCTGAACGGTGGAGCTGCGGTCGGTTTAGGAAATTCCGTCAGCCCGCAGGGCGCCTATGCCGGTGGTTTGAATGCACTGGTAGTGAAATACGATGCGTCTGGATCGCCTGTATGGGCGAAGACCACAACAGAGTCTTCGGCTTCGACCGATATTCGTGCAATAGGACTGGATGCAGGCGGTAGTCTGTTTGCCGCAGGAGCAGCGTACGATAACAACTCCGTTTCGTTCGGCAACAATGCAAGCGTAACCACGCAGTGTACAGGCTGCTATAGCCCCCTTCTGTTGAAGTACGATGGCTCGGGGAATGCAGCTGTGGCAAAATCCGGAGATGGATATGATTTCTCTTATTTCACTACGCTTTCCGTTGATCCAAGCGGTGCGGTCTATGCAGGTGGAACTATCCGTGGTGCTGGAAGCTACACGTTTGATAATGTCAGCGTAGAAGCGGTATACTCCGGCGTTAACGGGGTTCTCGTCCGATATAACTGATATATTCAAAGGCTCAGAATCATTCTGTGATTTCTGAGCCTGAACCGCCTGGCGGCGTGGGAATTCCCTGCCGCCTTTTTTTTTGACCTGCTCTTCGAACGCTTTCGCGGACGCAAGGTGAGGGCTACGGAATCATTAAGCTCTCAATCGCCTGGTGCTGATTCTGCGAAACGCAAAGGAGCTTTTTGTTATTTCGGCTTCTTTTTCTTGATCAGCGACGCCACGCTATCCAGCGATTCCGGTGCCGGAGTTTCGACATCGTCGCCGATCATGATAGCGGAAAGCCAAAACCATGGTGGCTGTTCAGGCGCGAGCAAAAAATGATTGCATCAATTGTTGTTTGTTGCAGTCTTGACTTAATATTGGACATTTAGTGTATAAATGGGGTGTTGCCTTCGAAGTGACTTGATGTGTGAGTCAGGATTGCTTTGATGTTGCTGGATTTGTTTAGAGGCCACTCTTGAGATGGCCTCTAAAGGTCATGCGAATAGCCCTGAGAAACCAAAGTTGCTGTTAGTTCTTGAGATAGCCTTATTTAAAGGAGTATTGAAAAGATGAGACGATTCAGTACCTTTCTTCTGACGCTTTTCACTATGAGCCAATTCCTCAGTTGTGGGAAGTCGAAGGACGACGATACCCTGTCGATGTTCATGCTTCTGGGTTTCATGCCCTTTTCCGGGTTGAATTTTCAGTTTGCTTCTTCTTCGCGTGCGAGCACTTCTTCCCATCCGGCTGCCGCTTCGCGGTCGGAAGGTGACGGTACGGGGGACGGATTCCCTGACGTATTCCTGACGCCTTCCGTCATGTCGCTGGTTGTTTGCGATGTGGTCGGTTTCCTTCCTGAATCTGAAGGTGGGCCCGCGCCCGGGACCGAGACATTTGAGAACGGCGTCAGCATTGTGGACCCGAGTAGCGGGGTTTATGCGAATGGACGGGATTGCGTCATGGGCTTCCATGTTGCCATTCGTGAGGGAGAGCTGGGTTATATTTACGGCGCTGATCTTTCTGAAATGGGAACCACCTACGATCGTATAGGACTCGTCCTGAAATCGGTCAACGTATTCTTTCCTCCCGAAAAAGTCTCTGATCCCAACAGGCGCTACTGGCAGGCTTATTATTCCAATTATTACGCTTATGATAATTGGTTTATTGAGCGCGGACTTGTTACTCATACCGTTCTACTCGATAGCTGTCCGGCGGAGCTTGCCAGTAATGGCGCGTTAGTGGATATCATGGCGGGTGCAACAATGGGAGATTGGAGTTGCCAGACCTCTGAATCGCCCCGGATCGCAGTAGCAGATGGGAAGATGGGCGCTCTTTACGAATCTCAAACGCCATTGTTCCCTATGCAGCATACGCAATCAGCATATCTATCAAGTAATGACGCGGTGTCGTTCAATCTGCCGGCAGATATTTCCCGGTTTGGTTACGATCAGGCTTACGTTGTCGTATTGCCGGTATCGACACTTTCAAAGAAGCCGAACGGTATCACTATCGAAGTGATTCGTGAGAACATGCTGTTCTTTGATAGCGATGATGGCGACCAGGTCTTCTCTCCCGAAAGCAGCTCCGGTGATCGCCCCGATGTTACGGACGCAGGGGCCTACTCTTCTACGTCCGAGCGTAACCTGAAAGACAGCTCCCGTCGAAATCTGATATTGAATGCGCCAGGCTTTCAGATCCAGGAGTAGCTCCACTATTTTTTCCAGAGGCTCACTTGTGGTTTGTGAGCCTGAACCTCGTGGCGGCGTGGGAATTCTCTGCCGCCGTTTTTTTGGGCGTGCTCTTCGAGCGCTTTCGCGGACGCAAGGTGCAGGCGCTACGGAATCATTAAGCTCTCAATCGCCTGGTGCTGATTCTGCGAAACGCAGAGGAGCTTTTTGCTATTTCGGCTTCTTTTTCTTGATCAACGACGCCAGGCTATCGAGCGATTCCGGAGCCGGAGTCTCAGCGGCGCGCGTGTTCTGATCACGGATCTCTTTATAGATCTCGGTCCGGTGCACGGCGACGTTGCGCGGAGCACGGATGCCCAGCTTTACCTGGTCGCCTTTGATCTCGACGACGACGATTTCTACATCGTCGCCGATCATGATGGATTCGTTTAACTTACGCGCCAGAATCAGCACGGCCTGCCTCCATCAGCTTGAGTACGGGCATGCGTACTCCGTGGCGGTCGTCGTCAGAGATGACCTGTCGGCCTTTTCGGTTTTTATCGTTCAAGAGAACGGGGCCCTGGAGGTTAACCGTCATCTCTTCCGGTGCGTTCTGCGGGATGGTTACGATAGTGAAGATGCGGCAATCGTCCACAGATTCGATCTCAAGCGCTTCAAGGTCGCTTTTCAGCGTCTTCGGCGTATAGTCAGAAATCAGCGAACGCGGATCAATCAGGATAAAGGCCAGGTGCTCGTCTTTCGTCGACTGAAGCCACAGAAACGGCGAGTCGGATTTGCCTGCAAGCAGCGCGAACTCCGTCTCTTCGGCGAAGCCGTAAAGGCCGTCGGAGAAGGTATAGATGGCTCCAGAGTCTATCTCGATCGTTCCAAAGGCTTTCGTGGCGAGTGTCTTCATCTCTGCAATCATCCTGGATGCATTATCGGCGGAATGGCCGATTCCATGAATAAACTTCTCGCTTTCCGGAAAAGCAGGCCACCCTTTCCTCAGAGTAGCCTGCGGCAAATATCAGCGCCGGGAAACCTCTCTCCACCAGTCCGGCTGAGCGCTTTTCACTTCGGGCAGCAGACGAAGCTGGTTCGCCGTTTCAAGCGACGCTATGCCCGGAGTCGATTTGACGACGTAGAATTCACTCACGCCAATCTGCATCGTTCTGACGACCGGCAACGAGCGCGCTTGCAGGAATGCATTGATCTGCGTTCGGGTCTGGTCGTCTTTGAACTGAATGATGATATTGCCGGGAAGCGCCGAAAGAGCGCCGCCGCCGGGCGAAGAACTGAAGACCTCAGATACGACGGCGCCATTGATGGAACGACTGAACGTGCCCTGACGGATCTTTGTCTTCACGCCGGAATCGCTGACGCGATAGATCACGGCCATTCCCTGATTTTTAAGCGGTGACGCCGATGGATCGGCTTTTGTAACGGCCTTTGAATCGCCGAACTCCGCAAGCAGATCGGGCCGCAGATAGATGGTTCGCTGTGTATCGCCGTCATAGTACACATACGGCAGGGCCTCGGCAGTCGTTTCACCTGGTTTGGCCATGACACTCGAACATTTCAGGGCGACCACGCTGAGCGCGGTCAGAAGCAGTATGATTTTCTTGCTGTGCATTGCTATTCTCCTTATGTACTCGTCTCAGCGTCCGTAGACGGTAACGCTCCATGAGTTCAGTGTGCCTGTGTCGTCGGCTGCTCCGTCTGTTACTTTTAAGGTCCAGGTGCCGTCGGCCGTTTCATCAAGGAAGCGAGCGGCACCAAAGCGCCAGGTACCATTGAACGGGCAGGTGGCGGTGATATTGGTTCCATCAGTGCAGACATGCTTTTCAGAAAGGTGGGCCGTTGTTCCGTCCGGCGAAGTCAGCACAAAATTCAGATCGCCGGCGTAGGTATGGACGAAGGTTACCTCAATATCGACCCATTCAATATCAGTAATCCCCGACGAGCTCACCGTAACTGTCCGACTGATACCGTTGACGTCATTGTCGGGGATTGCGGCTGCAGGGGAATCGGTGTTCGATGCCTTTGATTTAAGAGTCGAGCTTCCGCCTATACTCGTGAAGGTTCTGGCCATCGTAACCGCAGCGGAGGCATCGACGACGCCAAATCCGTATTTGTGGTTAACGGGAATGCCCGCGTCATTATTAATCCAATCTGTGTCGGTGGGGTCGACCTTGCGAGCGGTTCGGGCGAGGATGTAGCGCACATCGCGCCATGTCAGGTCGGGATTGGCCTGAAGCATCAGGGCAACAACGCCGGCTACAAGCGGCGAGGCCGACGATGTTCCACCGAAATCATCTGTATAATCGGAGGTTGTATAGCCGTAGTTGTCGCGTATATCGGTCGTCGTAATACCAAGCGAACCGCCGTTTGACGGTGCACAGACCCAGAGATTGGCGCCCCTTTCGGAATAAGAAGACTGCTTGCCGGCGTTGCTAACGGCGCAGATGGCCATGACGCCGCGAAAGTTCGCCTGGCCGTCATAGTTCGAGTTATCGATTCGGTTTGTGGTTGAATTCTGGCCGTTGCCGGCCGCCCAGGCATAGATGATGCCCTTTCCGTTGCGCTGGTTATTGATGCCGTCAAGGATGGCCGTCCGCCACAGGCTACTGGAGAGGCTATCATTCAGGGTACCCAGAAGGTCAGGCGCTCCCCAGCTATTGTTCGAGACGGCGACGATGTCACCGTTCCGCGTCATCGCATCGGCGTTGTTGGCATCGCTGTTCGTCAGCAGCAGGTTGTAGCCGACCATCGTAGCGTCAGGAGCGACCCCTGATACGCCTTTGCCGTTACAATCGGCGGCGCTGACACCGGCAACAGACGTCCCGTGTGTTGCATAGAGAAAGTGCGGAGCCAGGTCTGTGCTGGATTCCACATAGTTGTAATTCCGCGAGGTATTGATGTTCGCCCTGAGATCTTCATGCAGGATGTCGATACCGTCGTCGACGATGGCAATCGTTACGCCGCTACCCGTGTAGCCTGCATCCCACGCTCCCGTCACGCCGGCATCTTCTCCCGATGTGCCGCCTGATTGGCCGGAATTCAGTAGATGCCATTGATCGCCGAACAAAGGTTCGGCAGTGCAGGCGCCATTGCCCGACGCGAGCAGGAAAAAGAGCAGTGAAGAGTCATCATCGCCTCCACCGCCGCCGCAGGAGAGCAGAGAGAGAAAAAGCGCGGATGGAAGCAGGAGTAGTTTGTGTCGACGGTTTTCCATACGTCGACACAAACGTATCAGGTGAAAAAAGCAAGTCAATTCTGCCAGGAACTGAACACGAAGTTCGAGTCAGATGTCGTTCTGAAACTAAATCTACGTATCAACCTATCTCAGAAAATCCATCAGCGTCGGCTTGATGATGCGCGCCCCGACGTTCAGGGCATAGGAATGAACCGACTCGATCCACTTCAGGTTCATAACCGTCTCGGCCACGTCGATGCCTTCGTTCGAGGCAAGCAGCTCGGTCATGTAGTTCTTATCCCATGAGACGCGTTTCGTATGCTCTTCGAGTCGGTTCTGACGAGCGCCGATCTGAGCCCGGTGACGCAGAACGTTATCCATGGCCTCATCGAGGTTGCCGAGATCGCGGCCCGAGATTTCGAGCTGGTCCCCTGCAAGCAGATCGTTGCGCAGCTTGATGACGACGTCAAAAAGCGAAAGCCCTGAGACGCGAGCCGTATCGGCGTAGTTATTCGGCGGACGGGTGCGATCGGCGCTGACGAGTCCGATATCTTTCAGAACCGTCCCACCCTCCATGTCTTCAAGCCAGATTTGATGCGGAGCCGTCGAATGCAGCGAAACGAAGTCCTGTCCGATCTTGGACGCCTTCACGTCGAGCCCTGCATGGTTGATCTTGTCGATGATGTCATCGACCGTATCGCCGGCCTGCACGCGAATCTCGACGCCGTCGATCTTGAACGCCTGGTCCGACGAGGCGATGTAGCCCGAGTTATCCACCGAGCCCGTAATCGTGAAGTTCGTTCCCCAGAGGGCCTGGTTGCCCGGCATATTCACGTCGATGTACTGTGAGCGCTCCACCTCAAGCAGTCGTTTGCCGATGTCGCCCCTGTATTCGACGCCGACGATCTGATTCTCGAGTTCGAGGCCCTTCAGCCCTTTTACGTTTGAAACGATGGGCTCAAAAGGAGCACGCTCCACCGTATAACCGCCAAAAAGCGGAAGCCCCGTAGCGTCTTTGCCGTTTCCTATGTCGATGAGTGCGCGAAGATGCTGATCGATCTCGCTTGCGATGGCATTCTTTAATTCGAAGGCGTTATCGCCCTGATACGTACCGTTTGAGGCCTGTACGGTTAAGACGCGAATACGCTGCATGATATCGGTGATGCGACCGAGCTCGCCGTCCATCAGGTTCAGACGTGCCGTGCCGTCGCTGATGTTGCGGTCAAACTGGTCGAGTTCGTTAATGCGAGTGCGAAAAAACATCTGATTCGTCGCCGCCGCCGGATCATCCTTCGGCGTCTGAATCTTCTGTCCCGTCGCCAGTTGCGTCTGAATCTTATCCATCTCGTATTGATGGCGGTTCAGCGTGCGAACGGTCGATTGGTTTTGCATGAGTCCGGTGATGCGCATGGTCTTTACCCTGATGTCGTCTTATTCAGTATCGAGTTTTTCGCTTACGACTTGAGTCGGTTGATGATCACGTCGAGCATCTGATCCCACGTGTTGATCGTACGGGCCGATGCGTTATATGCGTGCTGGAACTGCACCATATTCGCCATCTCTTCGTCGAGATTCACGCCCATCACGCTCTGACGCAGGTTTTTCAGCGAAACGAGATTCTCGCTCTGACGCTGCACGGCGTCCTCAGCGGTGCGGGACTCCGTACCCAGCTTAGAGATCAGGGCGTTATAAAAGGCCTCGGCGTTCTCGGCGTATCCGAAGCGGTTCTGACCCTGCTTTAAGGCCTTCGCGATCAAGAGGGCGTTTGAGCCGTCGGCCATGCCGTTTGCGATGTTATAATCGCCTGTGCCGCCTTCGTCCTTGCCGCGGGCCGCCGCAATAGAAGCCGGGTCGCGCACGAGCGCCTCATCGACGCGCAGATGCGCCGCTGGATGAAAGACCGGCGTCAGCGTTACATCCGACAGAGGAGAGCGCAGCTTCACCATCTCGCCCGTGCGGCGGGAATCAAACGCTCCGTTCTCGCCCGAGGCAACAAGCAGGCCCGTATAACCCACAAGCAGCTCGCCCGAATCCTCGACGTGATTGATCATGAAATTCAGTCGACGATCGGAATCGTTTACGACGGCCTTCAGCGCAAGCTGATTGTCATGCGTCATGTAGGCGACGACACCGGCCTTCGCGTCGTTGATCTTGCGGATCACCTGTTCGAGCGTCTCGTCGCGGGAGTAGTCGATGCGTACCGGCGTGTTATTCGCGTCGGGTCGGTGCAGCGTGATCGTACCGTCCACGCCCACGCGCTTCGTCGGATCGATCGTATTCGTTCCCGTCACGCGAAAGATGGCCGTCATATCGGCCGTGCCGTCTCCGTTCAGGTCGAAGTCGCCGCGGGCATTCTGCACCGTATAAGCGCCGCCGGCATCCTCGGTCAGCGCACGCATGCGAAAGAAGTCGCGGTTCGTCGATCCGTTCAGTCCGAAGCCATCGCGGTGCACTTCGTTCACAATATCGGCAAGGTTCAGGGCGAATTCGCTCGTGCGGTTGATGCGTTCGATGATCGCCTTATCGCGCATCTCGATCAATCCGAGCAGCTTGCCTCCGCCGAGAACGACGTCGCGATCGTTATGCTCGAAGGCGACGCGGGCCATGCCGTCGTTCGCCGGATTCGGATTCGCCTTCAGTTTACGCTGGATAACGCCCTGCACGAGCGCCTGCTCTCCGATGAAAACGAAAACCTCGTCTTTATCGCCGCGTCCGACGCGAATGTTTACCAGCGACGAAAGACGCTCGACGGCGGCGTCGCGACGGTCCATCAGGTCGTTCGGATTATCGCCCAGCGCCTGCAGCTTCAGGATCTTTTCGTTCAGCTCTCGAATCTCAGAAGACAGTCCGTTGATCCGCTCGACGGTCTGTACGACCTCTTTATCCGCGCGCTCGCGAAGATCGCTGAGCTTGGAGTGGATGTCGTGGATGCGCGTCACAAGTCCGTTTGCGCGTTCGAGCACGACTTCGCGGTGAGCGAGATCGGATGGATAGGACGAAAGATCCTGCCAGCTTGCCCAGAAGTTATCCGTCAGCGAGCGCAGCGTATTGTCGGAGGGCTCGTTGAAGATCTTTTCCATCTGGTAGAGATAATTGCGCGAAGACTCCCAGAACTCCTTCTCGTTGGAGGTGAGGGCGATCTGGTCGTCATAGAAGGTATCGCGGATGCGCTCGATCTGCGAGATCTGCACGCCCTGTCCGATCTGGCCCGGTCCGGCGGCACGGTTCAGCGAAGGATCATAGAGCGGATCCATGCTTTCCATCGTGACGCGCTGACGAGCGTAGTTCTCGTTATCGGCGTTCGATATGTTATGACCGGTCGTCTGAATGGCCGTCTGATGCACATTCAGCCCTCTCTTACCGATTTCAATGCCTCCGAAAGTGGAACCCATATCGAACCTCCTGAGCGCGCAGACGCGGCTCTATTGTCCCATCGGTCGATTCCGGGATTATTAGAGAATTTTTTTCGGAGGCGGAGAAAAAACGTCAGGCGTTCGTATTCAAGACGAGCGGACTCGGTCCTCCCGCTGCACGTGGCTTCTGTTTCGCCTGCGGCGTATAGGCCGGCGAAGGCTTGTCCAGATCGTCCATCAGATTCTGAATCACGCGACGCGTACGGCTCAGCAGCTGCTGATTCGCATGCACCTCTTTCTTCAGATTGACGGCCGTGTCGCGAAAGTGCGAAACGGAAAGGATGAGATCGTCGAGAAGCGACGCCCATTCGGCGTTCGAGATGCGAACGTCAGGCGCTTCTTTAAAGGTGCTTAACGCTGTGACGAAGCTCTCGATGCCCGGAGCCGGATCGTTGAAGGCCTGACGATTCTGCGTGATGAAACTCTGGAACAGCTCATGCCGCTCCTCTTCAAGCCTTGCCAGATCGGCCAGCAGCGTATCAGAGCGATCCGAAAGCTCCTTCAGACGCTTGCCGCGCGCCTGCAAGATGGCAGGAGTTTTCTCCCTTTCCAGAGAAAGGGCTTCGGTAAGAACGTCGGCTTCGGAGTCGAAGGCATCCCTGAGCTGCTCGAGGATCATGATAGTGCAAGAATCGGAAGATTGCTGTGTTTGCTACAGGAAAAAAGAAAAAGTTCCGGTAAAGGAAGGGCAGAAAGGGGATGGGACGGCGGGTGCTACGGTGAATGAAGGGGTAATGTGAACGGGTGCGCGGTGAATGAAAGGCCAATATGAACGAGCGCGACATAATATTGTTATGTTCGCCTAACGTGCGAGGCAGCGTGCGGGAGGAGAAGCGAGCGTGGCGGGAATGCGTTCGGGGGAGTGGGAGTACGGAAGGGCAAATGGAAGGGCGGGAGTATTCGAAGGGCTACGGGAAGGCGGGAGTAATTGGAGGCAACCGGGAGTGGATTATGCGACATAAGAAAATTATGTTCGCGGGATGTGCGGAAGCGGCGAGGCGTTAACAGGGAAGGGGCGGGCGGGAAAAGAGCTTGCGACAGAGTGGATGAGTTTGAATGAGCTCAAGCATAGAAATCGAAAACGACATCGATGCCGAGAGCATGCAATGCTGCCACGCTATCTGAGCTCAGAGTGAAGCCACCCTGTCCGTTGTCGGAAAAAAGCCCGCAGAAGATCTCAATGTCGCAATCACGCTTCAGCGTTGTTAGCTCCAATCGTTTCTCGCTTAGAGAACGGATTACCCCAAGAAGCTCCTCCGAAAAATCTGTGTCCCTTATCGAGGTGAATTCGATTAGAACAAGATTTTCCTGCCTTGTTGTACTCGATGGATTTCGCATCGACATCTTCTCTCCGATTCTGTGAACCACGGTAGGCTCGATCTTGAGTAACGTGACGATATCTTCAGGAGAACGCACCTGACTTGCTATCCTGAGAGAGATGCGAATCCGTTCGAAGGCCATCTTGTGGAAACTCCTTCAGGCAGAATCGATGGCTATTCGAATGCTTTCCACAAGATGGACGCAATGATGCTTGCGATTATCCCCAGAAAAAAGCCGATGATTTGCGATTTTATCAATGCGATAAACGACAGATTTCTGATTTTTTGAACTCTTTCCTTGTCCTCATGTTTGAGAATGCCAAAGCCTGTATCGATCGCACCTCGATAGTAAGGCAAGGACATTAGGGGATCGTCACCTACGTATTGCATTTCAACCGTTCTTGCAATTCGACCGAGCTCCTTGAACAATCCATATCCGTTACGAAGATCCTTCTGGGATAAACTGAAACCGAAGGTTCGGCTAGTCTCGTCCAGCAGCAAAGCGTCGAGTTTTGCGTTGATGGTTATCCAGAGGAGCTTGCTGCTATCCAATGTTGCACGCGTGAGATGATTGTAGGCCTTGTCGAGGTTTTCCTGACCCTTTTGGCTCTTGCCATATTCAAGGACACATATCAGGTGTGAGTTAATGTTCTCAAACTGAACGAGTAATTCTTGGGGTTTATCACCGAGAAAGCTGACCAGATCTGAGTATACCGGCAAGAATTTGTCGCGGTAAAGACTTAGGAATTCTTGTCGGGTTGCCACAGGATGATGGTCACAGCTTTAAGGCAGTATCGATCTCTTTCTCAATATCGTCTGAATACCGACGATGGTTGAAAACACTTCCCTCTTGGATAACCAGCTTGTTGCCGTAGGGCTTGCCCTGGACTTTGATTTTGCTGTTTCTTGTCAAGATTTCCCAAGCCTCAATAGTTGAGCTCGGCACTTTATCGGAACCGGTCACTTCACGGAAGATATTGTGACGTAACTCTGCCGGCAGTGGGAGTTCCAAGTTCTCACCTGCGCTCCCCTTTTGGGCGCTTTTTGCCTTACGGATGATTGAATTCGCCATTGCCTTTCTCCAAATGTCTGACGAGTTACGCTGTCTCCACTTAGTTCCTATAAGTTTGTAAGCCAACCAGATCCTTGATAGTTTTCCATCTTGGCAAAGTCTGTGTCATCGGTGGCGTTCACCAATTGGCTGTTTACCAACTATTCGCCTCTTTTCCATGATCCTGCTTTATTTTTTCCGGCAGAAACAACAATCAAGCAAAAAATGATCATAGATTCAAGCCCTTTCCGACCCATTCATGCTTAAAGCGGGGCATAACGCCGCTTTTGAGTCTCAATTTTTTGGAGCATGGCCTCAGTTTTCTTCACTCTTGGGTCGCTGTGAATGACAGTAGATCTCACCCTCCCGCAATATACTTGACAAAAAATAAGTGATCCCATCTTATCAACCTTGCGATGAAAGATCTGGCTGAATTTGTCCCGGCGTCCCTTAAGAAGAGTAAATACAGTCAGGACCTCATTCCCGAAATGGCCAAGAACGACATCCTGATGGCCGACATCGCAAATGCCCTCCAGTCGATTCCGACCACGCACACGCTTTACCGAAAGGACTGCCGGCAGATGGATTTTCTCACGCCGAACAGCGTGCATCTTGCGTTAACCTCGCCTCCTTACTGGAACCTGAAGCCCTATAACGGGGGAAGAGGTCAGCTCGGCATCATCAAGGATTACGAGGCCTTTCTGGACGAGCTTGATAAGGTCTGGCAGCAGATCTATGATGCCCTTGTTCCAGGCGGACGTCTGGTCTGCGTCGTCGGCGACGTATGTCTGTCACGTCGCAATAATAACGGTGAGCATGTCGTTTTTCCGCTGCATTCGTCGATTCAGGAGCGGTGCCGTCGTATCGGATACTCGAATCTGGCGCCGATTATCTGGCATAAGATCGCTAACGCAAAGTATGAAGTTGAGGGGAACTCCCGTTTTCTCGGGAAGCCTTACGAGCCGAATGGCGTCATCAAAAACGACATTGAATATATTCTGATGCTGCGCAAGCCCGGCGGCTACCGTAAGCCGTCGCTCGAAGAAAGGCTACTCAGTATCATCCCCGACAAGTCGCATAAGGAATGGTTCCAGCAGATCTGGAGCGGCATTACCGGAGCTTCGACGAAGAATCATCCGGCTCCTTATCCGGTCGTGCTTGCAGAGAGGCTGATCCGCATGTTCAGCTTCGTCGGGGATACGGTCATCGATCCGTTTCTCGGGTCGGGCACGACAAGCATTGCAGCGGCGAAGAGCGGCCGGAACAGCATCGGCGTGGAGATTGATCCGGAGTACTTCAAGATGGCCGCCGATCGTATACAGAAAGAGACGACTGGCCTGTTTAACCGCACGACGATAAAAAAGATCGCATAGATGAAGGCACGGAATTATAAGAACGAGCTTGCCGAAGCGGTCGCTTATTTCTGGAAGAAACGGACGGTGCAATCAGAAAAGCAGGGCGAGGCGAGCGGAACGAAGGATGCCGGCAATCGCAGTTCCGTAACGGGCGGGGCGCAGCTTGACGGATTTATCGAGCTGTTCGCAAAGATCGCCAGGGATTCAGGTTTAACCGATTCCGAGATACATATGAAAGAAACGACGCTGCCGGGCTACTATCGTCCGACAAAGGAGTGGGATCTCGTGTTGTATGCAGACGGGGATCTGATCGCCTCGGTCGAATTCAAATCGCATATCGGCCCATCGTTCGGAAACAATTTCAATAACAGAGTCGAAGAGGCGCTCGGTAGCGCAACGGATCTGAGAACCGCCTATCGAGAAGGAGCGATGAAGCAGTCCATCAAACCGTGGATGGGCTATTTTATGCTTCTTGAAGATCATCCGAAATCGGCGACGCCGGTCAAGGTCCGTGAGCCTTACTTTCCGGTTTTGCCGGATTTTAAAGAGGCGTCATATCAGCGGCGATACGTAGAGTTTTGCAGGCGTCTTGTGCTCGAAGGCCTGTACGATTCTGCATGTCTGCTTTTTTCGGCCGAGTCGACCGGTCGGAGCGGCGATTTTACCGAGCCGTCAACGGGCCTCGATTTCATTCAATTCAGCGCTTCGTTCATCGGCGCCATCACGGCATTCATTCAGAATCGTGATATGCGACGTTAACCTACTTCCTGTACTGCGAAATAATATTCAGATTGATCCGTATTCTGCGTGAAAGCAGCGCGGCGACGCCCGTCATGACGCGGTAGGCGACATCCGGATGCTCCTGCTTTAGCCGGTTCAGGCGTTCCATCGTCAGCACCCAGCAGCTGAGCGTGCCTGCAGCAAGCACGTCGGCCGAGCGGGGGCGGCCGTCGATCATCGCCATCTCGCCGAAAACGGTGCCCCGACTCAGGCGATAATAGCAATGATACAGGCCATCCGTCGTCGTGTACAGCTCGGCCCGGCCTGCGGCGATCATAAATACGGAGTCGCCGGCCTCTCCTTCGGTTAATACTTTCGTGCCGTCCGCATAGCTCTGAAACGTCAGATACGGCTCAAGCTGCGCGAGCTCGGCGGGCGTGAATTCTGAGAGGATGTCGACCTCTGCAAGCGTGATCGATGTGTCGTGCTCGCTTTCGCCGGCGCTGTCGATCAACAGATCTTCGGCGGCGGCCAGGGCATCGTCAAGGTAATCATACACAAGACCGCTGAGCTGAGACTTCTCGCGAAGCGGAGAGCGCACGGGCGAGACGATGGCAAGACGGGCCCCGGCATCGCGGCAGCGTTCGTATGCCTGATCGACGACGACAAGGCCCGAGATGTCGACGCTTTTCAGATGATGAACGTCAAGGATGATGTGACGAGCGCCTTCTCGTAAGAGGACGTCGGTGCGCAGCAGGAAATCGTCGGCCGTTCCGAAATAGAGGTAGCCTTCCAGTTCGATGATGCGGATGGCGTCGCCTTCTCGGTCGAGGATGTCCGTTTCGCGACGCGGACGCTCCGTATTGGATCGCATGCTGAGGCCCGAGAACTCCCTTCGGATAATCCCGCGGCTCATCGTCGTTACGAAGATGACGACGGAGAGCAGAACTCCGGTAACGACGGCCTCGACCATGCCGACGGCGACCATGACGACCGTGACGAGAAGCGAGATGCCGATGTTCGTCGCAATCTCACGACGATCGCGCTGTTTCATAAGCTCGACGATCTGTAGCAGCAGCCAGCGATCAAAGAGGCCATAGGCGAGAATCAGAAGCACGCCACCCATTACGGAAAGCGGGATGGGCGCAAAAAGCGGTCCGGCCCAGACGAGGACAAGGACGGCGAAAAGTCCGCCCGCAAGGCGAGAGGCTCGCGTGCGTGCGCCGTAATCGTAGGCGGCTTTCGAGCGGCTGGAGGATCCGGCAGCGGGCAGGCCGCCGAATACGGCAGAGAGAAGGTTAGCCGATCCCTGGTTTAGCAGCTCGGCGTTTGGATCGGTTCGCTCGCGACACAAGGTATCAGAGAAGCTCTGCGCAAGAAACGAGCTCAGACTATTAATGAGCGCAATACTGGTCGCAAAAGAGGCGACCGGAAGCGCAAGCGTCTGCCATGTCTGTAGTGAGAGAAGATCCTCTGAGGCAGATGCAAACAGGCGGGGCAGTGGAATGCCCGTTGGAATTCGTCCGACTAACAGTTCGCTAACGGAGATGCTGCCGAGATACGCAGCGGCGTGAAAACCGAGCGATCCGACGATGACGGCAATAAAGGCAGGCGGTACGGCCGAGCGATTCAGACGTCTCGTAAGGGCGTATGCGAGGACGGTTAACGTAGCGGCTGCGACCGATAGCAGCGTCGTCTGCGAAAGCAGAACCGAAGGATCTTTTAACAGAAGGGCCGGCGTCGCATTGAAGATAGGCTTCACCTGCGGCAGAAGGATGAGGATGGCGCTGCCGTTCATCAGGCCAGAGAAAACCGGATACGGAATATACTTGGCAATCGTGCCGAAACGCAGCAGGCCCAGGAGCAGCTGAATCACACCCGATAAAAGCACGACGAGCAGAAGAAGCTGGAAGGCGACGTCGGGCGGATGCGTGAGCGAAAACGTAGTCGCCGCCGAGGCGAGCATCAGCGCCGAGACGGAATAGGGCCCGCTGTTGACGACGGAGCCGCCGCGGCGGCTGGGCGTGGCGAAATTACCGGCGGCAAGCGAAACCAATCCGGCAAATGGGCCGACGGCCGTAAAGGCAGAGCCCAGAGGGGCGAGGGCGACGATCCCCAGGGCGATGCTTTTGGGAATGCCGAGCAGGGTCGCCAGAACGCCGCCCGGTATTTCTCGCAGGGATCGTGAAGCCATCTTCATCCAGCGTAGGCGATTCGTGTCTGCTTGTCAATCGGTAGGCTAACGGAGCGGGAAATTTTAGATGGCGCGGGAGGTTTTCTTCCTGGCTTGGAAAGCTGCCAGTTTTCTTATTCAGACCTACGGGCGCGACATCCCGCATGAATTCCCTTGACGTTACTGTAGCTCTCTCATAAAGTAGAGCGATGTCAGGTGCGGCCAGACAGCGAAGGATGACACCGGAGGGATACCTCGCCGGTGAACGAGACGCGCCGACACGCCATGAGTACGTTCTCGGAGAACTCTATGCGATGGCCGGTGCATCTGACGCTCATGTTACCGTGAGCGGAAACGCCTTTGCTTTATTGAAGGCTCATCTGCGTGGTTCGGATTGTCGTGTTTACATGGCAGATATGAAGGTGCGTTGCAACGAGGGCGAAGCCTTCTTTTATCCGGATGTGATGGTCAGCTGCGATCCGTCGGATCGGCAACGTAGTTATTTTAAAGATCATCCGAAGCTCATCATTGAGGTGCTTTCGCCGGCCACAGAGGCCTTTGACCGAGGTGGAAAATTCGCCCATTATCGAGAGATCGGTAGTCTGACGGAGTATGCGCTGATTGATTCGCGAGAGCATCGAGTCGATATATTTCGTCGTGAGCCCGACGGCCGCTGGGAATTTGTGGCTTTCACCGGCGAAGATGCAAACGTGCAATTCAGGAGCATCGACCTCACTGTACCGATGCGCGCTCTTTACGAAGATGTGGATTTTTCGATGATTGAAGCGGAAGCGTGACTCCCTCTAAAAGAGTCGAAGTTGATTTGCTCGACCTCTGCGGTTCGCGAATCGGTTCTGCGATCCAACCCGCTCCCCGTCAAACGCACTGATTCAATAGATGCTCTTTAAACGAGTGGAACAGAGACGAGTAGACCTTTCGATCGTTCATTACCTTGCCCATGGCGAACGTCGCCTCCTGAAACGTAACAATGAACTCGGCTAACGCCGCAGTATCCGTTTCTGGCTTCAGGATTCCCTTCTCGCGAGCAATCTCAAGGTAGTGCCTGGTCTTATGGATCCAGTCGGCAAGCAGCCGTGCCGCCTTTGCCTGAAACTTCTCGTCGATGGCCGACATCTCCTGACCGAGGTTATTCAAAGGGCATCCTCGTGATACGAACTCATCGGGCCACTCGTCGAATGTCTTTTTGTAGATTTCGATCATGCCCTGAATGGGATTCTCGAAGTCTTTTAGAGGAGCGATCCAGCGTTCGTGAATTCCGGCTGCGAGGTATTCGTCGATGATGGCATAGCCGACGTCGTTTTTCGTCTTGAAATGATAGAAGAATGCCCCGATCGTCAGATCGGCCTTCTGAGCGATTTCACGGACTCCGACCCCCTGAAAGCCGTGCTCGTAGATTTGCCAGAAGGCAGCCTCGATAATCCTCTGCCTCGTTTCTTCCTGCTTGCCCATCGTCTTTTTCCATTATACGAGCATCTGACCATTTGTCCTGATTTTTCCAGGTTTCAGGGGCTTGACAACATATCAAGTGATATGTTTTTTAGAGACATCATTTCTGGAGGGGCCTGAAGAGGGCCGACGAGACTTATGGAAAAACAGAACGATTCACGTGCCCGAATTTGGACAGGGCGAGTTCTTAGCGGGCTGGTTGTTGCCTTCCTGCTTTTTGACGCAGCCGGGAAGCTTGCCCGGGTCGAGCCGGTCCTGAAAAGCGCCCAGGAGCTGGGTTTTTTTGAGGCTACAATCCTGCACATCGGACTGATTCTTTTATTGTGCACCATCCTGTATGCCGTGCCGGCCACATCTCGCATCGGCGCCGTTTTGCTGACGGGCTATCTCGGCGGAGCGGTCGTAACGCATCTGCGTGTCGACAATCCGCTCTTTACGCATACGGTCTTCCCCGTCTATGTCGGAGTACTTGCCTGGGCCGGTCTCGCTCTTCGTGATTCGCGCATCCTGCGCTTCTTCTGGTCGCGATAGGAGGCTCTATGTCATTTCAGGCGTACATCGACAATATCAAAACAAAGACAGGCAAAACACCTGAAGATTTTCGAAAGCTGGCCAGACAGAAAGGATTACTTAAGCCCGGATTGAAGGCAGGTGACCTCGTGAAGTGGCTGAAAGAGGACTTTGACTTAGGCCACGGTCATAGCATGGCCATCTGGGCTGCTTTTAAGAATGAAGGCTGGGTCGAAGATGCAAAGAAAGGCGTTTCAAAAAAGATATACAGCTCGGATGGTCCGATTCCATCCTGCTGTAGAACAGGATGGAGGCACTTTTCGGTTAACGCTAATCCCGTTCCCCGCCGAAAACCGTCCTCATCAGGTTATATAGAAGCAGCGCATAGCCCGTCATAAAGATCGCTCCCGCTATGCTGCGAACCTGCCTGAAGATGGCTAACAACTCTGCGAGATGTCCCCAGTTCAAAGGGATCAGCTGTTTCGTTTCTCTGTCGTATGAGAGCGTGCTCCAGATCGTCCCTTCACCGATGCCGGAGAGCCAGATTGCAGCAGCATACAGAAAGGCGGCCAGAAAGGTCATCCATGCGTGCGTGTCGGCCAGCTCCATAGAATACAAAGGCTTCTTCACCAGACGCGGCACGATATAGTACAGCATGGCAAAGCTGATTCCGCTGACCCAGCCAAGCCCGCCGGCATGCACATGCGCGATCATCCAGTCGGTGTAGTGCAGGCGTGCGTTGATGCTCTTTATCGCGAGCAGGCTTCCTTCCATCGTCGTTACAAGATAGAACGACATGGCTATGACGATAAATTTCACGATTGGATCATAGACGACGCGACGCTTCGCATGTGTGAGTGTCAGGAAGCCGTTGAAGATGCCAAGCCAGGACGGAAGGATGAGCATCACGCTGAAGGCCATGCCGAGCATCTGCACCCATTCCGGCAACGGAGAATAGAGCAGATGATGCGGGCCGGCCCATACGTAGAAGAAGATCAGCGACCAGAAATGAATGATGGAAAAGCGATGGGAATAAACCGGACTCTGTATCTGCTTTGGCAGATAATAATACAGAAGTCCAAGAAACGGAGTCGTCAGAATAAAAGCCACTCCGTTATGGCCATACCACCACTGGATGTTGGCGTCCGTACTGCCGGCATAGAGAGAATAGGATTTCCAGAGCGTTACGGGAACGGCGAGATTGTTTATGGCAAACATAATGGGAACGGTTACGACGAATCCCAGATAGAACCAGATAGATACGTAAAAATGCTTCTCTTTTCTGATGGCGATCGTTCCGAAGAAATTCACGGCAAAGACGATCCACATGACGATAAAGGCGATATCGAACGGCCATTCCATCTCAGCATATTCTTTTCCCTGATTGATACCGAGCGCAAAGCTTACCGTTCCGGCAAGCACGACGGCGTTATACATAATGACATGAATCAGTCCAAGCTTTCGCGAGTACATCGAAGTGCGAAGTAAGGCCGGCATTGAATGATAGATACCGGCAAAGATGATGGAAACGGCAAAACCGAGGAGAACTACGTGCGTGTGAATCGTGCGGAACCGTCCGAACGATAAATACTCACCGGCAAGCTCGACGCCGGGGATGAGAAGTTTCATCGCAACGGAGAGTCCGCTGAATCCGGACAGGCCGCCCCAGAAGATTGCGCTGAAAAGAAATCCGATTAACGGCAGGTTCGGATGCTGTCTGAGCCTGGCAAATGCTTGCATGATGTACCTCATGACAGGCATCGTGCCATAGATCTTCGGACGAAACCGTGATTCCGGTCACATAGATAAAACAAAAAGAAGTCTTTCGTTCGTGACCGTTGTCACTTACAATGAGCAGCTTTCAGAGTAGAGATGGTGCCTGAGGTAAGATCCTGTGGAACAGCTACTGAAGAAGCATCAGCGTCTTGAGATAAACGGCCTGCTTTTGACGATAGGAGTGACCGTTGCCATTGCCATAGGCGGCATGATTGAAATCATTCCGCCTCTTTTTATACGATCCAGCGTTCCCGCTGAGCCCGGCGTGAAGCCTTATTCGGCGCTCGAGCTGGCCGGTCGCGATATCTATATACGAGAAGGATGCAGCGGATGTCATTCGCAGATGATCCGACCGTTTCACTGGGAGGCCGTTCGCTTTGGACGGGACGATAATGACGAGAACGTGTACTCAACGGCCGGCGAGTACGTTTATGATCGTCCGTTCCTGTGGGGCTCAAAGCGAACGGGCCCTGATCTATGGCGCGAATCGGACTTGCGAAACGCGGAATGGCATTACAGGCATTTCAAGGATCCGACGATGCAGGGAGAGATGGCGTATTCCACACATCCCGCCTATCCCTGGCTTTATGAGAAACGAATCGATGTTGAGGAGATCGTTCGCAGCATGGAGGTTCTTGACCTGTTTGGAACGTATGCCGGGCAGAATGCCGTTTACATCAGCAGAGCGCGAGCGGAACTTGAGGGAAAGCGCGAGATCGACGGTATGGTTGCGTACATGATGAAGCTTGGACGAGATCGTCGCGAGAGCATCGACGGATTAAGAAAGGAGAAGAAGCTGACTGTGCAGGAATAGGTTTCGAGCTAACCGGTAAACTCAAACCATCCAGATAACCGCAAATGAAGTGACGCTCCGCCGGGATCAATCCGGCAGTTCGCCGTTGATATATTGCTCGAGAGTTTTCGTCGAAATCAGCGTTGTATAACCCCGTTCTACACGGATAGCGCCGAGTTTTTCCAGTTGTTTAAGGTTTCGCGTAACGACTTCGCGAGCCGTGCCCAGATGCGAGGCCATCTGGTCGTGGCTCATCGCAAGATGGCCGGGCGGTTTACTCTTTTTCAGAATAAGGTTAGCGAGACGATGTCCGACGGGAAGCGTTGAGATTTCTTCTATTGTCGACATGAGATCAAAGATGCGTGACGACAGAACGTCCACCGTGAACTGTTGAATCCCACGTTCGGATTCGTGGAGCTTTCGGAAGACATCTCCGCGAATCACAGAGATACGTGATCGCGGGCGGTCATTCTCCACCCAGGCCGGGTACAGAATATTTGAGAAAACGCAGTTCATTGCAAGGATACAGGACTGTCCGGGCTCGATCCAGTAAAGAGTGCTTTCTTTTCCGCGTGGACTGATACTGTAAACGCGAAGCGCTCCCTCTTCGACAAGATAAACGCCACCCACTGCGTCTCCGCGATGGATAAGCGTTTGTTTGCCGCTTGCCTGTACGGTTTCAAGAGACTCCCCGATCAGGGCAAGTCCGTCGTTTGAAACTGAGCGCAAAAAGGGGAAGTATTCGACAAGTCCGGCAATGCGACTGTTTATAACGTCGTTCGTAGCATCCTGATGCCTTTTCATAATCCGTTCTGCGCCGGAATGCGTTTTTGTGGCAACGGAAAAAGCCCGCTTGTTTTCAAGCGGGCCGTGAATCGGACGCAATATCATTTACGAGAATCCTCCGTATATGAGAGCTTCCATCTCATAGATTCAGGAGAAGGTCGTTCGGCGAGACTCCCGTAACCTCCGTAATGGAGTCATAGGGAAGTCCGACTCGATCATGGGCTCGCTTTACGTCATCAGTAGATTTTGCCAGGTTCAGGCAGAAGGCCCGTCCTTCGCCAAGACCGAGAAACGTCCGCACGATAACGACACCCTCTTCGGCGAAGATCTTGCGGTAATTCGCATAGAACTCGCTTAACTGCTCGGGCGAGATCTGCGCGGGAAAGGTTTCCTTGTTCTTATCATGTGTGTCGATAAAAAGCTTCATACAAAACTCCTTGATGTGATAAGAAGGAGCATACAGAAATCCGGAAAGAGGGTATGTAACATTGATCACAAAAACTGACTTTTCCCAAAGAAACGGCAAAATCTTAACCGCGGTTAAGGCGTTCTTCGCGCTCTTTCTGTTATAGATGGTCTCATAAGACTTCTGATGGAGTCTTGATACTGAGGAGGAGCAGGATGAACGAAATCTGGAAGTATGACGGAGTCGGGCAGGCCGATCTGCTAAAGAGGGGCGAGTTATCGCCGCGAGAGCTACTTGAGGCGACTATTCGGCGCATCGAACGCATCGAGCCACAGATCCATGCTCTCACGGCAACTCGCTTTGAGCAGGCGTTGCAATCCGTTGATGATCAGGTTCCTGAAGGCCGACTCGGAGGAGTGCCCTTTCTTGTTAAAGATCTGATCTCGTATCCGGGCATGCCGCTGACATTCGGATCGCGCCTTTTCAGGATGAATCAGACCGACGAGGTTTCTCCGTTTACGGCGCGGATTCAGGAAGCGAACCTGCGCATGCTTGGCAAGACGACGACGTCGGAGTTCGGACTGCTGGGCAGCACCGAATCGCTGCTATCGGGCGTTAGTCGAAACCCCTGGAACGCCGCTCGTTCGGCGACGGGATCGTCGGGCGGATCGGCAGCCGCCGTTGCAGCGGGTATGGTGCCTCTTGCTCATGCAAACGACGGCGGCGGTTCCATTCGCATCCCGGCCTCGGCCTGCGGCCTGTTCGGATTCAAGCCGTCTAACGGGCGCATCGTTCCCACATCCTTTTATACGAACGACTTCTCGGATCTTGTCGTCGATCACGTCGTGACGCGCTCCGTGCGTGATAGCGCCGCCTTTCTCGATCTTTTTGAGAAGAAGGAAAAGGGTTATCCTCCAGTCGGCTTCATCGAGAGCCCGGTTCAGTCTTCATCCGATCATTCGGTCACGCATTTGGGCAATCCGAAAGTCCGCCCGCTTCGGATCGGATACTATAGTCGTACGCTTCTCGGCGCCGACGTCCCGGCGGAAATCGAAGACATTCTCCTGAAAACAGTGAGACTCTGCGAAGAGCTCGGTCATGATGTGCGACCCATTGCACCGCCTGCCGTGGATGGTCGAGGACTCTCCGACGCTTTTTTTACGGCTGCAGGCGCAGCCATGGACGGAGTCGCCCGATTCATGGAAGGCATCGTCGGACCCATCGGCGTCGAGTCGATGCTTGAGCCGTTCACACTGTCGCTGATCGAATGGTATCGATCGTTATCCATCGAGGCCCGGAGCCTTCCTGCAGAGCTGTTTCAGAGGACGTCCCTTCTCATGCAACGGTATGCTCCGGAATGTGATATCTTCCTGAGTCCGGTCACAGGCATTCCAACGCCCGAGATCGGCTTTCTGGCTCCGACTCTCGGACGGGAGGAACTCATCCGACGTACAGAAGTGTTTGCCGGATTCACACCCGTGCACAACATTGCAGGCATGCCGGCCATGTCTGTGCCTCTGTTCCAGTTGCCCGACGGCATGCCCTGCGGATCTCACTTCGCCGCCCGCCGAGGTGAAGAAGCCCTGCTGCTCGGGTTAGCCTATCAGCTGGAACAGGCAGCTCCCTGGCACGGCAGGCTTATCGCCAATATGGAGAGGATGTGAAGAAGCCTGAGATATACCGAAAATTCATCGATTGCATGGTCGCAGTCTGCAATGAAGTCGAGCCGTTTGTTGGAGGCTATGAAGGCAGCCCCTTTCATGATTTTGTTGGTAGAGTGGACCCTGAAGTATCGTGGTCATGGCCGGAATGGACCGAAGAGAGCACATGAAGATCTCCTTCTTGCAGGGCGTGACCATGGCGCATCCCGAGGATTCTATTTTACTTATTTCTCATTTTGACAGCGATGGGGCGATGCTGCTTCATCAAACAATTGAATGCCTTTTCGTCGAGAGAGAGATTGTGGTAACAGGAAAGATATTGTTTGAGAATGGTGATGGTTTGAGTCTGACATTCGCCCTATCAGATCTGGATCAGATCTGGATCAGATCTGGATCAGGGATGCATCAAGAGGGATAGCCATTTTCTTTGCTCACTCAGGGCTGAATCATGGAAGGAGGCGCAGGAAGGAATCCGAACGCTTGATTTTCAATCGCGAGGTTTTCAATATTTATATGATGTGAATTGCCCGATCGACATTGTGATTTCGCCCAGCGGGGCTTTTTAGCGGCGCATGATTGAGAACGAACAGGGGCGTAATGGCGTGGTGGCTGCCGTTTTCTTCTTTTCTGGAAAAAAATTTCTATCAAATCGATCTTTCTTCGACCCTCCGTTCGTATGAACGAGCAGACTTGCATTGATGGGGAGCCCTACTACCGGACCCGCTCCACCTTGCTGATTCCGAAATCGTATTTTAAGCGGTTTTTCTGGCGCAGCCCCTACCTAAAGATAGGGCATCATGCGCTTTCTTCGTATCTGGCCGGGCTTATGAATGATCCTATGCTGGATTTCAAGCTGGGCTTCCTTGAGAGGACCGGCAAATGGAAAAAGCAGTATCAGGAAGAAGGGCAGGAGCTGTGCCGGGTGAATTTTTATCCGGATGACCGCGACTGGGGAAGGTTGTCGGCGATTGCGAATGCTACAGGATATTCTCGTTGTTATATATTCGTCTATCTGATGCTGATCGCAATGGGGGTGATCTCGCTGGAAGATGGAGGAACTTCACCATCTTGGGTGAAGGGCCACTGGAATCCTGAGGTTTTTTGCACTATTTGTGTCGATGCAGCCACCAGAAAACTCACGAGAATCCTGCAAACATAGCCAACCTCCCCTATCACTGCTGAACCAGACCGCAATATATCATCCCGTCGGCAGAAGCACCTCGACCTCCGTGCCGCGATCATCGTCCGTTTCAAAGCGGATGGTCCCGCCGTGACTCCGCGCAATCAGCATGGCGCTGTAGGTCCCGAGGCCGGTCCCGCCGGTTTTACCATATGTCACATACTTGTTAAAGAATACGGGTCGGATGGATTCGGGGATGGCACCCTTGTTATGGATGCAGATCCGCAACGTCTCGTCTCTTCGTTGAGGTGGGATGACACGCACGGTGATCTTCTCGCCTTCCGGAGAGGCCTCGACGGCGTTGCGTATGAGATTGCTGAGCATGGAGTAGAGCAGCAACTCTTCACCATAAAAGATGAGCGCCTGATTCGTTTCATTTTCGATCCGGAGATCGATGTTCCGGGCCACCGTCTCTGCATGCAGATCGCTCACAATCTGATCAAGAAGCGAGAGAAGGTTAACCTCAGAGACGTCAAGCGTGTACTCGCCCTGTTCCATCAGATACACTCCTCGCGAGAGGTTGAGCAGATCGAAGATCTTGCGACACGATTCTTCAATCATGCCAAATTTTCTGCGAGCGTCTTCGGGAATGCCTGCCTGCGTTTTAGAGAATCGAGCAAGGCTCATGATGCCCGACAGAGGCGACTTGATATCGTGACGCGTAATCTGTTCGATATCTTCTTTCAGACGTTCGGCGCGTTTCTTGTCGGTGATATCCATAGCGAACGTCACCTTTTTATAGGAACCGTCGCTGCCGACGATGCGCACGGCGTCGGCGAGGATGGTCAGAATCGAGCCGTCTTTGCGTTGCACATCCCACTCGCCGCGAATCTCCGCGCCCTCTTCTATAAAACGATCATGCAGATCCGCAAGCTGCGCCTTATGGGATTCAGGAACGACGATGGTGAAGTGACGGCCGATCAGCTCCTGGGGCGTGTAGCCGTACAATCGACAGTAGGCCTGGTTAACGGTTTCGAAGTATCCCTTTGAATCGGTAATACACATACCAAGCGGAGTGGACTGAAAGATCGCTTCCAGGCGATCCTCGCTCTGGCGCAGACCGGCGAGCGTCGTAAACTGATCGGTGCGGTCTTCGACTATGCCGATGTACAGCTGGCTGGATTGAAGAGGCGCATCCGAAAATCGGATGTGCAGATGCCGTGCCTTGCCGTCTGCATTCACGGAAAGAACATCATGACTTTGCGCAAGGATGTCCCTGAAGGTGTCGCGTTGTGTGTCGCTCGTCCCGAGCTGCATGAGATCGAAAATGGTCAAATCCTCTGCGGCGGGAGGGGCGACCATAGAACGAAATCGTTCGTTTGCGAAAAGGATGCGTCCCAGTTCGTCCATCAGAAAAGCGGCGACAGGAAGCAGTCGTATTACCTCGTCAAGATCGTCGCTGAGAGAAGAAAACTTTTGTTGAGCCATCGTGGATTCCCGTGCAGAATGTCCTATGAATACACGACGGAGTCCGGACAGGCAAGAGGAAAATCTGGCAGAGATACTGGCCGGAGTAGCTCGGGCGACAACGCGTGGAAAAGGGAAACAAAAAGATTTCGGCCTGCGATCCAGACGAAGGGTAGTGGCTGATAGTGGGGGCATATGAAACAATTACTGTTCATGGTTATAATGCTCTTCGGAGCGCCCCTTCTGGCAGTACCGCGGCTGGCCATCGTTTATGGCGAGGGCGTTCCCTGTCGCGCACAGCCTCGCATAGACGCAGCCACAAATTTGGATCTTCGCTTCGGCGAAATCTACAGCATCACGGGCAGCCATTCCCTGAAGCGAAGCGGGTCCGCAGTCTGGTTTTCCCTTTCGGCTGGTTGCTGGGTGCAGCGATCAGATCTTCTTCTGGAGGATCGGATAGACCGGAAGTTGGTTCCGCATCTTATTGAATGCAACATTTTCTCTGAATGGGACGATGGCCCTATCCCCCTGATGGGCGCTCGGCATTTTGTGGAATGGCGTCATCACCTACCATTTCTGCCCCGGTTGCGGTTAGACGGCCAGAACTATGACGAACTTCAATTAGTTACGGTCGGTGATGTCGTTGTCGATGCAAGGCGGATGACCTTTGTACCGAAACGAGCAGCTGCTTATACTATGAATGGCAAATTTATAGGCTTCTTGAACCTTCGTGAGCATGCTTCGTACTTTGAAAGTTATCGCCTGAATACTTACAGGGATTCGCTCGGCCGGTTTTGGTCGCATACGTTTGAAGATCGAACAAAGCTGATCAAACTATGCGAGTCATTCGAGGACGAAGCTGTACCCCTTGAAGAACGCTTGAAGCCAGAGAATCAGGTCTTCTATCGCTGGTTCAGTGAAGAGCCTCTCGATAATAGCATCCCGTATAAGCCGCTTTCTCGTGAAAAATAAATGAGTAAAACTGTGAACCGTATCCGCGAAATGAAAACGAATCCCAAGCATCACACAGCATGGTCCATTGTCATGCTTCTTCTCTTTGCGTCTTGTGTTCACGGGCAAGTTGAGCCCGCTGTTCTGGAGCGCTACTTCGAGGGCTGGTCGTGCGCTCCCTATGCAGCGGCAAGCGAGGCGCATATCCCAGCTCACTGTGATGATAGGGACCGATTGTCGGAGTATCTTTATTTGATAGAGTACGGCGCTTCATCTCAGCGAGCCATAGACCACGGTGATTTGGCGGAGATGGCTGCAAGCTGTGAGTTGTCGGTCCGAAAACGTGTGCAAGAAGAAAAGTTTGTTGCCGCTTTACTGTACTCTATTCAGAATATGCAGGAGGAAAGTCCGTCAGGCTTTGTAAACCCGGAAGAAAAACGCTGGATGGATCGGGTCACTCCGGTAACCCGAGGATGGCAGCGTGGTGTCACAGCATGTTGTGCTGCCGATAACGATTCATCTGATTGCATCTCTCGAACCGCGGCCACTGCCACCGCCGAGACCTGCGTCTGCCAGATCTTCATGAAGGTGCCCGGCGGGCGTGCAACGCTGATTAGGCTCACGAACTAAGATGCAGGATCACACAGCATAGACCAGAGTATCTGCATCGATACAGCACAAGCCCTGGCCAGTATAGCGCGACCAGGGCATCTACTATCTTGCAAAGCTCTTACAGCGCAGCCTTAATCGACTCGGCGATCGGAGTCGTCGCACGACCGATCAGCTTGCTCAGCGTTTTGCTGTCTTCAAAGAGCGCTCCCTTCGAGGCGCCGGTGTCGCAGTCGGCGAGCACGCTCGCGAAGCCTTCGGGCAGTCCGACGCTGACCAGAACTTTCGCGTAGTCGGCCTCGGGCATATCACTGTAAACGATGGTCTTGCCCGTCTGCTTCGCGATCTCGGCGGCATAATCGGCAAGCGTATAGGCGACGTCGCCGGCCAGCTCGTAGATCTTGCCGGCCTGGTTATCCAGCGTTAGAACCTTCGCCGCGGCCGCTGCGTAGTCGGCCCGGGCGGCTAACGAAAACTTACCGTCTTTCGCCGATCCGAGAACGGCGCCATGCTGAAGGACTGGAGCGATATTGGCCGTGTAGTTCTCGGTGTACCATCCGTTGCGAAGAAAAACGTAAGGCAGTCCCGACGCCTTGATCATGGCCTCGGTCTCTTTATGCTCCTGCGCGAGAATCATCGGAGTCGTGTCGGCATGCAATATGCTCGTGTAGGCGATGAGCTCCACTCCGACCTTTTTTGCCGCATCAATTACGTTTTTATGTTCGGCGGCCCGCGATCCGACTGCGTTAGACGAGATCAGAAGCAGTTTCTTCACGCCGGCAAGGGCGGCCTGAATCGTCTCTGGCTTTGTGTAGTCGAGTTCGCGCACCTGCACGCCTGTGCCCGCAAGATCCTTCGCCTTTTCGGGAGAACGGACTCCGGCAACGATCTCTGCGGCCGGCACCGATTTTAAGAGCTCCTGGACGACAAGCCGTCCGAGCTGGCCCGATGCTGCTGTTACTACTATCATTATGAAATCCTCTCTGGTGGTGTGATAAGTGACTTGACCAATCGGTCAAATTCAGTATAGTGTAATCTGACCGATCGGTCAAGTGGGCGCGGATTTTTTTCGGAGGATGAGAAAAATGAGGCACGATACAAGGGCACGACTGATCGACATCACCTTCGACGAGATCTTCACGCATGGCTATCAGGGAGCGTCGCTGTCGGCCATCCTCGGCAAGGCCGGCATCAACAAAGGCTCGATGTATCATTTCTTTCAGAGTAAGAAAGAGATGGCGATGGCAATGATGGAAGAGAGACTGCAGATCCTCGTTCCGGATGTGGAGCCTCCCTATCTTGATAACCTTTTCGCAAGCCTTCGCGAAATGGGACGACTGGATCTCAGCCGCGGATGCCCCGTCGCCAATCTCATTCAGGAGATGAGCAACGTCGACGAGGACTTCCATCGCATCCTGCATCGCATCTATGGCGATGCAAGGGCGCGTTTCAAGTCCGTCTTTGACGCAGCCATCGCCGCCGCCGAGATGCCTCCGACCGATACAGAGAAGCTGGCCACGGTCGCCTTCATGCTGCTTGAAGGCGGCATACTCGGCGCGAAGATCGGCCGCACTTCGGATAACTATGCCCTTGCCATCGATGCGATGGAGCGGCTGGTGAGAGGGGGATGAGTATCCTTGGTCAATATTTTGTTATTGACAAGTGCGTAGATAAGTGTGTACAAGGGACGAGCGCTGGAGAGCGGTCGAGAAGAGTGTAGAAGGATGGAAAGCAGTACAATCTTTGCCAGTGCAGGCCTATGTCTTGATATCGTGGGTGTGTCCATACTTTGGTGGAAAGAGGTGCCGTGGCGCCCGTCAGGTCAAACCTGGGACGAGGGCGACATTCAGAAAGCCGAAGAGGGAGCAGAGAGCAAGCGGCACATATGGACAAAAAGCGGGCTCGTTGCATTGATAGCTGGTTTTGCTCTGCAGTTGATTTCGGTCTGGATCAAATAGCCGATACTCGCATCCAGTAGCCACTGCGTTATTCCATGCCGATAACTACCGATTTGCCACCTAGGACTCGGCTCGAGAGGACGAGGCACATGGGTCGTAGATAACGTCTGGAGTTTATGGATTCCATGGACCGGACCGTCCGGACTCGGGTACACCTTGCAGGCGACGGTAACAATATCAGCGGAGTGGAGTTAACAAATGTCGGTATTTATTAGTTACTCGAGAACTGATAGCGCGTTTGTCGATAAGCTCGCAGTAGAGCTTGTCAAAGAGCGCATGAATGTTTGGCTCGATCGCTGGGAACTGAAAGTCGGTGATTCGCTCTTGGACCGAATTCAGCAGGCTATTCAAAATGCTGATTACTTGTGTATCGTACTTTCGAAAGCAGCAGTCGAATCAGAGTGGTGCAGAAAGGAGTTGAATGCAGGTTTAATGCGCGAGCTTGAAGAGCGTCATATCATACTCCTCCCAATTTTGATTGATGATTGTAAAATTCCTCTCTTTCTAAGAGAGAAACTCTATGCTGACTTCCGTAGATCTTTCGATGATGGCTTTCAACAGCTAAGCGAATCATTAGCGCAAGCTGCGAATTCATCTCAGGGCAGAATAGCTGACTTGCGTCATTATACTGATTGGGGCTTGGATTGGGGAAAGGATTACGATGATCTCTTCTTTATGCGAATCATTGCGGTTCATTCCTATCAGGATTTTCCTTACACGATACTTGCAGAAATCTTGATACTGTGCGACAGGGCCACGACGGACCGACAGGACCACTGGGAGAGTAATGGTTTTGGCTGGTTTGGACGTGAGACCTTGCTTACCTTCCTATGGGAGGCGACAGAACTTCGAAATGTACGGATGGTGATTGATGACAGCTTTCCCAAGGAAACCACTTCCACGGTTTTCGATCCAAAAAGGGGGCAATCCATCATTTTTAAGCTATCTGTTCGCAAGCTCGGTCTGGACATCGGTAAGGTTACCCTATATGATTTTGACCAGCTAATAAATCAGATCAAAAAGGATCGAGAGAGGCGGGTTCCGCAGATTTCTGCTCAAGATCAAGCCGCAATTGCTCGGTTGCTTTAGTAGATTTCGGCGCTGGCTCAATAGCGATACAGTCTACCGTAGTTGATAGGGCAAGGTCTGCATGACGTAGAGATCACAGACTATCACTGAATGAGGCGAATATGAAGCGACTGAAGAATATACATCCCGGCGAAATCCTTAAAGAAGAGTTTCTGGTTCCGATGGAGATATCGGTCTACCGTCTCTCTCAAGAGACAGGCCTATCGCAGACTCGCCTCGGGCAGATCGTTAGAGGCGAACGCGGCATTTCTGCTGAAACAGCGCTGAAGCTCGGCAAGTTCTTCGAGATTCCCGCGGCCTTCTGGCTCAATCTACAAAATCTGTATGACCTGGAGGAAGCGGAACGGCTGCATGAGAAAGATATAAAAAGCATCCAAACTGCGAAGGCACTGGGTTTGATATCGGCCTGAGTCGCCTCAGGATTCAAACGCTTTCACAATGCTTCCCATTGGCAGGAATAGCGAGGCGGGCCGATCGACGAAATGCTTGAAGCCGAAGTGTTCATAGAATCCTTCTGCTACCGCATCCTTCGCATCGACAATCACCGCAAAGAGACCGACCTGATGGAACAGATTGACGGAGCGTTGCAAAGCGTCTACGAGAAGCATCTCGCCGAGTTTCTGGCCGCGGTAGCGATGATCGACGGCAAGTCTTCCAATTCGCATTGCAGGTAAAGGATAGCGAGGAACACGCTTTTTAACCAAGTCGGGCAAGGATGCGAATGAGACTTCGGCCATGCTCACAACGTAGTATCCGATGGCTCTGTTGTTGGAGTCTGTCAGTACGTAGGTCCTGCCGATGCCTCTGTCCTGATTCTGTCGGGCATATTTCTTGAGATACTCGGTCAGCGCATCGACTCCGGCGTCGAACTGTTGCAGGTCGATCGCTCTGGAAAACGGGACAATCCGAAATTCACTCACCGGTCGTGAAACCTTTTTACCGCTTTCTTTAGTCTGGCGCTGGGTTTTGGGGCCGTATCCAGAGCTTTGAGAAACAGATCGCGATCACGATCAGAAAGCCGGATGATTTCGGCTTCCTGGATCTCCTGTCGCGCCGATTTGAGCGCTTTTGCAAGCATGTAGGAACTTAAACTCATGCCGCTCAGACTCGCCGCCTCTTCTATGAGGGCCTTCTGGCGCTGGTTGACTCTGAGCTCGATTCGGTCCTGCTTGGTGGTTTCTCGAAGGGCCATGATGCAATGATGGCATACGTCCGGACTTTGTCCACACGAAAAAGTTCACCCTCCCACAATCCTGTCGAACCGGCTATCCATGCAGACGCTGAGATCGGTCGTTACGAAGCGTCCGTCATGAAAGAGCGAAAAGATCGTCGCCGGCGTCGGGGCGGCCTGCGCCTGGCCAGACTGTTGTTTCATCCCCCAGAGTGCCGTTGACTCTCAGGAATACGGCTCTTTGGCAATTCTCGAACTATGACTCGGTAGAATTTCGAAATAGGTTTCATGAATTGACGCACATATCTCCTCTGATTATTGATATATGATGAGTATTCTCCCCGAAAAGATGCTTCGAATCATTCAGATTCAAACCGAGGTTGTGAGGCTCGGGCTGGACCTTGGCGCCGTCATGGCTCTCGTTGTGATGCGCATGCAGACTCTGATGAAGGCCGACGGAGCGGTGATTGAATTGGCTGAAGGCGATGATATGGTTTACAGGGCTGCATCAGGCATTGCAGAGGGACAGCTGGGTCTGCGTGTTCCGGTACATGGCAGTCTTTCAGGTCTTTGCGTTACCGTAGGAGAGGCTTTGCTTTGCAAGGACTCTGAGTCAGATTCACGAGTCGACAGGGAGGCATGCCGCAAGGTTGGTCTTCGATCCATGATCGTTATGCCGCTCAAGGATGGCGATATCGTCGTCGGCGTCATTAAGGTGCTTTCGGCGCAGCCTCATGCTTTCGACGAAGCCGATATGGAAGTGCTCAATCTGATCTCTGATCTGATCGCATCTTCCATGTATAACGCCGCTCGCTTTGAATCTGACGAGATGTTCCGTCGCGCCACATACGATCACCTGACCGATGTGGCGAACAGAGCGTTGTTTTATGATCGGATGCGCCAGCGCCTCGCTCAGGCCGTTCGCCAAAAAGAGAGATTCGCCGTTCTTATGATTGATATGGACGGATTGAAATCGATCAACGATACGCTGAGCCACAGGGCGGGTGATGCGGCGATCAGAGAGTTTGCCCTGCGTCTCAAGGCCGCTGTGGGAGATACCGATACGGTCGCGAGGTTGGGCGGCGATGAGTTTGGGATTATTTTCTACAAAGTGGAGCGTGATATGGATATTCTGGGGCTTCTGGAGCGCATCGACGAGCGGGTTGCCAGACCGTTCTCTTTTGAAAATATGACCGTCACACTGAGTGGAAGCACAGGCTATGCCTCTTTTCCGGAAGATGCCGAAGGCCTCGAATCCCTCATTGAAATTGCCGACAGACGCATGTATTCACAGAAGCGCGCGAAGAAAACGGGGTGATCCGCGCCGCGCAAGCGAAATCCGGCAATTGTTCAGAAAGGCGATCGGATTACTCAAACGAGGCCACCAGCTGCTCTGCCGGCCCATCTCCGACTTACAAAAAACTATTGCTTTTCCTTGCAGGGCCCGTCTAATCGGAGCTATGATGAAAAGACCTCTTGTTCTGAGCGCAGGCCTTGCCCTGATGCTTGCATTTACCGCTCATTGCGGCAGCGGAAGCACGACCGACGATTCCGGTCAGCGCGGCAGTTTTCAATCCGAATGTTTAAACGGGCAGATCACCGTCTACGGCGAGGCCCCTCTGTTCACAAGCGTATCGGCTACTCGTATGAAGGCGAAAGAAGATGCCTGCCGTAAGGCCGTTGAGAAATGCATCGGCAGCACCGTGGCCGCCCATAGCGGCGTCGGCGACGGACAGTCGACGGGCACAGAGATCTTTGCTCAGGCTCAGGGCATCTGCAAGAACGATCAGATCATCGACGAAAAGGAATACATGCTTGATACGATCAAGATGATGAAGCTTTTCGTGCGCTTCAACGTCAGCAAGGTCGATATCCAGAGCACGATCGACACGATGAAGAAGCTTGTCGGTAACCCTAAAGTCATGATTCTGATTCGCGAAGAGTACAACCTTGCCGGCGCCGCCAAAAAAGTCGAAGGCTTCACCTCGCGCAGCGGACAGGCGTCGTCTCAGTTGCAGAACTTCCTGATCTCGAAGGGTTATACAATCATCGATTCGCGATCGGTCGTCACCGGCGGCTTCAACGAAGAGCTGGCAGCCGCCGATCCGTCCAAACTGCCCGATATTTTGAAAGATCGCGCCATGGCAGCGGGCGCTGACGTGCTTGTCATCGGGACGATCGATTCCAACCCGCAGGCATCGGCACAACCGCAGATGAAAAGTTATCAGGCGACCGGAACGCTGACGATCCTTGCGCTCTGGGGACGCGGCAGCGTGCTTGGAAGCTATCGTGAAGCGATGGGCGGAGCGCATGTGACCGATATAGCGGCCGCGCAGGCTTCAGTGATTCGATTCTCTGTCGGAACGGCGAAGGATCCGATCAAGCAACCAGGTGGATTTGCAAAGTTTCTCGACAGTACTCTGAAATCGAAGTGGTCCGAGATGACGCGCAATAACGTCATCGTCATGCGTGTACGCGGACTCGATCAGAAAGGCGCCGGAACGTTCCGCGACGACCTGGTCGAGCGTACCGCCGTAAAAGAGGTGAACGAGATCAGCGCCGACTCAAACGAGCTGATCTGGGAGGTGACGTATCCGGGACGTGAGTTTGCGCTGCGTGATACGCTCGCTTTTTATGGCGAAGATCCGCGCATGTTCTTTGTCGTGCGTGATACGGGCAAAAAGATCGTCGTCGATGCGGTGAAGCGCGGTGAGATCATCCTGCACTTCCAGTAAGCTTTAGAAGAACGGGTGGCTGCGTTGGTTCGATGGCTGCCTGACATCCGCTTGAGTATCGTCGGCTAACGGGTCGCCTGCATCAGAGGCGGCCCGTTTTCGTTAAGCGCACAAAGCGTATAGAGCGCGGGTTGGCGTGAGCCAGTGCGGACTCGAACGGGCTTGATCAGAAGCACTCTGCGGCATCCGAAAATATGGGACACAGTTTTGCTTGCCAGCCGCTCTGATCCGGCTAAGAGAGTTCTATGCCACTGATCCGACCGGCGATTGTACTGCTGCTCTTCCTTGCATCCTCCTGTTCTCTTGTTTCCGGAGATCTGTGGCCGCGAAGCCGCATCGAAATCGAGATCGGCGGCATTCCCGCCCGGGTCGAGGTCGTTCGCACAAAAGAAGAGCGACAGCAGGGCCTCATGCATCGCACCTCCCTCGGAAAGGATGAGGGCATGCTTTTCGTCTTTCCCGAAGAGAAGATCCAGTCTTTCTGGATGAAGAACACGCTCGTCCCCCTTGATGTCGCCTTTTTTGATTCGCAGGGCTTTCTCGTCGACGTGCAGCGTATGGATCCCGACGACGGCGCGCGGATCTACAGCTCTTCGTCGCCGGCGCTCTACGCCATCGAGATGAACGCCGGTTGGTTCGCCGAAAAGGATCTGCGTCGCTTTGCCAGACTGAAGCTGCCGCATCCGATCGTGGGAGAATAAAACATTCTGCTTAGAGGCAGATGATCTATATAGAGAAATCGATTGACGGGATTTCTCCGTCATTGGAATAAAGACGTGGTGCAGCGTACATATCTCTGTTCTCTTATTACTTTGCTCCTGTTCGCGGGGCCTTTCTTCGTCGGGCCGACGTCGCTTTTCGCGCAGAGCCCCGACGAGCCGCAACCCGCCCCGGAAAAACCCGCCTGGTGGGATCGCTCGATTCCGGCGCCGCATCGTGGCAGCATCAGCCCGAATAAGGCCGCTCTTCTCGGTATCGTGCCCGGACTCGGGCAGGCCGCTCTCGGAAACTACGGCACGGCCATGTTTCAGTTCGGGCTTTTTTCAGGCTCGATCGCATCGGCGGGCACGCTTGCCTCTAAAGATGACTACATCGAATTCGAGGATCGTCGTGTGACCTATGATCTGGAAGAGGTGCTGCTCGGACGAGAGTTAGCCAGACAGGGCGTTCTTTATTCAGATAACGCACTGTATACGATGGCTCCTTTTTCGCTTGAGACTGCCTACGATCGGCAGATGCGCATGATCAAAGACGGAAAGATCGCCGAAACAAATCCGCTGGTCGAATACGGTGAATACAACCGTACCAACACGCGCACCGAGATGGCGGGCGCTTACGGGCTGATGGCGCAGAGCACGATCTTTTATTCCGTATATTCGAGCTATCGGGACGCCGGCGCCGGACGGCATGATGAGCGCATCGAAGAGTTGCTGATCGCTCCTTTTCAATGGAAGTATCTTTCAAGCCCCTGGGTATATGTGCCGCTTGCCGTTCTTGCCGGCGCCATCGGATCAAGCGGTCCGTATAATGACACAACACTGGTTAACGATCGATTTATGAACGACGGCACCCGGGAGTTCTTAACGGTCTATCAGTCTATGAACGCCGCCGTCGCCGAAGAGGCGTTTTTTCGCGGCTATATGAACCATACGCTTTCGCGACGTCACGGTCCGTTCACAGGCGGTCTCATTTCGGGCACGCTGTTCGGCCTCGCGCATCTACAGGGTGGCGCTCCGGTCGGTTCCGTTCTACCGCAGACGATGTACGGTTATTACTTTGCTTTCATGCAGCATAAGAACGGCGGCGATATTCGCGAAGGCATCGCCCTGCATTTCTGGTGGGATGTGATCATCTTCGCCTATCAATTCCAGGCCTACAAGGCCGACAGACGTCATTCACGCAGTAAGATGGAAGTGAACTTCATGCCCATCTCGTATACGATGAGGTTTTGATCATGAAGCGATTCTTAAATATGCGTAAGCCGTTCCGCACGCGCCATTTTGTGTTTTTTGTCTTGATTATTTTTGTTCCGCTTCTTTCGTCCTGCGTCGTCGAGAAGATAGAGCCGACTGAGGCCAATATTGATCTCTTAGTCGCCATCGAATACAAGCGCTCGGAGTGCGGGTCCGTTCCGCCCATTCCGCTGTTTGTGATCGATGAGCTGGAGAAGAACGCCCTTGCCGGTTGCGTCATTGCTATCATGTCTGCGCCGTGCCCGATGACGGAGTATCCGCTCATCTGCGTTCGTATGTACGGCCAGAACCTTCCGGGCGCCGTCGATCTACAGGATGCCTTCGTTCCGTAGTTAGGGGTAGTGACGGGTGTGGTTCGGGTTTATTGTCTGTGCTCCGACCATTCTTCTTCGGCATGACGTTCCAGAATGCGTTCCACTTCCTGGCGGCGCAGATCTTGAATCTCTTTGCGTAACGTATCGTTGTGCTTGAATGTGAGATATCCCGTAACGGCAAATCCGACCACGGGCAGGAGCGTCAGAAAATAACCGTGTTTCATCTCGCGGGCCAGCGTCGCCGTGCCGGCAACATACAGCGAGAGGCCGGCGATACTGATGCCAGCGGCCTTGAGACAGTATGCCCTGTAGGCGCGCAGCTCCATGGTACCGAGATCGGGCGAGAACAGAAAGAACGCTGCTACGGCGAACAGCAGAAATGTCAGAGCGCTCAGTACGTATCTACGTAGCATTGATTCCTCGTCGGAGTTATGGGATTAGCGTTATTCATCATACCCTCAACGCACCCCGGAAGCCTCTTGCCGCATAATACGACGAAGCGCCGTTATGATAGATAAAGACGTGATCGTAGCGGCGATCGCCGAAAAGGGCGCCGCCCAGTTTGCGGATGGGCGCCGGTGTTACGATCCAGCTCGAAGTTTTCAGATCAAACTCGCCGAGCGTTTGAAGCATTCGGTACTGTTCTTCGGTTAACAGATCGATACCGATGGCAGCTGCCATATCAAGAGCGGAATCGGCGGGCTTTGCTTCTTTGCGATCGTCAAGCGCCTTGCGGTCGTAGCAGAGGCTGCGTCGCTCTTTCGGGCTTTCGGGCGAGCAATCGAAGAACGTGAGCTGGCCGGTCTTTTTATCGTAATCGACGACATCGGGTTCGCCACCCGTGCGTTCCATCTCGTTCAAAGACCAGAGCTTCTCGGGATTCTTTTCAAGCCGACCGAGCACCGTCGCCCATTCAAGGCCTTTATGGCGGGCCATATTCTTTTCAAAGCGTGCTTTGAGGATTTTCATCAGTTCGGAAGTTTGGGTTGCGTTAAGGGCGTTGCCTTTCTTTTGTTTCATAGCGGGCTCCAGAGGGGTTGCTCGGTTTCTTCGTTGCGATCGTAATCGGAGCCGAAAACGGTCAAGAGCTTTTACTCGATTTAGACGGCCTGTGATTCGAGCGAACTCAAGAAGCGAGCGGCCGCCTCTCTGTAGCCCTGAAATCCGGGAACGCCCTGCCACATGCATTTCGATCCATGAAAGCCCTCTTGAGCGGGCTTGTAGAGGTTCAGATGCTTTGCGTCACAATGCCGGAATAGGCTCTTCATCTCTTCGAATTCCTTTTGGGCGGCAGTGGCAAAGCAGGGCGTCTTCAACGCTTTGATCTCGTCGGCCAGCCGGATGCCTTTCAGATGCTCTCCCGGACTGAATAGCATCAGGGCTTGTATTCTGTCGGATTGTAATGAAATGAGCAGCGCAAGGGCCGCCGAGTAGGAGCTGCCAAGCAGGATGATCGGTTTGCCCTGATTCAGTTTGTTGCAGGCATAATCGACGGCGGCCTCAATATCCTGCCGCGCATCAAGGTAGCCCGTAGGGAGCCCTTTCTGCTTGGCCAGCGTCGATGTTTGATTGACCTCTTTGAATATGTTCATGCCCGATCTCTGGTCGATGGCAAGGCATGAATAACCCAGCTCGTTGAAAAAAGGCGCCGTCTCACGATACTCCGCCCTGTTGCAGTGAGATCTGTGGCAGAGCAGTATCAGGCCCTTCGCGTCTTTTACTTTATATAAATCGGCCGTAATCAACAGGCCGTCCTTCGATTTGAATGTTTTTGTTTGGTGCATGGGGTTTGGTTGTGTCCGTTTCTGGTACGTACACATATAACAGTCAGAGCTTCGTCTTTTTCTGAAAAACAATGCCGTTCATGGCTCACCCTTGTCGTATCGCATTGTTGCAACAGAAACAAGCATCACGTAGCCAAGAAACAGGCCAAGAGAGGTCAAGCCCAGAATCGAGGCCATATGAAAATCAGAGGGAGACGTCTGTAAAAGTTTCAGGGAGTCGACCAGCAAGCTTCTTGGATTTTCGACCACATCCCAGGAATTCCAGCGCTGAAATCGGCCGAGGTAGATGCCGAAAGAAGCAAGCGGCAGTACAGCGAGGACAAAGAGCCATCCGATGAAGCGATTCAATCGGTCACTGATTACAAGATGCATGATGCGCAGCGAGAAAAGGCCGGCCAGCAAGCCGTTCCATGAAAAGGAGTAAAGAAGGACGATATCAAACCAGATCGGAACGCCTTTCTTCGCCTTTAGATGAACGAAATCCGTTACGATATAGGGAGCGTTGGGGAAGAAAAGCAGCCAGGTAATAAGAAGCAGAAGAAAAAGAACGTCCATCCTGCGACGCCGTAACTCATAGTAAACAAAAGCCACATAGGCGATGCCCAGCGGAATGATGGCAAGGAAGAGATTCCAGACAAGAAAGCGGTACTGATACTTCTGAAAGAATATCTGTCGGGCTTCGATCAGGGCCAGGCTTGCAACACACGAAACGGCCAGTACGGTCATGGGAGCGAAAAAAGGGAGCGATCGAATTCTCAGTATGCTGGCCATGGTTTGTTCTATGTGCGAGTAAGCCGAATCAGCCGACAGACCCACTTGTTCATTCTTGTTTAGCAGGCGATGTGAAACGGTCAAGAAAATGCTGGGTAATGGGGCAGGGCGGACTGCTACAGCCTCTGAAGTGTCTTAGGTCTGAATGGAACGGCCCGGCACTAAGCCTGTCCTCATCGTATCTCGACGGAGTTATTCAACCTCTAAGACCCTCTTGCACACCAGCGGACCTTCGAACGGGTTCTTGAATTCGTATTTTCGCTTTTCGGGAACCGGATCAGGATCTATTCCTTCTAATGAAGTAATCTGCGCCTCCTCCGGGCCGACACGTAATACCATTTTCACAGGAAACGTTGCTGTGACTTTGCCGTAATCGGATAACAACTGCCTCTTGCACTGTAGTTCACAATTCCGATACGCCCTGCCCGAAAGATCGGACTCTACGTGGAAGCAGCCACCGAAGCACAGATTGTAGTTCGGAGTGGAGTAGGGGAACTCTATCTCTATTGTTTCAGGAGCCGGGCTGTGATAAGTGGCCTGATGCGCAGTCGCAACTGGCACCGGATAGAGAGCGAGATGCACAACAGCCTGACGATTATCGGCAAGTTCGACACGCGGGCATACAGAAATGGAAAAATCTGATTGTGTAGCGCTGTTTCTTTCACAGCTGAACGGAATCAGCAGCAACTTCTGCCCCGGCTCGGATTTCTCTGGTAGTGCGCAGGAATCTTGCTTCTTGAACGGCGTACATGCCGACAGAAGGACCATGAAGATCGTTAGCCGCATATTCAAAACAGGCATCTCTGCATAAGAGAATAATTAGAAGGGTTAAGACTAAAGTTCGTCCTGTCATTCCCGAACCGATAGATCCGCATCTCCTGCGGCGATCTTTGAGGGTAGAGTTCTACTCGATCCGTGCAGAGCTTGATGTCAGCGCACGGCTTGTCTCCATGATGGAACCATAACGCTAACGGACTGCCTTTATGAATTCCTTCGGCGCGAAAATGAAGCGTACTGGAGTATGCTTCGACGCTATCCGGTCCCCAGGTGACATGGGCTTTCTGTGACAGCATTCCGCCCTCGGCTCGATTTCCGCGCACAAGAAGACCGTCACCGCCGCTGCCGACAATGACAGTGAGGACTCTGTCCTCTGGAGCAAGGTTGATATATACGGTCCAGGGAAAAGGCTGATGGATTTCCAGCGGAAAGAAATAAGCACGACATTTTGCATGATCATCATAGATACAGGGAATAGCGTGCTCCTGGCCGATTGCGCCTGTCAGGTCGTACTGTTCGACGGTGCCGTCTGTATGTGTTTCTATAATCTGCGTCGCTGAAGAAGCGCACCTCATAACAGGTACTGTCAGCGCGAGCAGGATTGTAATTACGGCCCTCACTGTGCTTCTCGTGCAGTTATGTTGAGATCTTTTAGCATCTCAGTGAGGCACTGCTCTAAACAATAATAGGCACCCCATTCCCAGCGAAATGTTTCCCGGTAAAGGATCTCTTGAATTTGAATCCGAATGCTCTCTGGCCTTCCAGAAGCTGCAAAGCGATGAATAAGATGATCGGCTGTCTTCTTTGCCAGGGAACTAGCCAGGTCGGCAGACCACCAGTTTTCGTTGTTTTCGATTCCACGTTCTTCGCGTAAGGCTTTTGATTCAAATTCAAACTCGAATCCATCTGGCCGTTCCGCCGGAGAAAAGGCAACGGTCAGAGAGGCATAGCTTTCATGGCCGCCCGAATAGGATTGCGATCTTATCTGAGGAGCCTGAATTTTTAGAACCGGAGGGATAATGATGTCAGACCAGACCAGGTTACCCTTTCTGGTTTTTTCCGCGTGCTCAATCAGGCGGTTGGCGTCATCCTTGTTTGAAAAAGCAACGATAGCTTTAATAGGAGCTCGGTGAATGCTTGTTTCTGTAGTTTCAAAGCCAGTATACTTTATTCCGGAATTAAACAACCAGGCCCGAAAGGTATCAATATTAACGTCCCGGTTTTGGGTTCGGAGTTCTACAATGCAGGGGGCGAGTAGAATGTCTGGAAGTCGGCCGGTAATGAGGGTGTGCATAGGAAATGCCCTAACTCTTCACGACCGGCACCGATCGAGCGATATGCTTGAGTTCTTCGCGCATCAGCGTCAGGTAACGCTCCTCGCCTGTAAGATAGAAAAGACGCATGCCTCCCTGAAAGGCGACGAAGACGCGACGGGCCAGGTTTTCGGCCTCGGCATCGGGAAGCGGTATAATCTGCTGGACGCTTCGTTGCATCGTCCGGATTAACCGATCGATCGTCTCAAGAACATGCGGACGCATCTCGGGAATCGAGGCAACCTCCCCCGCAAAGAGTCCGATCGGACAATCCTGCCGCTTGCTGTGTTTCAGCGATCGGCGCACGAGGTCGACCCAACGATCGGTGAAGCGTTCGAGATCCTCGCTTGTGGCGGCGACTCGCTCGATCAGATCGGCGTGGCTGTGAGTGAGGCTGGCCAGGTATTCGACGGCCAGGTCCTCTTTCGAGGTGAAATGGTCGTAAAGGCTTTTTTTGTAAGCGCCGGCCTCGGTCAGAATCTCAGAGATACCCGTTTCGGCATAGCCCTGATCCCGGAACAGATGAAAGGCGCTGTCAAGGATGCGTTCTCGGGGATTCTGCTTTTCGTGTTTCATGGCTTACTCCGGCATTCTATTCTACACGATTTTCTGGAAAAGGAAAGAAAAAGAGTAGACCGATCGGACTACTTTTTGTTAATCTAAATAGACCGAACGGTCTACTGCCTTCAGGGGCGGCAGGCCGGATTCTCGATGACTGAGCGGTTCTGTAGAGGACCGCTTCTATATGGAGGAGTTTATGGCAGAAGTAGCGCAAAAGCGCCTCGAAGAATTCACGATCGCCGCAAAAGACGGATTTGCTCTCTCGGCAACGCTCTACCACCCCGAAAACGGAAGGGATCGCCCCCCGGTGCTGATCAATCCCGCTTTCGGGGTGAAGCGTGCCTTTTACGCCTTCTATGCTCGTTTTCTGGCGCAGAAGGGTTATCCGGTCCTGACGTTCGATTATCGCGGCATGGGCGGATCAGCCGGTCCGGGCCCCGAGAAGGTGCTTGATCCGATGCATTCCTGGGCGACCTACGATATCGCCGGCGTGCAGAAATGGATCGAAGAGCGTTACCCATCGTATCATCTCATGGGGCATTCCGGAGGCGGATGGCTGATGGCCTTTCTTCCGCAGTCCGAGAAGATCCGTTCGATGGTTTTCCTCGCTGTGCCCGACGGATACTGGAAGCATTATTCGGGTCTGACGCGTTTCAAGATGCTGTTTACCTGGCTGTGGACGCTTCCTCGCCATGTGAAAAAGAACGGCGCTTTGCTGAAAGGAAAGGGATGGTACGGCGAAACGCTTCCGCCTAACGTAGCCCTTGACTGGGCGAAGGTATGTCGCTATAGCGGCTTCATCGAAGATGAGAGTCTTGAACATCCGGCGAAGTATGCGGCGCAGTACGATCGGCCTACGCTGGCCTTCAGCTTCGAGGATGACGAGTATGCTCCGACCAACTCGTCGGCCTCGCTACTGCGGCGCTTTCGTACACTGAAGCTCAATCATCGCCACATTCATCCGCGAGACCTTAAAACCGACGAGATCGGACACTTCGGCTTCTTAAAGCCGAATCGCAAGAAAGACCTGTGGGAAGAGACGGCGCAGTGGTTCGATGGGCATAGCGATTGACGGTTTGAAACCGTGCATATCTATAAGTTGATGTTTTGAAACAGCTTCGCGCATTCGTCTGCATGAAGAACCTCAGAGGTTGTTAACCCTGCCAGCCGTGCTGCATGCCCGAGCAATTGCTCGGGCCTTTTTTCGCCTGCGGCACGCATCGCGCGAAGATGCAGGCTCTGATGCGTCTTGCTGAGCTTACGACCGCTTTCGTCATAGAGAAGCGGATGATGATAAAAGACGATGTCCTGGAGCTCTTTACCGAGCAGAGGGGCGAACAGTCGGCGCATCTGTAATTGCTGGGCCGTCGATTCGAGCAGGTCTTCTCCGCGGATAATGAGGTTCACATCCTCGACAATGTCATCGGCGACGACGCAGAACTGGTACGTGAAAAGCCCGCGGTTATCGCGCAAAAGCGGATCTGCCTGATCCGTAACACACGTTTGCTTGCCGAGGCGCAGATCTACAAATCCCTGCGATTCGGCATTCAATTGCAGACGGACGCCACTTTGATCCGAAAAGGGAAGGCCTCGGTTGCGGCAGAATCCATCATAGCCGGCGCCGGAGCCTGCTTCGTCGCCGACGATTCTCGTCGCAGCCCGGCGCTGCTCGATCATTTTTCGCGAGCAGCTACAGGCATAAACAAGCCCGGCCTCGCGCAGACGCTCAAGCAGCCGTGTATAACGTTCCGCATGTTCACTCTGCACCGACCACTGCTCATTGCCTGTCGTGAAGCCCAGCCAGCGCAGGTCGCTCTTCCATTGTTCGGCAAATTCAGGTCGGCAGCGCAATCGATCATGGTCTTCCATGCGATAGACGATGTCGGCCGACGTCTTTCGAGCGATGCCGAATACGTGAATCAGATGCAGCAGATGGCCTGTATGCATCTCTCCGGTGGGCGAAGGGGCGAGTCGGGAACGCAGCTTCATTTGTATCGCAGCTCGGTGATCCCCTCCCAGTTTTCGGGAATACCCTTTTCAACGAGACGCTGGCAACGCCGGCTGTAGATCCTGGCCACACCGTCGTCCGGGTCGTCCGAAAGAATCGTTTCAAACTGCGCCTGAGCGGACGTAAAATCCCCGGAACGGAAGCTCTCTATGGCACGATGAAAGGCATCGGCATGTTTCTCGTGAAGCTCTCTCTGCGCCGGCGAAAAACCGTCCAGAACCTCGATGAGACGCACGGCGTTCTTTTTGCCTTTTACGCGAACGATGTCGATTTCTCTGAAATGAAAGCGTTCGCGCTGTTCGAGCCTGTCAAGAAGCTCGCCCGTTATCAGGATGGTCGAATGGTAGGCTCTGGTTAACCCTTCGATACGAGAGGCGAGATTTACCGCATCTGAGATGACGGTGCCCTGCATGCGTTCGTTTTCGCCGATCGTTCCGAGAATCATCGGACCGAAATGAATGCCGATGCCGACGTCGATGGGTTCAAGGCCGGCGTCGATGCGCTCCTGGTTAAACTGTCGCACCTTCGCTTGAATCTCGACGGCGGCGTCAAGAGCATGATCGGGGCTACCCGGAAACAGGGCCATGATCGAATCGCCGATGTATTTGTCGACGAAGCCATCATGCTTTCGTATGATCGGCCCCGCTTCGCCGAGAAGCGAATTCAAAAAGTGAAAGTTCTGTTCGGGCGTCATCGACTCCGACAGTTCCGTAAACGATCGGATGTCAGAAAAGAGTACGGTCATTTCCATGCTGCGATGATCGCCGAGGCCGATTTCCGTGATGTTTCCTCTCGCAAGCAGTCTCAGAAACTCCTCGGGAAAGAATTTACTGTAAGCCGAGTTCAATTCTTTCATCTCATCGGCTAACTGTTCGGCCGTACGGTAGGCTCGCGAGAATCGTTCCGATATGATGTAGGATTTCGACAGGATAAAGACGAAAAGGCCGAGCGGCGTGAGCGTCGTGAACAGCTCTATTGTGAAGATCTGCTCCAATCTCAGAAGATCAAGTACGACGCATCCGCCGAGAAAGAGAATGCCGCCAAGCGCCTGAATGGCGCCCGGTCGTCGACGACGTGCGGCCAGGCCCATCGTGGCGACGACCAGTGCGATGCCGGCGACGATCACGACCTCATAGTAGGGCAGGCTCTCGGTATAGAAAGTTGGATGCGTGAAGCTGACGACGGCAAGAAAGGCCGCTGCAATCAACCAGAAGGCCTGAACGACGCGCAGCTTCACCTCCTGCGGATACAGCGAATAAAGAAACGTTAAAAAGAGCGGAATGGAGAGATAACCGGTGAAGAACTCAAGGCGATTGGTGACGATCCACGGCAGGCCGGGGAAGGCCGTCTGAAAGAGCCTCTCGCCCATCAGAATCGTGCGCAGAGCGATGTCGATACAGAAGAGCCCGAACCAGAACGGACTGGAATCCTGTTTTCTGAGGATGTATAATCCGAAATGATAGAACCCGATGATGAGAATGCTGCCGAACAGGAACATCTCATAAACGATATTGCGCCGCACGACGGCATCGATCTGAGCGGGCGTGCCGACCAGAACCTCTCCCTGAATCCCGCCGTGACGATCGACAAAGTTAGCCACCTGAAAGCGAAGGTCGATGTCCTTTCCTGGAGAAACGATGAGATCCACCGTACCGGGACGGTAGTAGGGCGTGAAAGAATCCTCTGAAGTGCCGACCCTGCCTGCCGTATATACCGTTTCGCCGTTTGCTATGACGGTCATCGACGAACCGGCGTCGGGAATCTTGATTGCCAGTATAGCCACGGAAGCCGGTGGCCGGATTGTGACCGCGTAGGAGGCGTATCCTTCTCCGTTCAATTTCTGGCCTTCCGGGTTTTCTCGCGGATCGACAGTTTGCAGTCCGTTCCAGATCGTCGGTGGGGCGAGAATAAAGCCGTCTTCGGGCAGCGGTTCATTTGCGGGCAGCAGTGTGTTCCAGAAGAACTTCCACTCACCTTTGAGCGGTACTGCTCCGTCGCGCTCGGGATTCCATTGGGTAAGGTCGATAGTGCCGTCGTTTACCGAGAACGCTTGCGGCGCATCGCCGGACTTCGTGCAGGAAGAGGAGAGAAGGACTACAGATAAGAAGACAAAAATGAGATTGAGAAACAGGATAAAGATTCTGATTCTGGAGTTCCGATAGACAGGCGGCGCAGAGAGCATCACTGAACACTTTACAGGGCAAGGACCCCGTCAAATGACTTTTGATCTGCCGCTGCATAGCCTTACAGGTCAAAAAAAGGCGGAAGCATTGCCTCCGCCTTTGCTAAAACGGCGCCGGAGCGCAACGAAAGCCAGCGTTATCCGATACGCTCGACGATCGTGGCGACGCCCATGCCTCCGCCGATGCAGAGCGTTACAAGACCGTAGCGAGCCTTGCGACGTTCGAGTTCGTCGACGATCGTGCCGAGCAGGATGGCGCCCGTTCCACCAAGCGGATGGCCGAGAGCGATCGCACCGCCGTTTACGTTTACCTTTTCGCGGGGGATGCCCAGTTCGCGCATAGCGAAGATTACGACGGCAGAGAAGGCCTCGTTGATCTCCCACAGGTCGATGTCGTCGGCCTTGAGACCGGCCTTTGCAAGCGCCTTCTGCGATGCCGGAACGGGTCCGGTGAGCATGATCGTCGGTTCGGTGCCGGCGACGGCCGTGGCGACGATGCGTGCGCGGGGCTTCAGGTTATGCTGCTTCGCCGCCTCTTCTGATCCGAGAAGGACGATGCCCGATCCGTCGACGACGCCCGACGCGTTACCCAGGGTGTGTACATGCTGGATAGCCTTCAGTTCCGGATAACGTCGCAGGGCGATGGCATCGAGTTCCTTTTCGCCGATCGTCTTGAAGATGGCGCCGAGTCCCGAGAGGAAGGCGTAGTCGCTTTCGATGCGCGGATGCTCGTCGAGAACGATGTCTTCGCCGTTCGGGCCTTTTACGGCAACGATGCTGTTCTTGAAGCGGCCCTCTTTGATGGCGACATCGGCGAACTGCTGGCTCTGTTCGGCGTAGCGGTCCACTTCTTCGCGGCTGATGTTATACTTCGTGGCGATAAGATCGGCCGAGATGCCCTGCGGTACGAGGGCGTAGTCGTTCTTTAATACCTCGTTACCGACGGCAAAGTCAAGGCCTTCAATATCGGCTCCCATCTTGACGCGGCTCATCGATTCGACGCCGCCGGCGACGACGAGATCCATCTGACCCGAGCCGATCATACCGGTCGCATTCTGAATGGCCTGCAGGCCAGATCCACAAAAGCGGTTCAGAACATAGCCGGGAACGTTTTCAGGCCATTTCGCGGCCAGAACGGCATTGCGAGCGATGCAGGCTCCCTGTTCCCCGACCTGAGAGACGCAACCGAGGATCACGTCTTCAACGGCAGACGGATCGAGATTGTTTCTCTGAGGAAGGGCCTTCAGGGGGACGGCTGCAAGGTCAACCGGATGAACATGCGCCAGTACGCCGCGTTTCTTCCCTTTTCCGCGGGGCGTACGTACCGCATCGAACACGTAAACTTCTTTCATGCGTTTCTCCTGGATTCCGGGCCTTTTCGGCCGCCGGATCTTCGTTTCGGGGAATTGACATTCAGATCAATCCCCTGAAACGACGGTTCGAGAGCGGGAAATTCGGTCAAATCGAAAAAAGCCTTGTCGGATTCTGTCGCTAAGTTTTCGTTGTTTGCGAGCTATCCTGGACTACTTATGCCTCAGACGAAAGCCAAGAAAAAATCGGCTCCTAAATCCGCTCCGAAAACTGCTCCCAAACCGGCTGCTGTGCAGAAGGTTAAAAAGGAGTCGGTTGAAGAGACCGGTTTCGCTGAGGGCGATTACATTGTTTATCCGATGCATGGCGTCGGTAGAGTGACAGGCATTCAGAAACAGACCATCCTGGGAAACAAAACGCTCTGTTATATTCTTGAAATCCAGAGTAATAAGATGAAGGTCGTTATTCCGGTCAATAAGGCGAAGGAGACCGGAATCCGTGCCATTATCAAGAAAACCGATGTAAAGAAGGTTACGAACTTACTGCAAAAGGACGAAGTGGACACGGAAGAGGACTGGAAAATCCGCTATCAGAATAATCTGAATAAAATAAAGTCCGGTTCCATCTATTCCGTAGCAGAGGTCTGCCGGAATCTTTACAAAAGAGCGCGAGATAAAGAACTTTCCCTGATGGAAAAAAGGCTATATGAATCGGCCTATAACCTCATCACCAGCGAGATTGCCATAGCAAAAGGCATCACGCAGGAAGAGGCCGGTAACCTTATTTCTGATATCCTGTCCTGATCGCCCGCCGTCTGAGAAGAAGTCCATAGCTCAATCTATTCTATAGAGAGTGAGTTATGAAATCTCTGTACCGTATTCTTGGTCCGGTTCTTGCCGGACTTGTGGCTGCTGCGATAGCCCTACCTCTTTCTGAGGGATCGCTGATTTCCGTGATTGTGAACGGAACCGTTGCTCTGATCATCGCCTTTGTTTTCTTCAACACAGAAACGATTTTCAAAGGACTGACCGCCGACGGCCTTGTGTATGTGGCCACCGGCCTTCTTTTCGGCCTGATGGCCGCCTTCTTTCTCGGCCAGATCGCCGATGCATTGCAACTTCCGCGTCCGTATCGCCCCATCGTTTATGTCGTTCCATTTGCCTTTTGCGTCTATGTGGGGATCTTTCTCGCACACTCGCCGGGCCTGCGCCTGATCGGCGGCTTCCGCCATGACGACGAAGTATCGGGGACGACCGAGAAGATCCTCGATACGTCGGTCATCATCGACGGACGCATCCTCGATATCGCCCAGACGAATTTCATGGAAGGGCCGTTTATCATTCCGAACTTCGTTCTGCGTGAGATCCAGCTGATCAGCGATTCGCCCGATCCGATCAAGCGCAATCGCGGACGCCGCGGCCTTGAGATGCTGAACAAACTGCAGCAGCTCGATAACATCAAAGTGAAGATCAGCTACATCGATTACACCGATACGCGTGAGGTCGACGCCAAGCTTGTGAAGCTGTCACGTGAAACGGGCGGCAAGCTCATCACCAACGACTTCAACCTGAACAAGGTCGCCGAATTGCAGGGAGTCGAAGTTCTGAACCTGAACAGCCTTACGAACGCTCTCAAGCCGATCGTTCTTCCTGGCGAAGACATTCAGATCGAGGTCATCAAAGAAGGCAAAGACGAGAATCAGGGCATCGGCTATCTCGAAGACGGCACGATGGTCGTCGTGGAGAACGGACGAGCGCTGCTCGGCAAGCACATCACCGTAAACGTAACGTCGATCATTCAGACGGCGGCGGGCAAGATGATCTTCACCAAGGCAACAGGCCAGGTGCACGAAGATCCTCGCGAAGAGGAGCGCCGTGCGCAACAGCAGAAGGGCGGCGGACGCCGCGACCACTTCCGTGGCAATCGTGGCCGCGGCGATCGCGGCGACCGCAATGAAAATCGCGGCGACCGCGATCAACCGAAGCGTTAGACGATGAAGAGAGGCCGCCCGTGAAAGGGCGGCTTTTTTATTGGTGCGTGCGCGGGATGCTATGTTTGCAGGATTCTCGTGAGTTTTCTGGTGACTGCATCGACACAAATTGAACAAAAGACTTCAGGATTCCAGTGCCCCTTCACCCAAACCGGTGAAGTTCCTCCATCGTCCAGAGATATCACCCCCATTGCGATCAGCATTAAGTACACAAAAATATAGCAGCGAGAATACCCAGTAGCATTCGAAATCGCCGACAGCCGCCCCCAATCCCGGTCATCCGGATAAAAATTCACCCGGCACAAATCCTGCCCTTCTTCCTGATACTGCTTCTTCCACTTACCGGTCCTTTCAAGGCAGCTCAGCTTGTATTCAAGCTGTGGATCGTTCATGAGTATGGAAAGGTACGCGCCAAGAGCCAGATGCCCGACCTTAATGTAGGGGCTTCGCCAGAAATATCTCTTAAAATAGGATTCCGGAATGAGTAAAGTGGAGCGTGACCGGTAGTAAGGCTCCCAATCAACGCGAGTCTGTTCGTTCATATAAACGGAAGGTCCCGGAACGGTCGAATTGATAGAGATATTTTTCGTTGGGTCAACCAAAACCGTGACGGAGTGGAAACTCCAGATGACAGTTGAGCCTGCCGCCCTGACAGGGTTGCGTTGTTAACCTGTTTGCTGGAAATAGAGCCTTCAATGGCTCAGAATCGGCCCACTGCCGGACCACCAATTGGGCCCCTGGCGATGAGACCGATTCATTGAAAAAGTTAGTGAGGGCCCCTCAGTGATCGCTTTCGCCGCTATGGTGCTCGTCGGTCTGTATGTTCGCCGGCTGCTCGGCAAACGGCCCCTGGCCTGCCGCACCATAGACATAGATGAGCTTGCCTCCATGATGGCCGGCTGTAATGGCAAGTCCTGTTACGGCGAACGACAGGGCGATGGCGCCGATCTGCAATCCACCGCTGAAGCGGCTTTTCTTCAGGGAAGCGCCCGAGAGAAGCAGCGTGGCTAACGCAGCGCCCGTCATCATCTTCGCCAGATCTTCATGCTCTTCGATGGCCTCATGCGGCACGGTGATGCCGGCCTCTTCAATACGATCCTCTTCAGCCTCACCCGTGCGAAGCGAGGCGATGGCCGAAACGACAAGAACCGTCTGCAGAAGGACGGCGATCAAGAAGGCGGCTGCAGGCAGCTTCTCTTTCTTGATGAAAACATAAAGGCCAATGAAGACGGCCGGCATGAGCATGGCCAGTCCGACGGGAATATGCACAATAGCCGGATGCAATGGAATTTCATTCATAATCGATTCTCCTGGGCCAGCGGGCCCGATAGAGCAAATGTCGCACGGATTGCCCGGAAATGCAATAGGGCAAGTGTCCCGGGGTATTTTTTTACACACGTTGCTGATTGTTAGCGGCAAGAATATTGACTGATTGTAGAACAATGTGAAAAGAGTCAAGGATATGGTTCCTTTCTATAAGTCTATGAAAGGCTGTCTTGTTCCGATCAGTCTTCTCGTCTCTTTCTCCTCGGGCTGCACTGTGCTTTCGCCCAACACAGGGCCATCCGATGAAGTAATCAGGTGTGTCGCATTGGCTATGGTATGCGATACCATGCCTGCTTCCGATGACAGAGATTTGTGCTGGAGTGTGGCCGGTATGTGTGCTGAGACAGCGGCAAGCAGTTCTGATTGAGGACGTTGGACTGTGAGTAATACCCCCCCCGTTGCGAGCGAATTGGCCCGGAGCCACCGCTGCCGGCAGCAGACGATGATCTATTGATTTTGATTGGTATTTGAATATTAACAGGTCATTGCGATTTTTGATTTTCTTTAAGGATGTTCTCAATGATTTCAATTGTTTTCCGAATCGGTATAATTCTTACTTTTTTGACGGGGTGTTTACAATCTTCTAACGAAGACACAAAGCAAACCGAGAGACTGAACCAATGTGTAGAACTGTATTTTATTTGCCTGCATGCAGTTTATCCGGAATCGCCGACAAAGGAGTCTGATTGTTTTCGGTGGATGCCGTCTTGCGTAGGTACTATGTAGATCCGAGATGGATGCCCGTGGCTGGCGTACCAATCCGATGCCGGAATACGGGGATCGCTGTCATTATGCTACAGGTGTGACATTCCCAGCAGGCCAGCCACCGAACTGGACACCCGAGCCGCCACCTTTGCCGGCAGCAGATGATGACCTACTGATTCTGATTGGTATTTGTATATTGACAGGGCATTGTGGCTTCTATTATGAAAAAATCGTTGGTAATCTCATTTCTTTCCTTCCCTATGCTGCTCTCCTGCGAGGTGCTTTCTTCTAATGACGAAGCAGATAAGCAGAAACGTTGCCAGGAGCAGTTCCTCGTTTGTTTTTATATCTTAAAACTCGAAGGTAAAGTGACTGCGAGCGATTGCTCTTTACAAGCAGCAATGTGTACTGGATCACCTTGATCTGTACACTCGATTGAAAGATGGACAACTCCCGGGGCCGACTGGCGCCCCCCGCTTAGATATCGCCTTTCAGAATCGCCACGTCCTGGATCGAATCGTTCTCATGCAGCGTTACGATGCGCACGCCCTGCGTGCTTCGTCCCTGCGTCGAGATCTCGTCCACCGATACGCGAATGATCTGACCGCTCTGACAGATGATGATAACGTCGTCGTCTTTCTGCACAGTCTGGATGGCGACGGCCGGTCCGATTCTCTCGCCCGGCTTCACATACATCATGCCCTTCGTGCCGCGACCTTTTACGGGGAAGTTCTTGAACGCCATGCGTTTGCCATAGCCCAGCTCGGTAATGACGAACAGGTCGGATTTCTCGACGACAACATCCATACCGATGACGCTGTCGCCCTTCTCCAGTCTGATGCCGATAATGCCCGAGGCCTGCCGTCCCTGGCTTTTCATCTTCGCGAGATTCGTGCGCAGGGCCAGTCCGTTTCGCGTAGCGATGAGAATATCGTCTTTCGGATTCACAAGGCATACGTTGATCAGCTCGTCGTCCTTGCGCAGGCTGATGGCGATGATGCCGCCCTTGCGAGCGTTCGCGAAAAGGTCTAGGTTCGACTTCTTGAGAATACCGTCCCGACTGATCATAACGATGGCGCGTTCGGCGTCGAATTCGCGCACCGACGTCATCGCCGTAATCTTTTCATCGGCGGCGAGGTTCAGGACAGCCTTGATCGACTTGCCGCGCGCATCCTTTCCGGCCTCAGGAATCTCATGCACCTTCATGGCGAAGATCTTGCCTTTATTTGAGAAGAGCAGAAGGTTATCATGCGTCGATGCATGACTGATCAGCTTGATCACGTCTTCTTTCTTCATCGAGGCGCCTTTCACACCTTTACCGCCTCGCTTCTGACGTTTGAATGTATCGATGGGCGTGCGTTTGATGAAGCCGTCTTCTGAGAAGGTGATGATGACGTCTTCGTCGTGGATGAGATCGGTGATCTCGAACGACGTCGTATCGACCGAAGAATGGTCGATCTCGGTAAAACGCTTCTTCTCGTAGGCCTTGCCGACGGCCTGCAGCTCGTCGGTGATGATCTGATACTGACGCAGCTCTTTTGCGAGGATGTCTTTGAAGTCCTTGATCTTCTTGTTCAGTTCTGCCAGCTCGTCGATGATCTTCTGGCTTTCCAGAGAGGTCAGCTTCTGCAGACGCATGTCGAGGATGGCGTTCGCCTGAATCTCGGTTAACTTGAACCGCTTCATCAGGCTCTGACGGGCCTCGTCCACCGTCTTCGAAGAGCGGATGATCTTGATGACCTCGTCGATGAAGTCGAGGGCGATCTTCAGACCTTCGAGAATATGGGCCCGCTTCTCGGCCTGATCGAGCTCGTACTTCGTGCGACGGACGACGACCTCTTTGCGGTGCGCGATAAACTCAACGAGGATCTCTTTCAGGTTGAGGACGCGGGGCTGTCCGTCGACGAGAGCGAGAAGTATAATGCCGTAGCTGACCTGAAGCTGCGTTTGCTTGTAAAGCTGATTCAAAACGATCTGAGCGTTCGTATCTTTTTTCAGCTCGATCTCGACGCGAATGCCGTGACGATCCGACAGGTCACGAATATCAGAGATGCCTTCGATAACCTTATCCTGCACGAGATCGCCGATGCGTTCGAGCAGATTCTTCTTGTTTACCTGATAGGGGATCTCGGTGACGACGATCGTGTCGCGTCCCTTACGCAGCTGCTCGACGGTGAGTTTGGCGCGAATGCGAATCGAGCCGCGACCCGTCGTATAGGCCTGCTTCAGGCCTTCGCCGCCGATGATGATACCGCCCGTCGGGAAGTCCGGCGCGGGGATCAGCTTCATCAGATCCTTGAGCGACAGGTCGGGATTCTTGATAAGAGCGGTGACGGCAGAGATCACCTCGTCGGGGTTATGCGGCGGGATGTTCGTCGCCATACCGACGGCGATGCCGCTGGCTCCGTTGATGAGCAGGTTCGGCAGGCCTGCCGGTAAAACCTTAGGTTCCTGCTTGGTGTCGTCGAAGTTCGGGCTGAAGTCGACGGTGTTTTTGTCGATGTCGCGCAGAAGCTCTTCGGCGGCGCGCGTCAGTCGGGCCTCTGTATAACGATAGGCTGCCGCATTGTCGCCGTCGATCGAACCGAAGTTCCCCTGGCCTTCGACCAGAGGCATCTTCATCACGAAGTCCTGCGCCATACGCACCATCGTGTCGTAAACGGCGCCGTCTCCGTGCGGGTGGAAGTTACCGATAACCTCGCCGACGATCTTCGCGCATTTGACGAAGGGGCGGTCGTGCCTCCAGGCACGTTCGTGCATGGCAAAGAGGATGCGACGGTGAACCGGCTTCAGACCGTCCCGCACGTCGGGAAGGGCACGACCGACGATGACGCTCATCGCATAGTCGAGATAGGCCTCTTTCATCTGATCGTCGATCTGAACGGGAACGACGCGCAGGCCTTTCTGAAGAGCAGCCTGGATGTCTGTGCGGACGAGACCTCCGGATGCAGGAGCGGGGATTGATTTGGATTTCGTGGGTTTGGTCTCTTTCTTCTTTGCCATAATTCAGTGTTTCTGGGATGATTTCTCGCCTCTTGTTCTGAACCCGTTTAATGACGGATTCCTCTTTTAAAGAAGAAGGCTTGTTCGGGGTCGATTTTTTTATCGGAAGTCAAAGACACAATCATATTCCCAGGCGGGAGCGGGATGAGAAAGGTGGGGGCTATAGCTCGGACTATCTGAAGAGAAACGGACGTACATCTCTATCAAAGCGCTCAATTTCCGCCTGATTGTTCGAGAGGAGCTCGTCTTTCCAGAGGTTATGTGTTTGAGAGGAGCATTCCCTGGCAAGATCCTCGCCGATCACTTCAAAAGATTTATGGTTGCAGCGGCGTTTCAGGTCTTCTGCCTCACTCGAAACGCCGATAACGTAAACCCGTTCCTGGAGGCCCTCAGGAAGCTGACTCTTTAAGAGATCTCGGCGAGCCGAAGGATTGCCGTCAAAGTCCACGAGCAGAAGTATCTTTCTTTCCGGAAAACTGTTCATGGACGGGCAGTAGTCTTCCAGACATCGCTGGACGACTTTTGTCCACCCACCCTCCGGTTGTCTGATGTCGATTCTACGGGGAAAATCAGTGATCAGTGTAAACCCTACGGCAAGCTGTCTGGTCGCATCATCTTCAGGGATGATGATTAGATGAGGTTCATAGGCGTTTACGCTCATAGGCGCAGATCGCCCGTTACGAGAGAGGTCAGCAGGTCTCCTTCTATATCAATTTCTTTCAACGTCTTTACCCTTGTGGGTTCCAGATGACTTTTGCGGTCGAGAACCAGCGTATTCTCATCTGAAAATTTCAGGATTGTTTCCTGATTATGTGAAGTGGCAATGATCTGACCGCCGTTCCTGGCAAAGGAGCGGCGGAGCTCTATAATGAAATGACCGACTTCAGACATGGAAAGGTAATTATCCGGTTCATCCCAGAAGCAGAATAACGGCCCATAAGTCTCATTGGCGGCAAGAACAACGGCCGACAGAAAAAAGCATTTCTCTCCATCAGAAAGATCCTTGAAATCGAGAGTGAGTTTTTTGTTCTCAGAAGAGAAGACAATAATCAGGTTTCGCGAATCCTTGCCTGTCGGCTCATTCCTGAACTCACTGAAATCCGGTATGACCTGCCTTAAATAGTCCTCGATAATACTGTAGGATTTTGGGTGATGGAGCAGAAGGCCTGACAGCCAATCGGCAAGATTCAATCCCCATTTAATCGGCTTCAGAGTCTCTTCGCTGGATTCCCCTTTAATGGTTGCTGGAAACGGAGAGAGAATAAGCATCCGCCCGAGCCACTCTCGGAAATTATTCAAAGGGCCTTTTCCGTCTTTCTCCGTCTGCACGACAGGCAAGGCGATGAGATGCCAGTCAATGTTAAACTCTGTTATTTCGCCGGGGCGCTTTGACAGTATGACCGTTGCCTTTTTTCGATCATAGATCGGATGCCCATTAATATGTAAACTTTCTTCAGACACCCGTAGTTCTTGAAAATTTTCCGGTAGCTCGAGTAACAGCGTATATTTAAATACCTGACCTGCAAGCTTTGCCTCCAGCTCAAATCGCATGGGCAGACCGCGCTGAGCGCGAGAAAAGTCCTTTGACTTGACGAGTTCCCCAACGCGGTTAGTTCCCCGGCCGATCTTCTGAAATATCTCCAGAACGGACAATACTGTAGACTTTCCTGCGCCGTTTCGACCAATGAGAAGCGCAGAGGAAAGACCTGTCAGGTTGAGCTCGAAATTCTCAAAGCATCGGTAGTTGTGCACATACAGTCTTTCCAGCATCTCAGTCCCTCTATACTTCCGGTCGGCCCGCGCGTAGAAGACCAGTAGGCCGGGCCGAATTCAGCTCGCAAGCCGTTCTTACAGCTCCTCTGTCCCCGGCACAAGGAATATATAGAGGCCCGTCTGCACTCTTGAGCATTTTGAGTCGCCCTGTGATCGCGATTTCGCTATCCTGTCAGCGATGTACGAAATGACACTGGCTCTTCACAACCTTCTCCGCTGGATCGCACTTCTGCTTCCTGCAATCATCCTCATCCGTTCGGCCATGACATGGCTTCAGAAAACGGGCCCCGGCGAGCGCGATATCAAGCTCGTGCGAGCAAACGTCGTCGTTTATGACGTGCAGTTCCTGATCGGCCTTGTGCTCTATATCTTCTTGAGCCCCATTACGGCCGCCGCCTTCGCCGATTTCAAGGCTGCCATGAAGGCGCCCGACATCCGCTTCTTTGCCGTCGAACACATTGCCCTTATGATCGTGGCCGTAGCGTTCGCCCATCTTCTTAAAGTCATTCCCGCGAAGAAAGAAGGAGCCCGTCGCAGTTTTCTACAGATGATCCTCTCGCTGATCCTGCTGCTTGTTCTGGCCGTCGGCATTCCCTGGTTCCGTCCGCTCTTCCCGTAAGGCAGGCGTATGCGGCCATCCGTTTCTGTGATCACGCTTAGCGTAGACGACCTTGAACGGTCGCTGCGCTTTTATCGGGCGATGGGCCTCATGACGGATGGCATCATCGGCACTGAGTTTGAATTCGGTGCCGTCGTTTTCTTCGAGCTGCAATCCGGATTGCGCCTGGCACTGTGGCCGCGAAAGAGCATCGAGCATGACACGGGGCTTAGCGCGGAGCGCAGTGCGACGGAGTTCACACTCGGTCATAATGTGCGTTCCCGCGAAGAGGTCGATGCGGTCATGGCTGAGGCAGAGTCGGCCGGCGCCGTCGTCGTGAAACCCGCTCAGCCGACGTTCTGGGGCGGCTATGCCGGCTACTTTCAGGATCCGGACGGCCATTTATGGGAAGTGGTTTGGAATCCTGCGATCATGCCAGGAGAGTAGAGCACTCGCGCCAATCGAGCCAGCGAACGTGAACCGACAGGCGATCGCTTACAGACGCTCGATCCGGCCAAACACGATCTCTTCCACTCTGTCCAGTCGGGCCACCAGCTCTTCTCGCGAATCGGCAAGCACGGTGATATGACCCATCTTGCGTCCTGCCTTCTCTTGCCTTTTGCCGTAAAGATGAAGATGGCAATCCCGCTCTTTCAGAAGAGCATCTGCAATCTCTGCGATCGGTTTATACGGAGCGACGATGTTTAACATGCCCGCCGGTCGATAAAGTGACGGCTCGCCGGGCGGCAGGCCGCAGATGGAGCGGATGTGCTGCTCGAACTGACTGACGCTGCATCCCTCAATCGTAAGATGTCCGGAGTTATGCGGACGCGGCGCCATCTCATTAAACAGGATGTGTCCGTCCTCTGAGAAGAAGAACTCAACGGTCAGGACTCCGAAGTAATCGAGCTCAGAGAGCAGGCGTCGCATCGAACCGTGGCAGTGCTGCAGCTCCTCATCGGGCAGAACGGCCGGGCAGATCGTACGATGCAGGATTCCGTTACGATGGCTGTTCTCAAAGGCCGGGAAGATGCGAAAGCTGCCGTCGGTAAAGCGCGAAGCGATCATGCTGAATTCAAAGCGAAATTGCATCCGCTTCTCTAAGACAACAGGGACGGCCGACGTCGCGCCGAGTGACGTATGAAATTCGGCTAACCTCTGTGTAATCTGCTCTTCTGAGAGATCGCGCAAAGGCAGCTGGCCCTTGCCGTCATAGCCGCCTTCTTCCGTTTTCAGGATGCTATCGCCGAATGCAACGGCCGCTTCGACGATCTTCTGCATCTGTTGCGGCGCTGCCGGATCAAGCGTCAACCCGTCGACGAAAGGAACACAGTGAAAGCCACATGACTCGGCGAAGCGTTTTTCTCGCGATCGATTACGCGCAATAAAAAGAGATCTCGGATGCGGATGAAGCGCATAACCCTCGTCGCTCAGAGTATGCAGCGGCTCGGGATCGACGTTCTCAAACTCATACGTGATGACGTCGCAGGATTGACGCAGAAGCGCGATGTGACGCGCATCATCATAGCGACCGATGATGCGTCGATCGGTGACGCGACAGGCCGGAGCATCGGGATCGGGATCAAGCACCGATACATAATACCCCATCTGCTGCGCCGCATGGGCCATCATCTGACCGAGCTGTCCGCCGCCGATGATGCCGATCGTCGAGCCGGGCAATATATGACGATTCATCTAAGCTGGTCCTGGTCGGGTAACGCATCGCCAAGCACCGCCTCGCGCTGACGTTCGAAGTGTGAACGCGCCGCTTCGCGAATCTGCGGATGCTTTGCGCCCAGCATGCGTGCGGCCATCAGAGCGGCGTTTTTCGCGCCGGCAGTACCGATGGCCATCGTTGCCACGGGAACGCCGCCAGGCATCTGAACGATAGATAAAAGCGAATCCATGCCGTTTAACGCCTTCGACTGCACGGGCACGCCGATGACGGGAAGCATGGTCTGTGTCGCCGTCATACCGGGCAGATGGGCCGCTCCTCCTGCTCCGGCGATGATGACCTCGATGCCGCGCGATTCCGCCGTGCGCGCATACTCGAACATCAATTCGGGCGTGCGATGCGCCGAAACGATGCGCGCCTCATACGGAATGCTCAGCTCTTTCAGTAGAAGGGCGGCCTCTTTCATGGTCTCCCAGTCGGATTTGCTTCCCATGATGAGGCCGACAAGCGGCGCAACGGACGACATGAAAACGGTTTCCCGTTCGTGCAGACGCTGGCAAGCGGAAATGAACTCAAGCTCGAATCATTCTCTTATGCGCCGGAACATGGCCGGCAGCATTGCGCAACTTCGATATCCGCTCTGTTTGCACGCGAAACCCCAGCGAAGTGTAGACGTGCTCGGCGCCTGCATTATGAGCGGCGACGTCGAGAACGGGCAGCGACTGAGCGCCGGCCGTAGACATCCGATTCACCTCTTCCAGAAGCCTTGCGATGATTGCCTTACCGATGCCTTTTCCGCGAAGCGATTCTTCGACGGTGATATGCACAAGAGCGACCTCACCCTTTTTCGGAGGCTGGATGACGGCCTCGGTACGCAAGCCGCGAACGGCGACGGGAATCCAGCCAAGCGGACCGAAGCAACCGACGAACTGCTTTACGGCGGCAATCGTATTTTTGAGAGTCTCGCGTCCGTCGAGCAGGGCGCCAATCGCGACGACGACACCGTCAAGCAGGCCGACGGTATGACAGCCGTATCCGAATTCGCCTTCTTTACGCTCGAAGGCATATTCAAGAAATCGTAGCGCCTCACTTTCAGAGCTGAAAACGAAGCGAAAGGCGTCGGGACCCGACTGATAGATCAGTCGCGAGGCGACGCCGGCGTCGCCCGGTCGGGCAGGGCGGATTTCAAGATCGGTTAACTTCATTTCTCGTCCTCAGGCTCGCCCGTAATACGCTCGACGTCGAGTCGCTGCACACGTTCGTACATCTCGGCAAGGATGCCTCGCGTGATCTCTTTCATGATCTCGCCCGATACCTCGGTTTCAAGGATTTCACTGATGACCATCGAAACGTCGTCGCCGGTGCGTTCGACGAAGCCCTGCATGAACGGAACGCGGGCCAGCTCTCCCATCATGCTTTTTGAGAGCAGCGATCGCTTCACGGCTTCATTGAGTTCTTTCTGGTGATTCTGAAAGGCCTTGCGAGCAAGGTCCGCATAGTTGAGGCGAACCATCACCTCTTCGACACGGCGTAATGACTGCAGAAAGACCGCATCGGCGATCGTATCAACGATGACGTCGCGAAAGCGAAACGTAATCTCTCGCGTTAAAGATCGTGAAAACTGTTCATCGGCGCGCCCGAGCTTGTAGTAGGCGATGGCAAGCTTGACGCCGCGAAGAAGCAACAGGAAGCGCAGAATCTGAAAGGGCACGATGCCGGCCACTTCATACCAGTGCCGCTTCAGATACTCCAGCTTGTTTTCCTGATTGTATGTCCGGCTGATGAGATCAAGGCCCCACAGTGTCATCACAAAGACGTCGAAGCCGATGGCGACAAACCGACCGGTGCGACCGAGCACCACGTCAAAGGACTGCGTGAGCTGCAGAATAACGATGTCAAGGGCGGCGAAGAAGAGCAGGTAGTAGTCGCGCTTTCGCCCCGGTAGCGGAGGAAAGTTGAACCAGCGCGATGTTTTCGGGCGAGCGTTCATCTCGCCCCGTTACACTTTTCAGCGAAGTGAAGGTCAACCAATAAAATGGGCGTGCTTCTGCAGACGTTCGCTTAAAACCTCGTATCTCTTGAGATGCAGATCGCGTTTCTCGTTAAACGGATCTGACCCGAGTGCACGATAGAGATCGATCTCAAAACGCAGATTCTCCATCAGCGATCGCTTCGGATCTCTTGCCATGTCGCGGCAAGAAAGCACCATGTGCCGCGTGTTGACGCGGTCCGAGGCGATGCGTTCGATAAGCGTTTCGATGATTCCCGGATGAATGGCTCCACCGACGCTTGTGACGAGGCCCTGCGCCCGGCACGTCTGCACGATATCTTCGCAGATGGCGAGAACGCGGTCGTCGTCGGGGTGCAAGCCCATCGAACCCGAAAGGTCGGTCCGAGCTGCCGTTACCTGATGCAATCCGGCGGCGAGCGGCTCGGCGAGGATCTCATGCATCTGACGGTAGCCGGTGATCGTTTCAAGGTTAATACCCGCCTCGATTCCTGCCGCCGATCGTTCCGTGCAGATCTCTTCAAACGTCGCCATGAAGTTCTTGAGGGAGTAGGGCGATTCGACCATAGGTGCGATGATGCCATCCACTCCGATACGAATCAGGTTGCGGATGTCGTTGCGCGCCTCGGGGCCGCCGATCTTAACATATAACGGTACGATTCCGCCCGATATCTCACGCAGCAGAGATATCTCGGCAAAGGACATATCCTCCACCTCGGTGCCCGTCTTCATAGAGCGCAGGCCGAAGTCCTCCCTGAGGATGAACAGCCTTGCACGTAACCGGTCGATCATTTCTCCTACCAGGCTCATCGGACCCTCCCGCGCCGTCAGCGTTATCTTATGTCCATCGCTGTCAATCCGGCCGCTTCTTTCACTATCGGTAATGCCCCGAGAAGCTGAATCGAAAGTACTCGAATCCGAGCAGGATAAAAAGGGTTGCATCTTAGTTCAGACGGAAAATGCTAAGCAGGCTGTAGCCGTTTGCTGCGTGAAGGTCTGCAATTAGGCTGCGCGACGCATCAGACGGGGTTCCTGTTCTATGCAGGTGCGCCATCAGAAAGAAAACAGAGAGAGGATTAGCATGTCATTCATCGAACTGGAAAAAAAAGGGGCCTACGCGCTGGTTAAGATCAATCGACCCGACGCTCTCAACGCCCTGAACGACGATGTGCTGCGCGATCTGCGTGCGGCGATCAATGACCTTTCCTCCGACCGAGCCATCCGCGGGGTGATTCTGACCGGCGCGGGCGAAAAGGCTTTCTGTGCCGGAGCCGACATCGTCAAAATGAAGGATTTTTCTTCGGATGACGCCGAGGAGTTTGCTCGCCGCGGTCATAAGACGATGAACATGATCGCCAATTCCGATCTGCTTTCCATCGCCGCCATCAACGGCTTTGCCCTCGGCGGAGGCATGGAGCTTGCCCTTGCCTGCGATATCCGCATTGCGTCGAAGAATGCGAAGCTTGCTCTTCCCGAAACCGGATTGGGTATTCTTCCCGGGTTTGGCGGTACGCAGCGTCTGCCGCGCATTGCCGGCATGGGTAACGCCCTTGAAATGATACTGACCGGCGAACAGATCGATGCCACTCGCGCCCTTGAAATGCGCCTTGTGAATCGCGTCGTGGAACAGGCCGAGCTTCTTCCTCTGGCGGAGTCGCTGATGCAGAAGATGCTTGAGAAAGGCCCGGAGGCCCAGAAGCAGGCACGATGGCTGGTTCACAGCGGAATGGAGCAACCGCTTACGGCGGCTCTTGAGCGTGAAATCATCGTCTTTTCTGAACTCTTTTCTGGCAAAGAGCCATCGCTCGGTCTGTCTGCCTTTGTCGAAAAGAAGAAGCCTCAGTTCTGACCGTGCTCGATGGTTTTGTTCAGTTTCTGACAGACTTTCGGGATTCCGAAAAAGATCTGCAGTTTTTTCTGGAACAGCTACCCGTCCCTCTGATACTCTGCAGGGGATGGCAGATCGTCTATTTTAACCCGGCGTCGACGAGAGCCATTCCCGGCGTGGATCTTCCTTCTCTGATAGGTCGCAGCGCTCTTGACTTTGTACAGAGTAAAGAGCGACGCTTTATCGAAGAACATCTGGATCGATTCCGTAGCGGCGATTATTATCGCTTCAATCTGAAGGTGCGAACGGACGATGTCATCCTCGATCTGAGCACGTTATCCAGGGCCGTGCAGCTTGGCGATACGAACTATATGATCATCGCCTTTCAGGATCTTTCCAGACTGTCGGTGCGCGAAAAGAGTCTCTTTCAACTCGTTCTCGATACATTTCCTCTGAGCGGTCGCGAGCTTTACGGAAAGATGATGGCTGCGCTCACGCAGAACTATGATCTCGACGGCGCCGCCTTCATCGAATACGGCAAAGACGCGAAGGGCGAAGACATCGTTCTCATGCTGGCCGGCACGCTTGACGGCGAAGATCTACAGATCAATTACTACGAGCTGAAGAACTCGATGGCAGAGCGGCTTCGCAGTCAGGGTATTCTCATCGTCGAGAAGGATCTGCATATACAGGAGCCCGAGAACCATTTTATTCAGCTCAATCAGTTTCAGGCATTCATCGGCGTGCACCTGAAGGCGGGCGAAAAGGACCTCGGTCTTTACGTCGTGTCGCGTAAACCAATCTATGATACGGCAGGCATAACCTTCGTTTTGAACATCTGCGGCGTGCGCCTCGTTTCTGAGTACACGGCGCAGCAATCCCGTATAAGGGCCGAACATCAGGAGCGGGACAGCCGACTGATTATCGAACAGTCGGCTGATCCGATGTTCGTACTCGATTCTCGCGGTCACATCCTGCTTGCCAATAACAGAGCCGTCGACCTCACACAGTATTCAAAAAGCGAACTGCGCGATTTTTTCGACTTGATTGGCGCCGAACACCGTCCGTTCTTTCGCAGCTTCTTTCAGAAAAGCTACGGAGTGCTCAATCATTCCAACGTCGTTCTCACGCGCAAAGACATGACAAGGGTGTACTGCGATCTGAGCGGCGTTATCCTTTCAGACGGGCGTATTCAACTCAACATTCGCGATAACACAGAGAAGATGCTCACGGAAATCGCTTTAAAGCAATCCGAAGAAAAGTACCGTTCCATTTTTGATAACGCAAGCGATGCCATTTTTCTTTCAGACTGGAAAACGGGGCGTATCCTCGATTGCAATCAGTCATTCACGCGGCTTGTAGGTCACAGTAGAGACGTCATTCTTCAGGGAACGCATTTCGACCTGATTCTTGAGTCCGATCGCTCCAGGTTCCGCAAAATATTTGAATACCTGAAACGCAAAAGAAGTCTGGAACGTCATCCTCTTAAGTTCCGGATCACGATCGCCAACGATCGCGGGCATTATACGCCGATCGAGATCGCCTTCACGCTTCTAAATAAAAACGAGCACCTGCTCGTCGTCGGTATTATACGGGATCTGACCGCCTCTTATCAGGCGATTGAAGAACACCGAAAATATTTACAGACGCTTTCGATGTTGCAGGTCGTCGTCGTCGAACTCGATGAAGATCTGCGCGTTCGCTTCATCAACAATCCCATACCGAAATTCGGCGCCACCGTAGGCCGCAATCTGCATGGCATCTTCTTTCCCGAAGTCGCCTCAGAAGATTTCCAGTGGTACGTGCAGATCACTCTTGAAGAGCTTCTGGAAACGAGAAAAACGAAAACGATACGATTTCCGAACGTTTCCAATCAGACGGGCATGGACTGGTACGAAGCGGAGTTTGTGATCGTGCGCGATCGTAACAGCCATTCGCGCATCCGCGGCCTGATTAAAGACGTAACCTTCGAATACATCGTTGAAAAGCAGACCTATTTCATGTCGAACACCGACATGCTGACTTCGCTGCCGAATCGCAACCGTCTTGAAGAAGATCTTTTTCGCGCGATTCTCAGGGCCGACCGAACCGGGAAACGTCTGGCCGTCGGTTTTATGGATCTTGACCGTTTCTATGACGTGAACGATCTTCTCGGGCATCGTCTTGGCGATCTGGCGATCGCTCTTTTTGCCGAGAAACTGCGCAGCTTTCGCGAGATCGAGCGAACGCTGTATCGCTGGGGAGGCGATCAATTCGTCTTCATCCTTGAAAACATCGACGATCTGACCTCGATACGTCGTCTTCTGAACGACATCCGCGAGGGGGTGCGCGAGCCGTTAACCATCGAAGAGCAGAGCCTGCATGTGACGTGCACCGTCGGCGTATCGCTTTATCCCGATGATGCTCAGACGATCGACGGGCTTTTCGGCCAGGCTGATCGAGCCTTGCAGTTCGGCAAACGTAACGGTCGTTTTCAATTCCTGCTCGCTCAGGACGTGGCCCGTAACTCGGGCACGGCCGATCGTATGAGCATCCGTAACCGATTGTCACATGCGATCAACAACGGTCTTATCGAGCCGTATCTGCAACCGATCTTTGATACTCAGACGAATCGCGTCGTCGGCATGGAGGCTCTGGCAAGAATCCCCGACGTCGAAGGGCTTCCTAAAGTCGGTCCCGACGTTTTTATTCCCGTCGCCGAGGATCTTGGAATTATCGAAGAGCTTTCTGAAGTCATCGTGACGGGAGCGGTGGAATTCCAGAAGCATCTTGCCTCTGTCGGATTCGATCTGCGCCTCAGCGTTAACCTTTCGCGAAGGGTTCTGTATTCCGACCGTCTGATCGATTCGTTTCACGCCTTGCTTGAAAAGACGGGCGCCGATCCGAAGCAGATCTGCCTTGAGATTACAGAGACGCTTGCCATGCTCGACATCAAGAACGCCTCGGAGCGTTTGCACGAACTCAAGAAGCTTGGTTTCAAGATCGCCATCGACGATTTCGGAACGGGTTATTCGACGCTCGGCCAGCTCTACGAGATCCCCGTCGACGAATTGAAGATCGATAAGCTTTTCGTGCGCCGCATTCACACTCACGAAGGTCAGCGGATCGCAGAGGCCATCGTGAGTATGGCACGGGCCCTGCATCTTGAGATCGTCGCCGAGGGCGTTGAGGATCTTGAAACGGTTAACCTGCTACGCAATATGGGCGTACGTTACCTTCAGGGCTATCTATTCTCAAGTCCTCTGAATCGAGAGCAGTTTGAGGCTCAGCTGAGAGGCGGCTTCAACGCCGCCGTCTGAGGCATATCAGTCGCGCACTTCAGCCGTCTTATCTTCTTTTCCAGAAAGCTCTTCAAACTCCCATTTCTTCAGACGTTCTAATCCTTCTTCCATGACCTGACGCAGCAAATCTGAAAGCTGGTCGGCCTTCAGATCGGCGTAGCGTTCGGGCGGAATAGGATCAAGGATTTCGACGAAGACGTCGCCGGAATAAAAACGCTGAACAAAATACTGGTCTTCGCGGGGCAGCACGTATTGATTTCCCCAGAGCACGACGGGCTGAATGGTAACGGCTGCCTTCTTCGCGAGAATAAACGCCCCTTTCTTAAAAGGTAGCATCTTGCCATCGATACCGCCGCGCGTCCCCTCAGGAAAGATAATGACGGATTTGCCGCTATGAATCTGCTCGGCGGCGTCGAACATACTTTTCAGCGCCTTCTTTGAATCACCCCGTTCGACGGGAATGTAGTCGGCGGCTGCCATGGCCGGTCCGATGACGGGAATCTTAAAAAGTACCGATTTTGCCATCCAGCGAAAGGGGATGTCAAGAAAGGCATAAAGTACGGGAATATCGAACAGGCTCTGATGGTTGCTGAGCAGAATGACGGGCCCGGCCTGATGCATACGTTCCGTATGCCGCACATGGATGCGCGTGCCCGAAAAGCGTGCCAGAACGCGTCCCCACTGGATCGCCCATCTGTGAACACCGTCGGGCTTTTTCCTGATAATGGATGGAACGACGATCGTTCCGTAAAAGAGAGTGGCAAGAACCATGCCGACCCAGAGAAACATAGAACGAAAGAGTCCGGCCTTGCGACGCTGGTGGATGGTCAGTTCTTTTTGAAGAGAGGTGATTGTTTTTGTCATATCTGTTGCCCGGTATTATTGCATCGATGCAAACATGCTTAGAGAACGCCGGCCTGCTTGAATTGTCAATTTTGATTGAGAGGCAGCCTTTCCGCATCCTGTATGCGCGGATCGCTTACTTGCAAGAACACAAAATTGATTTTTCTGTCAATTCCATTCTGCCTTTGCCCCTGACTCGCAGCTCTTCAACCGGATGCCTCACGCATATTCGATGCGGATGGCCGACTCGGGACAATCCTGCACGCAGAGGCCGCAGCCCGTGCAATGATGAGCAAAGGCGGGGATCTTCACAGGGCCTTTGAGCAAGGCCACGGCGTCGGGAATCGGGCAGGCGTCCACACAGGCGGTGCAGGTCTTCTTCTGTGAAGAGGTCTTCGTCTTTGATGCAGCCGACGTTTTTGACAGGGCTGCCGATTTGCCGGATGTCTTTTTTGTAGCCTTCTTCTTCGCCCTGCCTGATTCTGTGTGCACGTTGCGGCAGAGCTGCGGATCAAGCATCGCATGACCGAATTTTGGCAGGAAGCCTTCGGGGATGGGCAGCAGCGCCCTTTCATCACAGGCCTCAATGCACGGATAATCCTCACAGAGGGCACAGGCAACGAGGTTCGGATTCATTACCGGTCCGTAGACGCCTGGCGCTCGAAGGATAGCGCCGTAAGGGCAGGCGATGATGCAGTCTCCGCATTCGGTGCAGATCTGCTTGAATCGCTCCGGATCGCGTACCGAACCCGGCGGACGGACAAAGCCGCGCTTTTTTCTGGGCGGCGCCGGGGCAGTCGGAGCGGCCTCGTTCGCGATGGCAGGCGCCTGAGCCGGTGCATCCGCTGTCCCCGATGCCCCAGCGGACGTACTGGCACCCTCGATCGCTTTGCCAGATTCCGAAGAAGATTTTTCAGCAGGGGCGTCAGCCGGCTCGGCAAAAGGAGCCAGCAGGTTGGCGAAAGATTGCAGCTGCCGATCGACGATTCCGCCGATCTTTGTGTTATAAAGCGACTTCGCCGTTTCAGAGAGGCCTGTTTTGAAAAAGTCTTTGCGATCCATAGCCATCGAGGCTTCTCCGGAGGCGTCCATTCGCAACGCCACATCTGAGCAGTGTGGCGTCTGCTACGGTCAGGATTTTCGCCACTGCTTTCAGAAGAAATCCGAAAACGGAACGATTTTCAACATCGTAATTTGCCGTTCGTGTCAGACCATGCAGACCCTGCCGAGACCGACGGCCGAACAGCTGGCGCAGTGCTATCAAGGATCGTATTTTGAACAGCGCACGGATCGCGGCTACTCAGACTATCGGTCCGAAGCGGTGCGCATGCAGATCGAGCGTGTCTTTGCCATGAACCTCAAGGATCTCGGTTTTTTCGAGGTAGAATCATCTCTCTTACGGGCAGGGGGACGATCGCTTGATGTGGGCTGTGCGGCCGGCTATTTTGTCGACTTCATGCAGAGGCGCGGGTGGTCTGCAAGCGGAGTGGAGATCTCTGCACCGATGGCCGCTCATGCACGCAGCCAGGGTCTGGATGTCGTGCAGGCGGATTTTCTGGCCGGAGAGGTCGCTGCAAGCTATGATCTCGTAACGCTCTGGGCCTCCCTCGAGCATTTTGCAGATCCGCGGCTGCTCTTGCGGCGGCTGGCCGACGCCGTGCGACCGGGCGGCAGCCTGATCCTTTCCACATGCCGCCGCGGACTTCTCTCCTGGTTAACAGGACCGTCATGGCGTTATATGAACGTTCCCGAGCATCTGTTCTTTTTCTCGCGGCGAGGGCTTGTGCAGCTCTTTGGCGAATACGGATTCACCGCAATCAAGCAGATTACTTATGGTTCGGGGTTAACGACCAGACCGGGAGCCTCATGGCCTTACAGGGCAGCAAAGCGCCTGGCCGATCCGCTTGTGAAGATGACCGGGCAGGGCGATATGATGGCGCTGCATTTCAGAAAGAGATAGCCCGGGCTGGTTCTTATTCGAGCAGCTTCGTGTCCTCCAGAACGGGGAAGTCTTTTCTCCAATCGGTTAACGCTTTTCGGTCGAGTTTAGCCCGAATAAGGGCGGGTGTGCTTCCTGCATCGGCAAGAATCGATCCTTTTGCATCAATAATCTGACTGTTGCCCGAGAAATCCAGTCTGCCCGCTTTTCCCGTCATGTTGCACAGAAGAAGGCAGGCCTGATTCTCTATGGCTCGGGCACGGGCCAGCAAGAGAAGATGTTCATGCCTCGTCGACGGCCACTGTGCCGGTAGTAGAATGAGGTCGGGGCGTTGTAACCTGTAAAGCTCGGCAAATCGTAGATCGTAGCAGATAGACAGACCGATGCGCCAGCCCTTCAGCTGAACCGTTTTGATTTCGCTACCGGGTTTGATGAAGTCCGTTTCGCGAAAGCCTCCGTGGCCGATGCAGTGGATCTTGTCGTAGAAGGCTGTCAACGCTCCTGACTCAGTCGAAAGAACGATCAGGCGGTTGCTGATGCCGTCTGCATGACGAAACGGAATGCTCAGCGCAACATAAGAAGCGATCTCGCGCACGATATCGATCAGGCGGTCCGTAGCTGCTGCGGCATCGTCGGCGAGCTGCGGCAGGCGTACGTAGTCGAATCCTGTTAACGCCATCTCAGGAAGCAAAAGTAGATCGAGCCTTTCGTTGTGCAGGGCCGGATCAGACTCAGCCGTCAACCGGGCGATCTCATGCAGATTCGCCTCGATATCGCCCGTACGGACCTCGAACTGTAACGCTGCGACGTGCAGCGTATTTGCCTTTTCGTCAGTGAGGCTCACTGCTGCAATTCATAGGTAACGCGCTGCGCTTTCCAGTCCTTTCTTTTATCGCGATTCAGCTGCACCTGGATGCCGCGGTACGTCGCCGGATCATGGCCGTTGCGACCGGTTTCGGGAAACGTAGAGCGGGCCTTTGTAAACGTTTGAAATAGATCGCTCGGTTCGGTGGTGACGACGGCCTGGATCGACTCCATGCCCGTCGGTGGTACAAGCTCCCATTCAAAGTCGTCTTTTTCAGAGGGAAACTCATATTCGCGATCGACCTCGATGGGCGAAAAGCCCGAGAACCGATTCGGATAAATAAGCGTCATCACGCCTTTCGCGTTGATCGAATAAAGCTGAATATAGACGCGCTTTGGCGCCGATGGCCTGTGCGAGATGACCTTGAATTTTATGGTTAACGTATCGCCGACCTTCAGAGGACCCTCAGGAAGTTTCAATAGCACCGTGTAAGGACTGTCGGGGTTATCAAGGCCAAGATAGAGATCGAGCTGCCGCAGAAGCGAAACCTGCAACCTCTGTAAGACGTCATCGCTCTTGCCCGAAGCCCTGTCTGCGGCGACGATCAGGCTCGTCTCGACATGCACGACCCTGTATGCCGCCTCAAGGCCCGCCTCTGTTCGGTTTGTTTCGCCGACGATCAGATACTGAGCGCCGACAAGCTGGCCGATCTGAGCTGCGGTCTCAGAGTCGACAAGGCCGCTCTGGCCGCGCTTCAATTCGTCAAGCACGGCGTCGAGCTTGCTCTGTTCGACGATCTCAAATCGGCCCGCCTGCTTGAGCGCCGTTATCAGAGCCGAAGGGACGGACTGATCCGTCTGCGATCCGCTCTGAAAGGGCATGATGCCGATCGGCGCCGCAAACAGGAAGCCGGGCATAAGAAACAGGGCGGCGAAAATTAGAGTGAGTCCAGACGCCGTATGCGAGAAGAGCTCGGGCATACGGCGTCTGACCGAGCCTCGTACATAACTAACGCTTTTCGATAAGTACGGCGCTTTCATCGTTTATCTCATACTGAAAAATTTTATAGAATGCCGTTCGTTGCGGTGTGAAGTCTTTAAACAGGTTTCCTTCCACGTATCGAATCGTGTTGCAGCGAAACGAAAAAAGAAACATCACGCTCTGCCCTTCGTCTCGAAACTCCAATCCGGCATCCCATACGGGCAGGCAGCGAGCCTTGAATTCAGGCTCATACTCTCTGTTGCTTGCGACGAGATTGCGCAGGTCTTCAATGGTCGACTGTCTGAAGATCCGGTATTTCTCGGTATAGTCTTTGCGCGGATCAATGGGCTCGATCGTCTCGGCGTACCGGTAAAGATAAACGCCCGATTCCTTCTGGACGACCTCGATCGCCCTTTCAAGAGAGGGCGACTGATTCGAAGCAGGCGGGGCCGATTCTCTTACAGGTTCTGAACAAGAGAGAAGAACGAAAAGAGCGGCGAGAAAAGTAAAGGGATTCCGTATCATATATTTCAGACGCCCCCCCTCTTAGCATGTTCGCTTTTCCAGTCAAGCAGAGCGAGGGATCTGGCGCGCACGCCGTGAAAGGATTACTGGGAGGGGAATTGCTGTCAGCAAAAGGCCCTCCGTTTCCGGAGGGCCTGCATGGATATCAGAACATGTGGTTGAACGAGAAGTTCGTATTCGATTCGTACTTCGAACGTCCAGAACTGATGTTGATGATCGTGTTCTTCTGCCAGACAAGCCTGAGACCGCCACCGCCGGCTCGGTGCATATCTTTCGCCTGCCAGTCCTCCCATGAGTGAGCGACGCGACCGACGTCATAATAACCGAGGATGACGAAGTCGATGCCGCCCAGAGCGCTGACTTTGAACGACGTAAGACGCAGCTCGGTGTTGAACACGGTCATCATGCGGTCGACGAACTGGTTCGCCGGATATCCGCGAATACCGCCGTTGCCGCCGAGACCGAGAGCGCTTTCTCGCATCGTATAGATACGACCCATCTCAAAAAACGGAGCATCGCCGATCGTGTACTGTCCAAGCAGTCGGTAGGCAAAAACCAGCTCTTTATCGAACTTGTTGAAGAACGACGGTGCAATATCGTAGTACTGGCGCCATGAAAGCGTGTACTTGTGAAAGGTGTAGTGGCTGCCCGTGCCTTTGCCGACGCCTTCATAGTGCAGGTCGGTAAAGGTACCGCCGTTCGGATTCAGCTCTCTCAATCGAGGGCGTGAATCATAAGCCAGCGCAAGACGAATGCTGTTCACGAAGCGACGACCTTCCGTTGCGTCATAGCCCGTCGGTTTTTCGAGGTCGATCAGCGTTTTGTTATTCACCCAGGCGTTACCCGACTCTTTATCGCCGGCATAAGACTGGATGCGATAGCGCTGCGCACGAAATCCTACAAGCCATTTGAAATTGGTTTTGCCGAACCAGTCTTCGGTCGTAGCCGTAAGGAAAGGCTTGATACTGTCATAGTTGAAGAACTTATCCTGACTGTCTTTCAGCTGCTTTTTCGACGGATTGAGCTGTTCAGACAGCGGAGCGCCCGGGTTGTTGATGAAATTCGTGTTCAGCGTGATGTCATCTGATACATGATAGAGATCGGGAACGCCGGTGACGTTTTCGTTGATCGGCATCTCTCCGTTTTTGATGCGGTTCTGCCGCTGGATGTCCTGAAAATTCGAGAATCCATAGTATTGTGCGTTCAGATAGCGTTCGAGACCGGCGTTGATGCGAACGCGATAAGGTGAGCCAAGGAATTTCAGGGCATCAAGTGAGGCTTCATGATATTCATAACCCTTTGTCGTACGATAGTACTGTCCGTAGGTCTGAAACTTAAAGGGCTCATAGTTTTTCTCATAATATGTGCCGTAGACGCGCACGCCATAGCCGACACCGTCGTCGCTACTGAAGCTGATAAGCGGCAGCCCCGTAAATTTCAAGCCTTCAGGATCGGGCTTCGGTGGAGCAGGATCTTTATCCTGCGCATGTAGTCCTGTGTGTACGAAAAGCGTGCCGAGGCACAGCGCTATAATGTATTTTTTGAGCATGTTATTCCTCGAATCAGAGCGACTTCATGTTGAAGCTATAAACGACCGACGTGGTCGACGTGCCGGGATAGGAGAGTGTGATGGTTCCGCGCAGCCCATCTTCAAGAACGTCTGCCCGGAATCCGTCAAGGCTGGCCTGAACGCCGTTCGAAGTAACGAGAGTCGGCGTTGCCGTTAGATTCATAATGCGACTGATGCCGCCTCCTGTTTCGTAACCCGGCGTTATGTTACCCTGAATCGTAAACACAAACGGTGTGGGAGTAAGGTTATCGGGATGCGCGACAACTACCGTTAACTGTCCTTCGAGTAAGACAGGATTGGAGAACAGGATGCTAAGGTTGTCATCGACATACGCTGCGTCGGCAGTCGGCAGAAGTGCACAAACGCCGACGTCGGTCAGGTTCGCACACTGGCTTTGAACGGCCTTGCCGTTCCAGAAGAAGCTGTCGACGGCATCGACTCCAAGAAGATTCAAAAAATTATAGTCTTCCTGTGGCTCATCAGCCTTAGAAGCGCAAGCAAGTGGCATGAACACAAGCCAACCAAGGAGCAGGATCTTTATTTTCATGGCAGTATAGGGATTTAAAGAAAAAAGCTGTCAATCTCTATTTGGCTCTGTTTTGTTTTCGCGAAAGTTAATGAACGTCTGTTGATTGTTCTGCGCCATGCGCCTGCACAATATCAGTGCGTATGACAATGTGCTTTCGGCATAGTGGCGAAAAAGCGCTCAGAGAGTGTGCTTCGAATGGGATGAGTGCCCCCTGAGAGTTCCGATGGCAGCTTGTTATGCCGCGTTTTTCCCCGTGGAGTTCAAAAAAACAGGGTTCGCATGCCTCTTTTCAATGAGAATCATTGTTAAAATCTTGTAAAAAAACAAAAATATTCAAAAATGCGGGGATTCGGGCATGCCTGGCACAGGGTTTGCTATAGATATGCTGAGGGGAAACATTTTTAACCGTCAACCGCCAGTCGCCTCAGTCGATCTGGCTAAAAAAAAGGTAGAGTGAAGCATGCGAGCCCGGCCCTGTAAAGGCCGGGTTTCTTATTTTCATTGCCGCTCGGCGAAGCGGTTGAGTTCATCCGGGGGAATCCAAAAGTCGTCCTGATGCATAGCTCCGGCCTGAAATACCAGCGAGTCGCCAGTCGCATCCTCGACTACTACCGACAGCATCCGGTTCCACCGCTTTTGATCTTTACGGGTCCGCACGGTACCGGTAAGCTCGACGCCGCTCTTCAGTTTATCCAGGAACAGCTCTGCGAAGCAGGCACGGCCTGTGGAAGCTGCTCGGACTGCCGATTGTTCCAGCAGATCGGCGGCGAAGCGCATCCGGACTTTATCCAGTTCCCTGCCGAAAAGACTCCCATCGGCGATGCGAAAAAGCCCGAACCCTTTACGGTGCGATGGCTTCTCAGTACGCGTCTGCCATTTGCGCCGTACCATGCGAAGCGACGGTTTGTGCTCTTTCCTGCCGCCGATCTTATCAATCATGAAGCCGAGACGGCATTACTGAAAACGCTTGAAGAACCGCCCGATCATACTCGCTTTATCTTTATCGCTGATTCGGTAGAGTCGCTGAAAGAAACGATTCTCAGTCGGGGAGTGCATGTTCCGTTTCATCACGTACCGCTACGTGCCCTTGAAGCGCAGACGGGCATCCGCGACGTACACGATCTTGAAATGCTTGGAGGCTCGTTCGAACTTCTTGATATGATTCAGAGCGAGGCGTATCGCTCCCTGAAAGCGGCGGTGGACGACGCCCTCTCACATCAGCTCGGTTTGCTGGAGCTTGAGGCCTATGTGCGTGAGGAAGCAAAGCGCAACGCCGAGATGAAAGAACTGGAATACACGTACGAAGATTTCTTGCAAGCCTTTGCGTTGCTGCTGTTACAGCGAACGCGAAGGATGCCGGTTGCAGGCGACATCACTCAAGCAGTTCATCAGTTTCTATCGGGAATGCGCATGGCGCAGGGAGGCATGCTGCCGTTTCATCTTTCGCGTCTGTTCTTCGATCTGCATCGAACCATCTATGAAACGGTTTAACAGGCCTCGCATGATCAAGGCGTCTGAACGATAACCGTTTTAAGAATCTGCTGACTCTCCTCGGCGGGAGGAACGCGCCAGCTGATGCCCTGCGGGGTGACGACAAGTGATCTGCCCTGGACGCGATGACCCATGATCTCGCCGGTCGAACAGCATTTGGCGATGCACTGGCGGTTTTCTCTGGCGGGTAGACAGAAAAGCTCTTCGTCGCGCTGGAATTTCTCGTCGACGCTTTCTTCACGAAACGGCGAATTGAATACCGAGAATATCAGTCGTACGTCCTGTTCGGCCAGCTCATCGAAGTAAGGACGATGGCGCACGTCGTTGCAGATCAAGACTCCGAAGCGATGGCCGCCAAGCATGAAGATGCCCGCATCATTACCCGGAGTGAGGAACTTCTTTTCGTTCTCGGTGAGGTGGCGTTTGCGATACCAGTCTACGATCTGACCGCCCGATATAACGGGTGTGGCGTTGTAAAGATGGCCGTTTTCTTCGAGAACGACGGATCCGCCGATAATAACGCCGCGATAAGAGCTGTTCAGTTTCACAAGCCAGTCAAGGGCGAACTTCGTCTTCTCTTTTAAGTCACGAGGATCTTTGACCGAACCGTCTGCAAAAAAATACTCGGGTAACAGAAGAAAATCGGATTTCACCGCGGCCAGCTTCTTGAAGGTGGCGAGGTTAAGCCCATCCGAAAGTAGTTTCTGGAAGATCGTAACCTTAACGAGGCCCATAGGGAGTACAGAGGGTTTTACCGCTTCATGAGTCAACCGATTTCCACCGCGCAGATTTCACGATCGCGATGTATTCTGCTTAATATTGCCAGCGCTTTTTTCTTCTATGGAGCGACGGTGGCGGTCTATCGGGGCATTGATGTCGCGGGAGATCAATCGGTCGGTGCCCTCAGTTATGCCTTCTTGCGTAATCTTATAGGTTTTTTATTCTATCTGGTTTTTTTTACTCTCAATCCTCAGAAGATGAAGTTTCGCGTTCCGCCCGTGCTTTTCATCAGAGCAGTGTTCAACGCTCTTGCTCTTTTCGCGTTTTATCTTTCTGTTCAGTATGGAAATGCCGGACGAGCCAACGTTTTGAATATGACCTATCCCGTTTTTGTGGCGATGCTTTCCGGGCCGCTGCTTGCAGAGAAGCCCGATCGCATGACGCTGATTATGCTCGGTCTGGGAATGATCGGGCTTTTCATGCATTTCTCCGATGCGCTCATCGCCCCGCAATCAGATCATATTATCGGCGATCTGTTCGGAGTTTTCTCGGGCATCACGGCCGCTGTTGCCGTCCTTGCTCTGCGCGGAGCGGCTCGTGTGGCGGGTTCTTCGTTGATTCTTCTGTGGATGTTTGGAACGGGAACGGTGCTCAGTTTTCCGATCATTATGCATCAGATTCCGCAGATGTTCGGCGCTGAGCTGCCCTTTCTTCTGCTTTCGGCCGCCTGCGGGCTTCTCGGACAGTGGACTTTAACGGAATCCTACCGAAATCTCGATGCTACGACGGGCAGCGTGCTTTCCGGATTGCGGATCCCTATTGCACTCGTGTCGGGTCTGCTCTTTCTGGATGAGCCCACGTCAATTATGGCCCTCCTTGGAGGGGCATTAATATTCTCAGGAAATCTTTTACTTGCGTTCAAATCTTCCCGACGTAAACTATGATAAAATATGCCCGGCGGTGTCTTACAGGAAGCGTTGCAGAAGCTGGGTGATTCCGGTCTGTACGGAACGGCCTCTGATTTCAGTAAATGGCTTCGCTTTCGAGAAGGAATCGATATCGGTGAAGACCAGGTCAGAGCCGCTCTCGATGCGTTGCTTGTATCGGGTCGCTTCGAGCGACATGCCGATTACCCTGACGATTACGTCAGCACGCACATGGCCAGGCTGCCCGACTCCTATTCCTTTCACTGCCCCCGTCATCTTTCCGATTCGCCGATTCAATTTTTCCGTTCCTTGCTGCTTGTCTTCTTGCGACAGAAGGGCATCCACCCCGAGCAGGAGGTCGATATCGTCATCGCCTCTGTGGAAGCCATCGAGAATGCGGTGAAATACTCTTCCTCTGGCGATATCGTTGTTCGATTCGATTTCGTTCCCGGAGAATTCCGTCTTGAAGTCATCAATGACGTGAAGCCTGCCGAGCCAGATCACGACATAGAGCTCGGCAAATACGACAGCAGTCGCACTTTAATGCGTGGCATGATGGTCATGTCCAGGCTATTTGATGAGATGGATATCGGCATCGACGAATCCGTCAGTCGGGCCACGTTTCGTGCTCGCAAGCTGGTTCGTTCTTAAACGCTGGCATTCCGAATTTGTCCCGGTGCCCTGTTATGCTTTTATCATGGCGGATTCTTCTATAATCGGATGCCTGTATTCTGTAGCATACCGGTGCTGCCGACCCTATCAATGAAACGGAAAAACACATGAGCAATGATCGCAGATTACGGCTTGTCTCGGAATACAGCGCATCCGGAGACCAGCCCGAGGCCATTCGCACCCTATCCGAAGCCGCCGAAAACGGAAAGCATCGACTCTGCCTGGTCGGGGTGACCGGTTCGGGAAAGACATTCACGATGGCCTCGTTCATCGAAAAGGTGCAGAAGCCCACGCTTGTTCTCACGCATAACAAAACCCTGGCGGCTCAGCTTTACCGCGAGTTCCGGGAGTTCTTTCCAGAGAACGCCGTCGAGTATTTCGTCTCGTACTACGACTACTATCAGCCCGAGGCCTATGTTCCGAGCTCCGACACATACATTGAAAAGGATGCGAGCATCAACGACGAGATCGACCGGTTGAGGCTGCGGGCGACCTCGTCGCTGCTCGAACGCCGCGACGTCATCATCGTCTCATCCGTTTCATGTATCTACGGTCTCGGTTCTCCCGAAGATTACCGCGACAGCATGGTCATCTTTGACCGCGGTTTAACCGTCGATCGCAACGAAATCATGCGCCGGCTGATACATATTCAGTATATGCGTAACGACGTCGCCTTCGGCCGTGGAACGTTCCGGGTACGGGGCGACACGCTTGAGATTTTTCCCGCCTATCGTCAGGAGGCCGTGCGCGTCGAATGGTTCGGAGACGAGATCGAATCGCTTTCGTTCATCGACCCTGTGACCGGTCGTGTACTCGATCGTATGGATCGCATTATCCTGTATCCGGCGAAGCACTTTATTACGTCGCCTCCGCGACTGAAAGACGCCGTTAAGGCCATCGAAGAAGAGCTGCAACAGCAGCTTGCCTATCTCAAGTCGAAAGACAAGCTGCTTGAGGCGCAGAGACTGGAGATGCGTACTCGCTACGATATGGAGATGCTGCAGGAGGTCGGTTACTGCAACGGCATCGAAAACTACTCGCGCCATCTCTCGGGTCGCGGACCGGGCGAAACGCCGGCCACGCTTTTCAGTTATTTTCCCGACGATTTCTGGGTGATCGTCGATGAAAGTCATGTCACGCTGCCCCAGGTACGGGGTATGTTCGAAGGCGACCGGGCTCGCAAGCAGACGCTCGTCGACTTCGGCTTCAGGCTTCCGTCGGCGCTGGATAACCGTCCCTTGAATTTCGCCGAATTCGAGAAGAAGGCCGAGAGGATTCTCTTTGTTTCGGCGACGCCTGCCGATTACGAAACGAATCACGCCGAGGTGACGGTCGAGCAGCTCATCCGACCGACGGGGCTTCTTGATCCCGAGGTGGAGGTGCGTCCCGTCGCCGGACAGATCGAAGATCTTACTGCCGAGATCCGAGCGCAGATGGCGAAGGGCCACCGCACGCTTGTGACGACGCTGACGATTAAGATGGCCGAAGATTTAACCGACTATTTGCGCGAGCTTGAAATACCCGTCGCCTATCTGCATGCCGAAGTCGATACGATGCAGCGAGTCGAGATCATCCGAGATCTGCGCAAGGGTCTGTATCAAGTCGTCGTCGGCGTGAACCTGCTTCGCGAAGGCCTCGATCTACCCGAGGTGTCGCTTGTCGCTATTCTTGACGCCGATCGTGAAGGCTTCCTGCGTAATACGCGATCATTGATTCAAACGATGGGGCGTGCGGCCCGAAACTCCGAAGGGCGCGCCATTCTGTATGCCGATACGATTACGCCGTCCATGAAGGCTGCAATAGACGAAACGCGTCGCCGTCGGATCATACAGGAGCAGTTTAACCAGGAGCATGGCATCACTCCCGAAACGATCCGCAAAGGCATCGACGACATACTGCCGCGGTTTCTCACCGAAGAAGAAGCGGATCGCAGCTTCGAGAATCTTGAGAAAGAGCTCGATTTTCGCAAAGCTCGCGGAAGCAGAGAGAAGATCGAGATCATCCGCAATGCGATGCTTGAGGCGGCGAAAAACCTGGATTTCGAGAAGGCGGCCGCCCTGCGTGACTGGATGCAGCATCTTGAAGGCGGTGATAAAAAGCCGCAGCAGAGTACGGTCGTTCCGTTCGTTCAGAAGAATCGGCGCCGACGCAGGTAAGGCCGCGTAGATAACTCTGCCGGCATTGCCTCAGCCATTCTCAAAATTGCCTCAGAATCGTTTCAAGTAGCCGCCCCAGAAAGGCAGGATCTTCTCGCGAATCATGGCGAAGCGTTCTTCTATGATGCCGTCGGGATCGAAGAGGATGACGCCGTGCTTTGCGATCTCCACCTGAAGGGCGAAGCCCGCCTGCCATCGTTCTTCAGACCAGAGAAAGAGGTCCCAGTTCTCGGGGACTTCCAGCTGTGGAGGCTCACCGGCATAGATGGCTCCGACATCCCAGTCGGCATTGCGTCGCTGATCGGCGAACTTCGCACGAGAGCCGAAGACGACCGCACCGCGCAGCTCAGTCGCTACAGGCCAGACAGATCTGAGTACGGGAAGCAGGTGCTGAAACTGCTCCGGTGAAGGGACGAAGGTTTTGCCTTCTGTCATGCTCCGACATGATTTTTGATTGATCGCTGAGCAACAACTCCATTCTTTATAAAGAATATGGATGAAATGGAGTTCGACAGAACACGGAAGGCTATCGGCTCCGAAGCCCTTGAGGAAGAGGAGCGCAAGCGACTGCTGGGCACCTTCACCTCCAGTGGCGGCAAGGTTCTCGACGAAAAAGCGCTGAGACGGCAGCAGGCTGAGGCGAAGCGCTCCGGAAAGGAGTCGCCGTCAGAGGGACGTTCTGCGCCGGTTTCTGATGTTAAGCTTCCGTCTGAGTTGCGAAAGGAGCAGCGCGCTCGAGAGCTTGAGAGGCAGGCGCTTGAACGAAAGCGTAAAGATGCCATGCGACGCGAATCATCAAGCTTCTTCGCTCGGCTGGGCATCAAATTTCGATGTTCCATAGCGGGCCTCACTCCGTTCGGCAGCGCCATGGTACAGCCCTCGGCGCTCTCCTTCTTCAGCCTGGAACTGCGCAAGGCGCTTATTGAATGTAATATTCTGGGCAACGAGCTTCTCGTGAACGACGCAGAAGTGGCCCGTTCGATGAAGAAAGAACTCAAGAACCCCTTTTATATCGAGCTCGTAAACCGCGCCAGGCTTCTTTATGATCGCCAGGAGTTAAGCGAGCTTCTCGCCTCGTACAGCGAAGCGAATCCTCGGCCGGTGCCGCTTGAGTCGATGCGTGTGCCGCTCTTTTCGCTTCTGCGCAAGCTCTATGCGCTAATGCCCTATCGCGAGAGTTACCTGAAGTCGGTACAGACGGGTATTCTGATCCAGCAGAAACAGCAGAAAAAGGCCGCCGATCTTTACGTAGCCAAGCAGAAGGGAATCGAGGCAAGCTGGCGGCTGTTGATGGACAAGGCCTTTCCAAAGATCCTGCTCCTTGTGCAGCGTCTTGAAATGAAGAATATAGGGCCCGGCCATCCGCTTTTTGAAGAGATGATCGGCTTTGGCGCCGATCTGCGTGTGCAGGTTCCACAGGGAGGCGTCACCGTCGAGCCTGCGACTGGCGTCGCAGAAGAGAAGCCGGAGTCTGGAACGCCGGGTGCAGAAGCGTCGCAGGTGGAAGAAGAGGCTCTCGATCCCGAAGAACAGGCAAAAAAAGATAAGGAGCGCAAGAAGCAGGAGCTGGCGCAGCGGCTTTTTGATTACGGGCTTGGCCTCCATCGCCGTCGCACACCCGAACAGCTTCGCGAGGCTTACGATGCGAAGAACGAATACGTCCAGGCCGATCTGCACGATAAGGCCTTTCTCTCGTACATGCTGCTGAAGTTTTTCGATGATCAGTTCGCTTTCATTCTTACGACGAATCGCCTTCAGCTCGAGCCCATAGTGCAGAGCGGAGTGCGCGTTAACCTGAAGCAGGATCTGACCGATGCCTACCAGAATATTCGATCATGCCATGATATGTTCCGCGCCTACTACCACGACTATATAGAGTACAGGAAGGCTCTCGACGAAGGCTCGAAGACGGGCAACTATGTGGAGCATGCGAAGAAGGTCTCTATGTTCGAAACTCGCCGCGGCAAAACGGGGCGAGAGGTTCGCATGGCGATCAAGAATTACATGAACCGAATCGAGAAGCTGCTTGCCGTCCTCTTGAAAGATATGAAGGAAGGCGGAAGAGTCGTGCTCAATCCAAACGACGTTTTCGTGATGGATCTCGAAGCCGATCAGTCCAAACTCATGAACGGCCGCAAGATGAAAGAGATCATCCGGGACACGTATGCCTTCGCTCACGTTCTGGGCAGACGTCTTGAGAACGGAGATCTTTACGGCGGCGTTCTTGAGTTATCCGAAGAGGATTTTCAGGCCTCTACAAAGGATTCTACCGCTCCCGCTCCTCCTCCCGAAGAAGAGGGGGCCGCGTCGGATTCGGGACAGGAATCTCAAAAAAGTGACGAGGCCTTCTGACATCGCATGAAGGACGAAGTATTTATCGAGGTGATCCTCGACATTCCCCGTGAACGTTCCCTTGAAGTGACTCCGCTTCTTGACAACGGCATTCTGGAAAAGATGACCGGTTATTTCGAGGTCCTTTATGAAGAAGGACTCAGATCTGATCGGTCGGTGATGAAGCTGTATTTTCCCGCCGGATACGCAATGGCGCGCTGGGACCTGGAAAGTCTTCTGCTTTCGATAGGTTTTGACGACTACGTGATCGCCGAAAGCTCCGTTAACCGCCAGAACTATATGGAGGCGTACAAGGAGCACTACGAGCCTCTTCGCCTGTCAGAACATTTTGGCGTCGTTCCCAACTGGCACCGCGGAACGCCAAAAGAGAGCGAGTTTATCGCGCAATTTTCGGACGGATTCATTCCGCTCTACCTTGATCCAGGCCTTGCTTTCGGAACAGGACGACACGCCACGACGCAGATGATGGTGCAGTTCATCGACGCACATTGTTTTGAGGGAAAGACGGTGCTTGATGCGGGGTGTGGTTCGGGTATCCTTGCACTGGCCGCTCTCAAGAAAGGGGCGAAGTACGCGACCGGTTTCGATATTGACGGCAATGCGGTCAATGCCTCGCGCGAGAACCTGCTTGAGAACGGAATCGCCCCGGATCGTTTTGAGATACTGGAAGGAGGATGGGATCTTCCGCAGATTCAGAGTCGTCGCTATGACGTTATCCTTGCCAATATAACGATGAACATCTTTGTCGAGTATCGACGCATCATCGACGGATTGAACTGCGGTAGGCTCGTCGTCTCAGGGGTTCTTGAAGAGGCGCGAGACGCCTTCATGCGACTTTTTGGAGAGTCGTGGATCTGTCATGAGCAGAAGACCGATGACGGCTGGATACTGCTCGATCTGCATCGTCAGGAACATTGACCCGACGCCCCTTCACCCAAAACTGGCAGCATGAATCTGAACCAGTCCCATTTTCAGGGCGCCAGCCTGACGGGAAGAGACTGGCATCACCCGAACTGCTATGGATGCGGGGAGGAGAACGAGAAAGGACTCCATGCGGACTTCACCTTCGACGAAAAAACGGGTGAAGTGCGGTTCTCCTACACGCCTGCACAGCATTTTGAGGGGGCGCCGGGTTTCTCACATGGCGGTATGCTGGCTACCCTTCTCGACGAGGCCCAGGGATGCCTCTGTTTCCACGTCGGTCATGTCGTGATGACCGAAAAACTGCACATGAACTATCACAAGGCGACGCCTCTGGATACCGCGTTTCATGTACGTGCCTGGCTAACGGCCGTGCGAAAGCGCAGGCTTTACACGCGAGCGGTGATTTTCAACGATGCCAATGAGATCCACGTAAGTTCGAGCGCAAGCTGGTACGTTCTTCCGGAAAGGTTAACAAGGCGCATGTTTCAGGGAAAACACAGCGAGGAGTTTACCGAGAAGTCGTTGCGATTGATTGAAGCGAACCGCAGACGTGCGAAGGAAATTCGCCGGCGTCTGAAGCTTGAAAAAGAGAATCCGACGATTCAATCGAGATAGCCCTGAGGCAGTTTGTGAAAGTGCTGTTAAGCCATGAAACGAAGAAGGCTCTGCATCATAGCAGAGCCTCTTTTTTGATTGGGTCAACTACAGCATTTCATCGTCAGCTGCAGTCGTTTGCGCCGCCGCCGCAGACGCAGGATATATTGAATTCGCCCAGTTCAGCCGGCAGTTCAAAGTTCTTTTCAGAGAGAACCTGTTCTGGATAACCATCGCGGACGGCGTCATAACGGCATTGAATGACGTAGCTTCCCGGCATGATGTAAGTCATACGGTTGTCGTTCCCGGCGCGAACCGGCGTCGCTGCCAGAGGAAGCTGATCCAGGTCACGGATGCACGTAGGGTTACCAAATCCGTCGATACATTCCCCCTGATAGTAAATAGCGTAATAATAGCGAATATCCTTTGTTCCACCCGAAACGCGAACCGTTCTGGTAAAGTCAGGATAAAAGATACGAGCCCGCGTCAGCACGTTCCCGCCCATATCGATTTCGCTTGTGTGCGGTCTTCGCCAGTCGCTTATACCCACGACGGTCGCCGGGTCAGAGTTATCAGAAGGGACGAAGCTGTGAACCATGAGATTCTCTTTGATGTTAAAGCGAATCTCGATGCCGAGAGGAATGTACTCGCCCGTAACATACATGGAATTCTGCATGCCCGGATGAGTCGTATGGTGTAGCGGAAACCACTGGCTCGGCAGAACGCTGCGCATCGCAGCATCAATGCCCGGATCGTAACCGAGGATCCAGTTCATACGGTAGCCGTTAACCTTGTAAACGGTATCGACAGGCGCCGTACCGCTCTGCCTCAGATGACCGGTGAAGAATGTACGTACATAGACACCGGCGTGCTGATAGGCCCCAGGACCGACGTCTCGCGAAGGATAGGTCGCTCCTCGGCCGTTGAAAAGCTCGACGAAATTTATATAACCGGCTTTATCGATGCACGAATTATCGTTGTTTAAAAGGACGAAAGTAGGACTGCAATAAACCTGTCGTGTCGGCGAAAGTACATCCCAGAATTTCTCGGCATCTTTCTCATCGTCAAGCTCGCCGAGAGTAGACAGATAACCCTTTGTCGAAAGCCTGATCTCGCCGACGTCAAGGAATATGGGCAGAGCATCGTAGGCCGGCAGCCCTGACACGTCCGTAGGCTCGCTGGCATCGACGAAAAGCGCGTTGCCGTTGATCTCTTCCCATCCGAGCGGGTAGTCGGTTGCGTACGTACCTTTGAGGAATACGAGCATGCGCTGGTTAAACAGATGACTGACCAGAGCTTCCTCGCCCTTCCGGCAGCTTGAAAACGATGAAACGGCGGATAGAATAAGGATTGCTGTGAGAGTTCTTTTCATGGCTCAAATGATGAAAGAGACCATCAGGCCGAAGTTGTAAAAGGCCGGATTGTATATCTCAAACTCCTTTGTTTTGTAGAAGCGATCGTCGTAACTGCCCTGCATGTATCGCAGATACTTCAGTTCTTTGGGTTCGGAGCGAAATTCTTCGTAAATATAATAGCCGTCGATACGAAGCCCCACGCGAAAACGTCGGGCAGCAAGGATGGAGAATTCAAATCCACCGTAGAGCATAGGGTCCCAGCCGCTACGGTTTACGGGACGCACTTCAAGATAGGAGGCGCCGGCGCCAAGTTTCAGCAAAACGCTGAAGCGCTGTATCCATGGAAGCGGGTATGCGATCGCCGCATATACGGGCACGGTAATCAGCTGTTGTGTGCTCTGCGATTTGTAGGCGGCGTAGGAAAACCCGGCTTCGAGCAGGAAGGGGCTCGGCCAGTACAGTCTGTAAAAGCCGCCCGCACCGAGGTTTGAATCGAGCACGTCGTCGGCCGGCGTTCCCGGAACGGGAAACGAACCACCCATCCAGAAGCCGGCCTCCATCTTCAGCTCTTCATTGAAGTTCTGCGCGCTGAGGCCGGCCGGAGCGGCCACAGAGATAGCGGTGGCAAGCAGCAGAAGCAAAGGCTGGCGACGGAGAGCTGTTCGAAAATCTACCACTGTATGGAAACCTGTTATGGGGTACGCCAGGATTCGATCCGGAAAGCAGAAGTCTATCGATTTTACCCGCACGATTCGTACGGAATCGTATAGATATGTAAAGGAAGATTAATTCCTGAGCAGCCTTCGACTCCGATGATTGACAGCCTTCGTTCGAGAAGAGACAGGAGCACTTCAGGAGCCCTCTATGTATTTGATTGCAGACTATCTTGAAGGCGAAGCAGCTTCTGCTTGAAAAGGCTGTTCCCGAAGACGGGATAATCACGGAGCAGCGACAGCCCGATACCGTGAAGGTCGGGAACATCGGGATAATACGCGGCTCGAAAGTAGAGTCCCTGTGGCGGAGCGGTGCGTCCGGCCTGGATGCGGTCTCTGCTTTTCACAATATCCGGAAGCGACATACTCAGTCGTCCGGAGGCGCGATCAACGAAGCTTCCGACGATGATGCGGATCATGTTATGCAAAAAGGCGTTCCCGCGTATCGTCAGCGCAAGAAGCGTAGCGCCTCCGACCGGATCGTAACGTCGCTGCAGGGCGATATGATCGAGATAGCGTTCTTTCTTCTCTTCGGGATTTGCGCGCTTTGTAAAGGCCTCGAAGTTATGCTCTCCCTGCAAGGCGAGCAGTTCGGGAAACACAGCCTCCAGATCAAGGGAGTCGGGGACGGTCCAGGTATAAGGCGACATAAACAGCGAAGGCGTTCGTGCCTGATGAATCAGATACTCGTATTCTCTGGCCACACAGTCGAAGCGCGGATGAAAGTCGTAAGGCACCTCGTGAAACTTCACTGCCTGAACGGAGGGGCCTGCAAGCGCGTCAATGGAACGCAGAAAACTGTCGGATTCCTCGATCAACGCATATGTGCGAAAAGAAACGACCTGTCCGGTCGCATGCACGCCCGAATCGGTACGTCCGGCCGCCTGGATCTTGATCTCTTCGCGCAGCAAGACGCTGAGCGCCGTTTCCAGTCGACTCTGAACCGTTTCGCCGTCTTTCTGCGTCTGAAAGCCGAAGAGCCGGGAACCGTCATAGGCGATCGTCAGAGCGTAACGCCGTCGCACCATCTTTTTCAGGAAACGGCCTCTCCCTGTCCGGTCAGCAACTGCAGCTTGCCGTTGATCTCATCGTATAGATCTTTGGAAAGATCAATGATGATCGATGGCTTCGACTTAGAGGATTTGCCCATACCGTAAAGCTTGCCAAGATAGCGCTTTGCTTCGTCGAGATACTTGATCTGTTTGGCCTGATCTTTCGTGATCGCATCGATATACTTGTATGTCAGATAACCGTTCAGGTAGATGACGCCGTCAAAACCCCAGTTCTTATCGGTATCGGGACCGAGCAGCGATGTGAACTGGTCATGCGGTTCGGTTCCGCGACTCATGATTTCGAGAACGGGACGGTAATACTGCACGGCCTTTAAATACATGAAATCCCGGATCTTATCGAATCCCATACTCGGGAACTCGTCGTTCATATCTCCGAAAAGCCAGGCCGCTCTCATCGAGCAGATGGCCTTCTTCGGCGTGGGGGCGACGTCCACGCCGCGATGCTGATAGCAGTCGATCGCCAGAAGATACGAGGCCGCTCCATGTACGAGATGGCGGTCTTCGTTGTAATCAATGGGCCCGATGATCTTTTCGATACCCGTGCGTCGGTTCATCGTCGTTCGTTTCAGACCGTCAAGGGCGCCGGCATCGACCGTATTGAAATCATTCTGAAAGGAAGAAAACAGGCATTGCGGGCAGACGACAACCGGATAGATGAGCGGAATCACACGGCCGAATTTGCGGGACTCATTGTAGCCTCGACGCAACTCCACCGACAGATCGCCGGCGATCAGGCGTCCGCCGCCTGTGAGCAGCTGCTCGCGGGTGAAGGTATGGTTGCATACGGGGCAGCGGGACTGGTCCTTGCTGCGAAATGAGATGTTCCGGCCGATTTTCTTCTGTCCTCCAAGCATCCTGCGCTCCAATCCGGGCGAATAGGGCCCGGGAATTGCTAACAGGCTGCTTTTTTCGGCAACCTGCGAATTGAAAAGTCGTTTTTTCGATTTCTATCTTTTGCCTTTTTTATATCGGCATATCACGTTGGACTCCTCGACGTCCGATATATTATTTGAATTCTCAGGAGAATTTTCCTATGAAACGAGTTTTACTGAAAAGAGTCCTATTACCACGAGCCCGATCTTATATCATCACTGCCGCCATTTTCGGGGCCATCCTCGGTACCACCGCTCTTGAGGCTCAGTCCGTTGCCGAAAAGGCGACCCGTCAGCGGGACAGCCTGATCATCTCACTGCGCAAGCTGCGGCCGATGGTCTACAACTTCCCCTGCGATCCGATGCCCGAATGCATGCCGCAGAACGCCGAGCAGCGTCGCACCAATCCCGGCAAAAACGTCGAGATGTACCGTAAAGCGAAGCGTCTGTATCAGGAAGGCCTTGTCTATTATTTTGAAAAGAACTTTGTCAACTCCTACTCCCGTTTTCTGGAAGCCCAGCAGACGATGGACAAGCTGCTTGAGGCCATCAGCCAGATCTATATCGACCGCGCCGAGCTGATGATGCGTCAGTCGGTCGAGAAGCTGAATCCGAACGACCCGAACGATATGGCCGTCGTCGATATTTCGATGGATTTCGGTCAGAACTCCAAACTGCGCCGGGACTTTCATAAGAATCGCAACATTCAGTATGACGTGCGTCGCTACGATCCGCGCAACTATCATTGGGCGGTGAACAAGTATCAGATCGAAAAGAACATGGAGAAGGGCTACGAGCATCTCGGTCTTGCTCGTCAGGCGCGCGAAAAGGCGCTGCGTCTCGATGCTCACCTTGATGCCGATCAGCGTACGACGATCGATATGGTGAATCGTCGTATCGAGATCTACAGACAGGTGATCGAGCTATGCCGCAAGGCGAAGATCAACGCCGAATTCATCTTCGCACTCAAGTATCCCTACGCGAACTATCCGCTGAGCAATCAGTTCGGCAAAACCGAAAAGATCGACGATAAGGCCGGTGAGATTCCTTCGCTGCACGGCGTGAAGATGAACTGGTCACAGAATCCGAATATCATGCCGAAGAATCTGCATCCGATCTTTGACTTCCGCGTTCCTCAGGAGTGGCATCGCGATACCGTCGACGCTCGTGAGATGCGCTTCGACGATGAGCTCGATACGCAACTGCGCTTCCGCTTTCATAAAGGCAAGAAGCCGGTCGAGATCCTCGAAGATAATTCAGGACAGCCGACAAGCACAAAGCCCGAAGCCGGAATCTGATCCTTCACTGTCGGAATCGCACTGGAGTCGCAAAAAACCCCGCCCTTTGCAGGCGGGGTTTTTTCGTCAGTGACAATGCAGATCAAATCTGCATGAGCTCTCTGAATCAGGCTGCCGCTGTCTTGCGTTTCTTCGCAATGACGATGGCGGCGATGATGCCGACGACGAACAGCAACAGTACAAGATACCAGTATTCGATCAGCAGGAAGGAAAGCCCCATCACGACAAAGGCCGAAATGAAAAGGATAACCCGGATCAAGCCTGCGCCGAATCCTCCGATCAGAGGGATGTACTCGATCAGTTCGAGGAACGGACCGACAAGCATGCTGAGGCCGATACCGAGGCAGAGAACGGAGGCAGCGAAGAGGACGATTGTCATGATCGAGTCTTCCGTATTCAAGCTCTCCATGACCTGCTCGACCTTACCGGGCCCAACGCGCAGATAGCTGTCTCCGCTATCGGCGACAAAGCCGTCGATGCGTCCGTTTCCTGGCGTGCCGAGAGCCGTGTATTCGCCGGCCGGATCATACGACGTTCCGGAATAGCTGAGTCGCTCGCAGCCGATACGCGGGCTCGTCGTGTTGCATGTCGAGTCGGTATAGAGATAGCTGCCGTCTACCGTGTACGAGCCGCTCAGCTTATCGGCAGAAAGGTCGATACCCGGCATATTTGTATAGCCGACGCTGTCGGCCATCGGCCACGTCTTCCCGTCGAAGATAAGCGAGGGCGTGACGCCTGTGCTGAAATCAGAGAGCGTCTGGCCCGGATTACTTTTGCCTTCGTCGCGACAGCCCTTGCCGTCGTCCGCTTTGCCGGGGTTGCTCGTCCATTCTTCAACGCATTTGTAAACGGGTTCTTTTTCCTTTTTGCCGTTCTTCTCTACTTCTTTCGTTTCTTCTTTAGAAACATAGGCGTACATCTGCGCCGTTCTGTTGATGCTCAGGTACGGGCCGGGCTTCAGGTAGCCGTCGCCGATGGGTTCGGCCTGGAGCTTACCGGTCATATATACGGCCTTTTTTTCTTTTGCCGCCTCTGCTGCTTTTTCAAAAGGCATGGCGCCTTCAAGCACCTCTGATGCCTGTTCGCGTTGACTCGCGATGAAGACGATAACGAAGGAGGCCGGAATCAGGATGATCCCCACAAGGACGCCTTTCAGCGACTCCTTCATCTTGCCAAAAAAATCTGTCGGTTCGGACATGTGCTTCTCCCGAGGAAAGTATCTTTTTCTCATTGCTGTCGCTGCGACCTCATCTCAAAATGCAGATGAAGGCCGCAGGAAAATGCAAAGAGCATTCTTTCTGACGGTAAAAGCGTGTATCGGTCAAGGAAAAATCTCTGCGTCGGGGCTATCGACGCAGAAAACTCAACATTAAAGAAGATCTGCCTTGCAGAAGGCTTACCAGCCGTCGCGAGAGTCGACGGGATTTCGCTTTTCGAAGGCCGCTGGAACGGTGCGCCGTAGAAGCTGCATCATATCAGAGTAGTACTCAGCCGCGATGTTTTCGCGAATCGCTTCGGGAATCTCTTCGAAGTCCGCTCGATTGCGCTCGGGCAGAAGCACGGTATTGATGCCGGCCGCTCGCGCCGCGAGCACCTTTTCTTTGATGCCGCCGACGGGCAGGATGCGTCCGCGCAGCGATATCTCGCCCGTCATCGCAATATCTTCGGCGACGGGAACGCCGCTGAAAAGCGACGTCATCGCCGTAAGCAGCGTAACGCCGGCCGATGGCCCGTCTTTTGGAACGGCTCCTCCAGGAATATGGATATGGACGTCTTTCTCTTCAAAGAGTTTTTCGTTCAGATTCAGTTCGCTTGCATGGGCCCTGAGAAACGAGAAGGCGGCCTGCGCCGATTCCTTCATTACATCGCCCAGTCGGCCCGAAAGCTTCAGGCCTCCTTTTCCCTGAAAGGCCGTGCTTTCAATAAAGAGGATGTCGCCTCCGACCGGAGTCCATGCAAGGCCTGTGGCCACTCCGGGAATACCGTTGAATTCGCGCCGATCTCTGTAATACTTCGCCCTGCCAAGAAGCTCGACAAGCGACGCTTCGCTGACCGAAAAGGCCTCTTTCTTCTCTTCGACTTTAAGAACAAGCTTGCGTGCGATCGACTCAAGCCTGCGCTTCAGGCTGCGCACGCCCGCTTCGCGCGTATAATCCTCGATCACGCGAGCGATCGTTTTACGATCGAGAGAGAACTGCTCTTCGGTGAGCTGTAGATCTTTGCGGATGCGCGGAATAAGATGTCTCTCGGCGATGGCGATCTTCTCTTCCATTGTATAACCCGAAAGCGATACGATCTCCATGCGATCGAGCAGAGGTGCGGGAATCGTCTCAAGGGAGTTCGCCGTACAGAAGAACAGTGCTCGCGAAAGGTCGTAGGCGAGACCGAGATAATGATCTTCGAAGCCGTGATTCTGTTCGGGATCAAGCACCTCAAGAAGAGCGGCCGCCGGATCGCCCTGATACGACGCTCCGAGCTTGTCGATCTCATCGAGAAGAAAGACGGGCTCCACCGATCCCGACTTGCGGAACGATGAGATGATCTTTCCGGGAAGGGCGCCCACATAGGTGCGACGATGTCCGCGTATCTCGGCCTCGTCGCGCACGCCGCCAAGGGCCGCTCTTACGAATTTGCGGTCAAGGGCGCGGGCCACCGACTGTGCAAGGGACGTCTTACCGACGCCCGGCGGTCCTACAAGGCAGAGGATCGGAGCCTTCGAAGGACCGGCCTTCTTCTCGACGGCGAGGTGTTCGAGAATGCGTTCTTTTACTTCTTGCAGGCCTTCGTGGTCTTCATCAAGGATGCGGCGCGCTTCGGCAAGATCGAGCTTCTCTACGCGGGATGCAGCGGCTGCCCGATCGCCTTCGTTAACCTGGGGCCAGGGAAGCTCGACGATCAGATCAAGCCAGTTGCGGATCTGCGACGCCTCCATGCCTCCGCCCTGCGGCCCCTCGGCGAGACGTTTGTATCGCTTGAGCTCTTTATCGACTGCCTTGCGAACATGCTCGGGAAGCGTCATCTCGCGCAGCTGTCTTTCCAGCTCGTCGGCGTCGGACTCCTCGGAATCGCCCAGTTCTTTGCGGATCGTTTCGAGTTGTTTGCGAAGATAGAAGTCGCGCTGCATCTTTGAGGCGTCTTTCTCGACCTTCTCGCGCACCTCTTTCTCCATAACAAGCCGCTGCGTTTCGTCGATCAGATACGATTGCACGAGCTTGATCTTCTCGGCAACGGAAGACAGCGTCAGGAACTCAATCTTTTCTTCGATGGTTCGGCCCGAGAAGAAGACGACCTGATTGGCGAGCGAAGCGGCGTTGGTAATGCGCTTGATAAAAGATATCACTTCGTCGGGGATGGCAGGGTTATATTCGATATAACGGATAACGTGAGCCTGGAATTCGAGGAATTCATCGTTGCCGATATCGCCGACCTCGAAAGCCGGCTTGATGCGCGCTTTCAGGTAGGGCTCATCCGTCACGATCTCTGCGAGTTCGATCTTCTGCACGCCTTGCAGAAAGACCTGATAGCCGCCTTCGCCCATCGGCAGGACGCGATGGATCTCGGCAAGCGATCCGACCGGAAAGAGATCCTCGCCTTTTACCGTCTCGGCCTCGGGGTTCTTCTGCGTAAAAAGCCCGATTAGCGAGCCCGGTTTGCCGTGCTGTTCGATGAGCTGCACCGATTCAGAGCGGCCCACGAATATGGGCAGGATGATGCCAGGAAATACGATGGCATTGCGAAGAGGGATGAGCGGAACGATCTCGGGGATTTCCGCCGGATCGATCTCGGTGATGTTCTGATCTGTATAGCGAATCACGTGTTTCATAAATTCTTTCTCGAAATCAGAACATAGCAATTTTTGTTCCAGGCAGATGCCGTTTTTCCTGATGGCGAGAGGGGCTTCAGGGATGTGGATCTGTCATACTGACAGGCAACTGTAATTCTGGCAGGCCGTGTGCTTTCATGGAATAGGCCAGGCCCTCTGGTTTCAGCGATCGATCCGGGTAGAAAGGGCATTAAACGGAAAAACCGGACCTTTTCAGATCCGGTCGGCCGTAGCGGTGGGCCCGCCATCCTGCACCGCTCCGTTATGGGCGGCATCAGGCAAAGCAGGATTATAAAACGATCAGTGACGCAGAACGCCCGAGACGCTTGCCGTCGGGTCGAGCTTGATCTTAGGAGCTGTCAGGTTTCCCTCAACAGAGCCTTTTTCGCTGACTATGATCTCGTTTTTCGCCTTCAGTTCGCCTTTTACGCGACCGAGTACGACGATCTCACTGCCAAGGATTTCCGTTTCAACGATGACTTCGGCGCCGGCGCCGATAATGACCGGATTGTTACCGGCATCAATCTTTCTTGCAAATACCTGTCCTTCGATGATGAGCTTTTCATCTACGAAGACGGTATTGTCTCTGAGAACGGTTTTCGGTCCCAGAAGGGTCTGGTTCAGGTTAACGGCCATGAAAGAACTCCTTTTTAATGATGGCATGCCGGCAAAAGCCCTGTGGCCTTTTCAAGCACCCAATTTTTGCGGCTCTGCGTCCGCTGGAAATCATCCTGTTGAGACCATTTCAGTATTCAACAGGATTCTCTGGCCGGCCCGCGCCGGCTCGCCTATGGTATCGCGGTACCGGATTCCTCAGTCAATAAATTTTCGAAAGGAGATCAGCGCTCCGCGATTTTTCGATTCAGATGCCGTATAAAAAATGCCCGCCACGCCGAGATGAAAGCCCGAGCCGATATGCCAGTCGAGCCCCGGCGCTATCTCAAGGTATTTCTTGATCTGATCGTCGGGATCGTAACGGTTGTGGTAGCGCAAATCGACGGAAAGCGTCACCGGGCGCAGTCGCAGACCGAGCGAAAGATCGTAAAACCAGCGCCTGCGGAACTCCTGATCGTCCTCTTCGCGTAGCTTCGGATTCGTTTCGGTGTTCCAGCGCACCGCTCCTGTCATATAGAAGATGTCGAAATCGAGATACATGCCGGCATAAGGTTCAAGGTAACCGATATCGTGAGCGACATCGCCCACCTTATTATGTCCTCTGGAGAGGTCGCCGTACAGTCCTCCGACGAATCCGAACTTCTGCCATCCGCCTTCGAACTTCAAGCCGAGGCGAATATGCTCCCAGTAATCGACCTTCGCGCGATCGGTGCGCACGAGGTCGGCATACGGCACTTTCAGATACAGAGAAAACCAGGGAACGAACGCCCATTCGCCCACCAGCGAGATCTGTCGTGTGCGCTGATAGACGTCGTCTTCTTCGCGTCGCTCCTGAAAGTTGAAGCCGGCGCCGATCTGTCGTTGCACGCGCACCTCGTCGTAAAGTAGCGCATTCACATCATCGGATCTTGCAAACAGAGCGCCCGGTGCGGCGATCAGCATGGTGCAGAATGAGAGAAGAATCTTGCCTTTCATCGTGCTCCTCCTGTAAGAAGATCAAGGCGAGTGGCGTAGGCAGCGCCGTAGAGAGCGAAGCCGTCGTTATTCGGATGAATGCAGTCGAACATAAGGCTGGCATCGGAATAGGGAGGCCCGCCGAGAGTGCCCCTTGCGTCGATATAACGCAGATTGGGAATCTGTGTCGTCAGGTATTGAAGCCTGGCGTTGAACTGTGTAATGATATACTCCGGCAATTGATTTTGAGTAATTGAACTCGGCCCCTGCGAATAATCATTGACGCAGCTATTCTCTTTCAGCGGGTTCAGGTAATCATAACCATGAATGATCCACGTGAGCGGCTCACCGCCATAAAGCGACTGCTTGAGCAGGTCGCCGTTCATAATAAGCAAGCGAAGTCGTGATTCGTAATTTGCAAGGCGGACGTCGGCAATATCTTCGGGGATGTTGCTGTATTCGCCTTCGCTTGCAATCATATCGTTCCCGCCAAGGCTGAGCAGCATATAACGCATGTTCGGTCCGCCGTTATGGATCACTCTCTCGAAACCGCGGCGGCTTTCCCATTCTGTACGGAGGGTCAGTCCGGCGAGGTTTGAGGCGGTGATGCGATAGCCATGCACTTCGGTTAACTGGTCGTAGAGGTCGACGAGAACAGGCAGGCCAAGAGCGAAATCGGTCCAGCTATCGCCTACCATGCCGAACGTCGTATTGCCCTGACACTCGCCGAAAAGCTGACATCGCAGAGAGTCGTCGATGACGCTGGCCGGATCCTTTCGTTTGTCGCATGCGGCGAAGAAGAGCATGATCGCCGCTACGACCCATAACATTGTTTTCTGTTTCATAAAGCTCCTGTTTCCGTTGAATGTATGGTGCAGGGGTTTCACTGCACTGAGCCCGATGAACCGCTTACCACGAGCCCGATGATCCACCGCCTCCGAAGCTGCCGCCGCCTCCTGAGAAGCCACCCGAGCTACTGCCCGAGCTGGACCATCCGCCACTGGAGCTGCTGCCTCCGCCGCCACGAAAGCGATACCAGGTCACGCCGATGACGGCTGCCAGAGAGAGAATGAACAGATTGGAGAAAGAGAAGCCCACGAAGAACATCGAAACGATCCACGTGGCAAGGGCTGCCAGTATGACGGCCAGCGGAGTAGGAAGAAACCAGTGCATGACAAAGGAGCTGATGGCCGATCCGAAGAAGAAGCCTCCGCCCAGCGTTCCATCGTCTTCATCAAACGAGGCTTCTGTCGAAGGGGGTGGAAGCTTTTCGCCGTCGATCAGACGCGTCATTGTAGAAACGGCGGCATGAAGGCCGGCGTAAAAGTTACCGTTTCGGAACTCCGGAGCCATCTGCTCGCTGATGATACGCTTTGCCGTGGCGTCGGGGATAACCCCTTCCAGCCCGTAGCCGACTTCGATGCGCATCTTACGATCGTCTTTTGCTACCGTAATCAGGATGCCGTCATCGGTGCCCTTTCGGCCGATCTTCCAGGCCTCAGCCACGCGCATGGAGAAATCCTCGATCACCTCTCCGTCGGTGGTTGAGACCATGAGAATTGCGATCTGGCTTCCTTTGCGGGTTTCCAGTTCGGCTAACTCTTTTTCAAGCAGCTGCACCTCTTCGGTAGAGAGCGCTCCGCTGAGATCGACGACGCGCCCGGTCAGCTCGGGTACGGGAATCTGCGCCATGAGCAGCTGTGGCAGACTCATGATCAGCATGGTAAGAACGGCGGTACGAAAAATACGTCTCAGCAATGGATGCATGATAGACTCACAGGACAGCCGGACGATCGGGCAGTTCGTTGCGATCGACCCGCCCGTCGCGAGGATACAGTTCTTCGAGTTTCTGCGAAACGCTATCGATGCCGCTCAGCGTGCCGTTCAGAAAATCGCCCTTGCGATAGGCCTCTTCTATCTCGCGGCAGATACGCTCAAAGAACTCGGGCCCGGCCGCTCGGTGCACGCCGCGATCGGCAAGGATTTCAATATCGTTATCGGCGAGCAGAAGATAGATGAGTACGCCGTTGTTCTCTTCGGTATCCCATACGCGAAGATTGGAGAACGCTTCGACGGCCTTCTCGCGGGGCGTCTTGCCGGCGATGATTTCGCGGGGATCCAGCGAGGGCTCGACGGCGAATACGATTTCGCCGCGATGCTTCTTTTCAGACGAGGCGATCCTGTCACGGATCGCCAGCATGGAGGCCTCGGGAAAGAGGGATCGAATACGCCACTTGCCCGAAAAGAAATGTTTGATCAGACGCAGCATGGTCAGTTCGAAAAATTCACGGCAGGTGGTTTGGAGATCTGCCCTTCATTTTCTACGGAGAAGTTAGGCTTCGTCTGATAGCCGAATATTTTCGCGGTGATGACGTTCGGGAAGACGCGAATCGTAGTGTTATAAGCTTGCACAGATTCGATATATCGTTTGCGAGCCACTGTAATGCGGTTTTCGGTCCCTTCGATCTGTGCCTGTAAATCGCGGAAGTTTTCGTTCGCTTTCAGATCGGGATAGTTTTCGACGACGACCATCAGTCGTTGAAGGGCGCCGGTCAGTTCTCCCTGAGCGTTCTGGAATTGCTGGAAGGCCTGTGGATTGTTGACGAGCTCGGGAGTTGCCTGAATGGAACCCACACGCGAGCGGGCCTCGGTAACGGCGGTCAGAACCTCTTTTTCATGTTTGGCATAACCTTTGACGACTTCGACAAGGTTCGGGATCAGATCGAAACGGCGCTGATACTGGTTCACTACCTCGGACCAGGCGGCATTCACCTGTTCGTCCTGAACCTGAATCTGATTGTAGCCGCAGTTTGATACTGAGGCCGTGACGAGGAGCAGCCCGGCAATTTTAAGGGCTTTGCGAAGGAATGACTGAGTCATGGCCGCATTCAATCGATTATGGAGAGTTCTGTCAACAGAAAACGCGAGGCTCCTGATTGACGGCGAATCGCTGCCATAGCATTCGGAGATGATGAACGAGCTGTTGACAGGCATCCTATCGGCCCTCTCAGAGAAGGTCGTTTTCCAGAATGTGCTTTATACGTCAGTGCTCGTAGCGGTGATCGTCCTCGCGCGATGGATCGCTCTGCGCTTTTTGCGGCGTCGTCTCAAGGATCGCGTCTCGTTCCGGCACTGGAAGCTGAACACCGGTTATCTTGCCGCTCTTGTCTTTGTGATGATCGCTCTGCCGCTCTGGCTTCCCTCTTTGCAGGGCATTGCCGCCATCATCGGTATCTTTGGCGCAGGTATCCTTATCGTAAACAAAGAGATACTGATGAACATCAGCGGATGGTTTTATGTCGTCGTGCGCAAGCCTTTCGAAGTGGGAAACCGCATTGGAATCATGGACCTGTATGGGGACGTCATCGACATCCGGCTTATGGATTTTACGATTATCGAAACGGCGCATCCGAAGCTGGGAGGGCAGAGTACGGGGCGGGTCGTTCACATCCCGAACTCTGCGCTGCTCACGCAACCGCTATCCAATGCCAGCAAGGAATTCGCCTTCAACTGGAACGAGATACGCGTGCCGGTAACGCTTAAGAGCGATTGGCAGAAGGCGCTCGCTATCATCGAATCGATCGCCGCCGAAAAGCTTGAACGCATCTCTGTCGATGACGAACGACTGAAAAGATCCGAAGACCTTTACCTGATTAAGTTTAACCGAGTTCGACCGATCGTTTACGTCGAGTACAGAGGCGGAGCGGTTCTGTTAACGATCCGCCATCTGTGCGAGCCGAAGAACCGTCGCATCCTGACCGATCAGATCTGGCGCGAGATACTTCTGCGTTTCGCGACAGAGAACGACATACATCTGCACGAACACTATTCGTCAGGAGAATAGCCTCAGCTGTAAGGGTTCGGGCCCGAGGGGAACGAAGGCGGCTTGAAGCGATCATCGTCTCTCGGGATCGGCGTATCGGTATTCGTCGTCGTTGGTGGAGACGTTTGGCCTGAGGGGGGCTGAGCGTCGGTCGCTGACGTTTGCTGCGCGGTGGCAGGTGGGCCGATGGGCTGTCTTGCTACAGGCGAAAGAAGCGGAGCTCCTTCCGGGTAGAGATGATCGAGCAGAGGACCGCAGACGGCTCCTCGAAAGGCGATCATCAAACCGAAGGCCGGAACGACGCCGATACATAGCAGTAAAAAGCCAAGAAAATAGAACACGAAATCGAAGAGCATGTGCTGAAGAGCGATGGCATGTGCGCTTGCCGACGTCGCTTTCCAGGAGACCGAGAAGGCCGACCCGATGCCATGCTGAAAATAGACGATAAGAGGAAACACAAGAATCAGGCGACCCGCGAGATAGTGATAGACGTAGATCATCAAGAGAACGGCGATGATGGTCCCTCCGACAGCCATTGGCAATTCCGCTTCAAAGAGCTGTTCGAGCTCAAGCCCTGTTGATGCCGCCCAGGCGCCCATAGCACCGCCGATCATTGCGAACAGGATGAGCATTCCGAACGAAGCGACCATCAGCAGGAGTCCGAAGCCAAGTACGGGCCCGAATTTCTGGAAACCATCAAAGAGATGTTCCAGCGCTCCCTGTTTGCGGTAGAATCGGTAACCGACAAGCGCCAGCCCGGCCATCAGATGCGGTATTGCGATCAGTCCGACGAAGGAGTTTACGGCAAAGATAGAGATCAGATACCAGAGGATGCCTATGCCACAGAGAGCCCAGAAATTCTCGCCCATCAATCGAAAGGCGCCGGAAAAAATCTCGCCACCCGACAGCGGAAGCGGGCGCACCTGGTCGGCATGAATCGTATCGGCGAGAGAGGCCTGCGAGGGAGCGTATGGATTTTCTGTCATGAAGGGGCATCGTTATCGGTTTTTCATCACGATCAATGAGTTTTTTTCCTTGTGCATTTCAATAATTCTGCCGAGACATAATCATGATTTCGGATCGTATCACGCAGATTGATCAACGCATTCAGGAAATCCACAATCGCTTTCAGCCTCGCCCCGCGGTGGAACCGGCTCTGAACACATCCTCCACATCAGAGTCTGAGAGGGCGGCAGTTTCGCCCGAAAAACCCGTCTTATTCTCGGGTATGCTCGAGCAGCTCATCCAGGAAGAATCGAAGAAGCAGGGCGTCTCTCCCGATCTGGTGCGTGCTGTCGTGAAGGCCGAAAGCAACGGTAATCCGAAGGCCGTCTCGCCGAAAGGCGCTATTGGATTGATGCAGCTCATGCCGCAGACGGCCGAAATGCTGGGCGTTGATCCGCATGATCCGTCCGAGAATCTCGAAGGCGGCATTCGCTTCTTGAAGCAGATGGCCGGTCGATACGGAGATCTTGATCGTACGCTGGCGGCTTATAATGCCGGCCCCGGAGCCGTCGATCGCTTCAAAGGAGTTCCTCCGTTTGAAGAGACGCAGCAGTACATCAAGAAGATCAAAAAAACCTTGAACTCCCTTCAGCAACCGTAGCCTGACAGACTCATGCCTCTCTCTCGAAAGTTGCGATTCCTGATCCCTCTGTTCTTCGTTTTCCTGGCCGGATGTCCGCGCAATCAGGATGATGCCGTGATGCTCCACATCTATCATCGCCTGCATCCCGAGATCGAAGCGGCCGTCGACGGTACAGAGATACCGGCCGCTTTTCTTGCCGCTCTCATTTCGCTTGAGAGCCATCCGCCCGGTAATCGTGATAGTCGGCGCTTTGAGCCAAAGGTATACCAGAGACTTCTTGAAATGAAGAATCAGGGGCGTTCGTTCGGACGCCTGCCCGCTGAAAGGATCCGCATGCTATCAGATGCCGAGCTGCGCGAGCTGGCGACCAGCTACGGTCTGACTCAGATCATGGGGTATCACTGCCTGGATCTGGGATGTTCGATTCAGGATCTATCTGGAGAGTATCATCTTCTCTGGAGTATCGCCTACATGCAACGTCATTATCTGTCGCAGATCGTAAAGAAGGACTGGGAGGCATGTTTTCGCATTCATAACACGGGCCGCGCTGAAGGAACGACGCATCGCAACGATTACGCCGAGAAGGGTCTGCTGAGAATGCAATACTATGCCGAATGGGAAAAGAAGAAAGGCAATCTCTTTGCAGGTTTCTTCTGAACATGGAGCTGGCAGTTTATTGCTCAGTTTGCGTCGATGCCGTTACTCGAAAACTCACAAGAATACTATAAACAAAGCATCTCACGGCCGGAGCGCTTCCAAACAAAAAAGGCGGAGCTTTTCAACTCCGCCTTTTGAAGCAAACATAGAGTCAGGATTATTGAGCCTGAGCCTTCTCAGCCTGCGTTTCGAAAGCCTTCTGTCCGCCGGGGAACTTCATGTAACCGACGCACATACACTGCTCCCAGTTTTCTTTTTCACCGGGTTTAACACAGGCGCCTGTATCGTTGTCGATAGCGCAGCAGTCATATACACCGGCGCCACGGATCAGACCCTGGCTCTGACGAACGATGGCAACGCCAGTCGACTGACCGTCAGATACGCCCGAAGCCTGCTCGAGAAAGTCGCCGATGATTTTCGACAGACCGTCGCCTTTGATCTGCGTGAGAGCAGCGTCGCGGCAGGTTGACATCATCATGGCCAGACGGCCGCTATCGATGGCTCTTTGCGAGGCAGCGGCAGAGAACTTCATATAGAGGTAATCTTTCGGCTTTTCAGCGGTGCAGTATTCTGCAGGGCTCTGGCCTTGTTTTGCAAGCGCAGCATCGGGAGCGCAAGCCCAGCCTTCAAATACCCAGCCGGCTTCACCGACAGTGGTAGCATCCCGGCGGGAGTCGCCACCGCCACACTGGGCCAGGCCGATGGAAAGAGCGATGACACTCAGGGCGAGGATTTTCTTCATGTACTGATCTCCTTGAAATGGACGAAAATGAAGGGCAGCCTTGCGGGCATGATCCCTTCGAATTCTTGGATAGCAGGATGACCTTTACAGTTCAATTATTTTTTATACTCTTCAAGAAAAATCCAGCGAAAGATAATGGGATGTACCGGCTTTTATTATCGGGAAAACAAGTAAACCTTCGTTCTGCGCTTTTTATTTGCCTTTTTTGCATCGGTTGTTCTGGAGCCGCCTCCTTTCAAGAAAGCTTTCTGCCCGGGTTGGATGCGGATGCCTATCTGCTGCCTACCGATCTACTTTTCAGGAAAGACCTTGAAACGGGCAGCTACCGCCTGCCAGGAGATACGCCGTCTGCGCGATTATTCAAAGAGAACTCTCTGAGTATTCCTCTTGTCTTCGACGGTTTCAGTCCGCGCAGCCATTACTATGTTCCCGTTCCCTGCAATTTGAGAGAGGATCTCATTCCCGAGAAAGAGTCCGATACGCTGTTTCTGTACGACATGAGTTATCGTCGGCGTGTTCCTATCACTGTTCGTTATCGTAACGCACAGAACTGCGGATTGATCGTTCGCCCGCGCATGCCGCTGGATATGGACCGAACGTATGCGCTTGTGCTTTTGAATTCATATATCTGGCAGGATCGACTGCATCAACCGAGCAGTCTTGGAAGGCTTTTTGATCGCCTGCGCAAAGAGCGAGATGACACACCGGAACTGGAAGCCATGGCAGCGAATTTCGGCCTGCGTGCGCGTGAAACGCGGCTGGTCCTTGATCAATTGCGGGCCGACGGCATAGCGCCTTCGCGAATCCTGCGACTAGGTATCGCCGTTGTGCGCAGCGCAGGCGGAATGTACGGGCCGTATTTCGCCATGCTGCGCCGGTATCAGATTGAAGAACATGCCGAGATCGATTCCGTCAAAAGGCTCGGTCCGGGGTTATACAGCTTCCAGATAGAGCTGCGGGAGGCATGTTCGGGAACGCCCTGCCGTTTGAATCCTGTAGCCGGTCCGGGCATTCTGGCGCCTCCTTCGGCGGGATCGGGATCAAAGGTGGAGCGCGAGGTCTTGATCCGCTTTCCACAAAAGCCTGCCCGTACGGTCATGTGGATGGAAGATGCGGAGTCGAATCCGGAACGCAACAGAGTGCTTTTTGATATGCGTATCTTTTCGCAGGTTTCTGAAGATGCTTCGGTGGCCCTTGCCATGTTTCTACGCCCTCGTGGCCGCGATGTGAATGAGCGTCTTGCGTCTATTATCGAGAAGAATGCCGTTTCCAGGCTTCTGCAATCCTACTCTATAGAAGAACTTCGTTCCTGTGCAGAGCAGCGTCACTGTAAGCTACAGCACCGCCCTGTGCGTCGGCCGCTACTGCAGCTCTGCCTGACTGACGGCGATTGTGCCGCTTCGGCCGCCCTTGATCCCGAGGTCAGCGCCGTCATTCTGCCCGTCGTCGATGATGGCCTGCCCGGAGCCGCTTTTGAAAACGGTCGACTGCCTGCAAGAAACCATATCCTTGCCAGCTATGCTCGCGATCTTCGCGAAGATATCCTTTCCCTGGATATGAGCCGGCAGATGATGAAGTCAAAGAGGCTTCCTTACATCGACAAAAAGATGCACGTCACTGAAAATCTTTTCAATCGCAGGCAATACGAAAGTCTGATGGAATTCATAAACGGGTCGATGGATAGCAGGTAAGATATGAAAGAACGAAGACAGGAGAATTCTCTGTTTCCCGTTACGGGTAGGCAGTCCTTCGTGGCAGCGCTGGCCGCACTGGCCCTCGCCCTTCCTTCGATCGGAGCCCTGCTCTGCAAAAAGACCGTGATGGATGCGAACTTTCTGATCGGAGCGGATCGTCCTCTCTGTCAGGGCGGGGTGATCGGTTCCATCGTGCTGCTTGTTATGGCTCTCGCCTTCGTGCTGTGGCAGTGGAAAGTAAATGGAAGAGAAACAGAAAGGGAAATCGAGAGAGCGGCAGACAGCGAAAAAGCGAATGCGTTTCGAAGGTTCACTGCAAGTCCCGACCGAGTCGCTTTATGGATGTCTGTGGCGTCTATTGGCATTTTCGGCCTTTACCTGTTTCTGTTCACCGTTTCGGTCGATCGAGCCCTGTTAAGCGCCGATCAGGATGTGACGAACGTTTCGACGGCCATAGCGAAAACGACGATCACCGATATACTTCCCTCGCCCTACGTCGCAGCCGGATCTTCGCGCAGCTTTCTTGCCCATCACTTCTCGCCGTCGTTACTTCTCTATGTGCCGTTTTATAAGATGGCCATGGTACTTTCGACCGATGTGAATCATAACTTCTACAATATCATGCTCTTCGTCACGCTTCTTGCGGGCTTCTTTTTATGGCTTTACTACGCCTATCGTTCGTTGCCGACGCTTCGCTGGTTGCTGCCCGTTGCGATGATTCCGATTCTGCACAGCTTTCTGTTGTACAGGCAGATACTTTCGTTTCATTTTGAGGTTCTTGCTATTCCGCTGATGGCTCTTCTTCTGCTATCGCTGCGTCTGCACGGGCGTGAAGACATTCCCCGACGCGCCGTCTGGCTGCGTCAATCCTGGCCTCTGATTGCCATGCTCTTTGCCGGCATCAAAGAGGATATGGGCGTTTATCTGGGATTGTTTGCTGGCGTTTTCTTTTTTTTCGAGATCGTAGACGAATGGAAGAAAGAGAAGCAGAGCATACTTCGCGTGTTTCTCGAACGCATGAAGCATTCCGTTTACTTCCGTCTTGGCCTGCTTGCCTTCGTGTGGACGATCGTCGCCATGATCGGTCGCCTGTGGATTGCAGGCGATGGGGCCCCGGGCTGGGAAAGCTACTGGAATGTGCAACAATATGCCGAACGTTATCCGCAGTTCCGTAAAACGCCCTATACTTACATCTGGATTCTTCTCTCATCGGGAATATGGCTCTTCTTCTCGTTACGCAGCACCGTGCTTGTCCTCCTCGTCCTGTCTCTGCACATGATTTCGGGTATGCCGTGGCATGCCTTACTGGAAAGCCATTACTCTTATACGATCCTGCCTTTTATTTTTGCCGGGAGCATTCGCGGCCTTGCGAATATCGCCCGGCTTGCAGAAGAGCGGCGCTTCACCGTGCGCCCGGCGCTGCTGCTCGTATTTATCGGGGCTCTCGTCGCCGATTATGCTCTGCTGCGAGATCGGAATCATCCGTATTCGCTGTTCGCGAAACATCAGGCCTTTGACGCAATCGACGAGACCGTGAAGCTCATACCGGCTGATGCATGCGTTCAGAGCAGCTTTCACGTCTCGGCCCTTGTGCCGCTGCGGGCCCGACCCATCCCCTTTACATTTTATGAAGGCTCGCCGTTTGAAAAAAGTATGCCCGGCGGTGTGCGCCTGCATCTCTATGATCGAGAATCGGGGGAATGCAAAGAGCTCTACCGTCTGTTCTACGGAACGCTGACGGGAGAGCTGAAGGCAGAGATGGATAGAGAGGGAACGATCCTTACCGAAACGCCCGGGGTTATTCTGCTCTGGAGATGGGATCCCGACTAACGAAAGGCCGGTGAGTGATCGAGCAGTTCGAGAAATCGCTCGATACCGGTTTTCATAATGCGTCGATTGGATGACAGATACGACGAATAGATGAGCCCGGCCAGATAGGTCATGAGCAGCTGGGCGTCTTCCATATTGATCTCAAGATGTTCGCTGATCAGGCGCAGGTAAGAGCGGGCCCATTCAAAGATCATACGTTCGGCCCTGATGGGCACCGTATTGCGCATGAGATCGACGCTGAGCACGATCTGCTTCTGCACGAGCGATGGATCGCTGATGGCGCTGTCGACGACGACCTGCATCTTTTCACGTCGTCCTGTGACCTCGTTCAATCTCTGCTCGAGCTCGCCAAGCGACCGGTCGTTTACCATTTGAAACATGGCTTCGAACAGCGCGTTTTTTGAGGGGAAGTAATAATAGAGAGACCCGACGGACACGTTAAGCCCGGCCGCTATCTCCTTCAGCGTGAGGGCAGAATAACCCTTGGCAAAGAAGATATCGACGCACTTTTCGAGAATCTCTTTTTTGTATTTCTCGTGATCGACGATTTTGGGCATGCAGAGCCAGATCAGCGACCCCCCGCTGATTTTGAAGTGAAATTTTATATAATAATTATATAATTTTTCGAAAATATTCGATCGTACGAACGAGACCTTCACGTAAGGGTACGGTAGGCGCATAGCCGATCTTTTCCCGTGCCAGGCCGAGATCGGGCCTGCGCTTGATCGGATCGTCTTGCGGAAGCGGCAGATACGTGATCTTCGATTTCGATCCGGTCAGTTCGAGCACCATCTCGGCCAGCTCCTTGACCGTGAACTCGCCGTCGTTACCCAGGTTCATCGGTCCGGTGAAGCCGTCGACTTCCATCAGGCCGATGATGCCTCGTACAAGATCGTCCACGTAGCAGAAGGAGCGCGTCTGCGATCCATCACCGTAGATTGTCAGCTCTTCGCCTTTTAACGCCTGAACGATAAAATTCGAGACGACACGCCCGTCGTTCGGATCCATACGCGGCCCATACGTATTGAAGATACGCACGACTCGAATCTCGGTGCCGTACTGCCGCTCATAGTCGAAGAACAGCGTTTCGGCCGCTCTTTTGCCTTCGTCGTAGCAGGCCCTGATGCCGATGGGATTCACGTTGCCGCGGTAGGATTCCGTCTGCGGATGAATCTCAGGATCGCCATAGACCTCAGATGTGGAGGCCTGCAGAATGCGCGCCTTCGTACGCCGGGCCTCTTCAAGAAGATGCATGGCGCCGAGCACCGACGTCTTCATCGTCTTGATCGGATCAAACTGATAATGCACGGGGCTGGCCGGACAGGCCATGTTGTAGATCATATCGGCCTCAATACTCAGAGGCGAAGTAATATCATGGCGGATGATCTCGAAGCGATCATTCGAGAGAAGATGCGCTACATTCTGGCGATGTCCGGTGAAAAAGTTATCCAGACAGATGACATGATGACCGCGGGAAAGCAGAGTTTCGCAGAGGTGCGAGCCGATGAATCCGGCCCCGCCGGTGATCAGTATCCGTTTTTGCATGGGGGGAGTTTTTTCGTAACGCCCGTGAGGGCAAGCAGAATGGCCTCGGTCGATTGGGCGGGCCATTCCGAAATCCGACTCGTCGGTTACTTCTTCATCTGAGCGACCATCTGACGGATCTCATCCAGCTCATCGGCGTTCCAGCCCGGAGGTGCGGAGTCTGCCACAGAAGTGTTGGAAGGAACGGGGCCAGGCGCGGTAGCAACTCCCTGTGCTGCGAAGTCAGGGGGCAATGCACCGGGCGGAGAAGGCGGGGCAGCATCCGGTTGAGGGGCGCCGGGTGTCTCCATAGGGATGTCGGTGGAGCCGGCTCCGGCATCGGGCGACAATGCGGGCTCTTGAGGCGCGGACTGCGACTCAGAGGCGCCGTGCAGCGCGGCCGAGCGCAGAGTGAGCGCCACGACGAGCACGATGCAGATCGTCCAGGCGACCGAGATCGGTCCGATCCAGGCATCGGCGCTCTGCAATCCGCGGCTCTCAAGATAGCGCGCAAGGATGGCCGCATCGGTGGCCTGCGGTCGCTGAAAATCGTACAGATCGAAAAGGCTGTAAAACACGAAAAGGCTGCCCAGAACGACAAGTCCTTTGCCCGAAGCGTCGCGACCGAGAAAAAGCAGCACAAGCGCAAGCAGAGATGTAAGAAGGCCTGTAAGATAGGCCGTTGATCCGGGATCGGTAAACAGATAGCTCATGTAGAAAAGAAGAAGCGTGAAGATACCGAGCGTCGTTCGTTCCCACGATCGTTGCAGGCCGGATCGCAGAAGCATCGCTCCTGTCCAGGCGGTGCCGATATAGCCCGCCGAAACACTCAAGAGAAAGGCGAGAAACTGTAGATGGCCGGTAACGAGCGTTTCACCCGATTCGTCGGCATGAATGCGGATCGTATCAAGACGCACACCGCCCGCCATGGCCGAAAGCCCGTGCCACATCTCATGAACGAGAACGACAAGCAGGCGAGCCGGCTTGATCAGCAAAGAGTCCCAGCCGAGCGCAATGGCGACAAAGCTGACGGCGATCAGATAATAGCGCGCCACAGAAAAAGTATCGGCAGCACGGGCCGATTTCGAGAACTGAAAATATGGCCCTTCGCTCCACGCTCTATGACGACATCTATTTCTCGCCCGAGGATGGAGTGGCCGAGTCAGAGTACGTCTATATCAAAGGCAATCATCTGCCCGATCGTTTTCGCGCAATCGGCCGGAGGCCTTTTGTTGTCGGTGAGCTTGGCTTTGGCGCCGGTCTGAACTTCCTGCTCACCGTGCGTGCCTTTCTCGAGAATGCTCCGGCTCATGCGCAGCTACAGTACTTCAGCGTCGAGAAGCATCCTCTTGCGATCGCCAATATCGACGATGCTCTTGCTCTTCTACAGCTTGCCGATCTGCGAAAGCAGCTGTTAAAGGTTCTGCGTGCCTCTTCCTGGACTCTGCCTGGCTTTCATACGATCTTTTTTCATGAACGTGTTCGCCTGACACTGTTAACCGGCGAGGCTGAAGAGATGCTCGGGTCGCTGGCCGGAGGAACGGTCGACGCATGGTTTGCCGACGGCTTTTCGCCGGCAAAGAATCCGGCCATGTGGACCGACGAAGTCTTTTTTCATGTGGGACGTCTTTCCAGGCCGGGCACGACCATTTCAACGTTCAGCTCGGCGGGCGCCGTGCGACGCAGCATGGAGCAACATGGCTTTCACGTAGAGAAGGTGCCCGGTTTCGGCAGCAAGCGCGAGATGGTCGTCGGTCGTTTCACTGATCGTAGTGCGAGCAGCGAAGCAGCTAACGATTCGCCGCACTCCGCTACGCAGAGCATGCCTGAACCGGAAAAAGTGCCGCATGCCATCGTCATCGGCGGCGGCCTTGCCGGATTAACGACGTCGCTTGCTCTTTTGCGTCGCGGATGGAGCGTCGAGCTGCGCGAGAAGCTCGCTGCAACGGGAAGCGCGAGTTCGGGTAACCCCGCCGGGCTTTTTATGCCTTATCTAACGGCGCAGCCGACGACGATCAGCCGGTTTACGCTGCGTGCCTGCGAGACGCTCGCCTCGTCCTTTCCTGTATTCGGCGCAGGCGATCTGCTGCACAGAACAGGAATCGTGCGACGCATCGGCGCCGGAGCTGACGGCAATACAGACATTGATACGGAACTTGAAGAGCGCATCGAAAAGGCCAGCCAGGCACATGGCCTGCCTGCTTCGTTTATGAGGCGTGTCGATCGCAAGAGCTATCTCATGCGCAAGGCAGGCTGGACGGAACCGGCCGCATTATGCAAGAGCATAACCGATTTGCTTTTGAGTCACGGCGATCGGTTCCGGTTAACCCTGAACGAGCGATGTGATCGGATTCCCGAGAATGACGACGGGGCCGATGCCGTCATCGTGGCATCGGGAACGGGCCTTGCCGGCTTTAAAGAGACGGCCTTTCTACCTATCAAGGCGGTGCGCGGTCAGCTCTTTGTCTGTGAGGCAGAGAAGGCAGAGCGTTATCTGAGCCCGACCGTGAAGCGATTGCCGCGCAGGCCGGCCGTATTCGAGAACTATGTGATCCCCGATCCGAAGGGATGGGTTTTTGGAGCCACGTTTGAGCCTTATAGCGAGAACCCTGAACGAGATCCTGCCTCTGACGAACGCCTTCTCGCTCAGATCGCCGAGCAGTTTCCCGAGATCGGCGTTCCTATGAAAGAAGACGGCTTTAAGCCCGTACATGGTCGCGTCGGATTTCGTTCTCAGGCGAAGGATTATGTTCCCGTAATCGGTCCGCTGCCCGATTACGAAAAGGCCCTGTCGCTGTTAAAATCCGACATGGCGGCGACTGTGCCCGTTCACGACCGTATATTTGTCCAGGGTGGATTCGGATCGCGGGGAGTGATGAGCTCGATGCTTGCCGCTGAGATTCTTGCCGCTCATATCAATCAAGAGATGTATCCGGTCGAAGGCGATCTTGTCGAGGAGCTTCTGCCGCATCGCTTTGTGCGAAGAGATGCAAGAAGCCAGAAGTAGCCTTTTTTTGTGGTCAGCAGCCGGGTGTACGTTATCCTGAACAGGTTGGCGCCCGGCGCAAGAGGATGAAGATGACACCTAAAGAACTGGCAAGTTTGCGAGAGAGCTTTCCCATTCAGGACGAATCCGGCCTGAATGATTTTCAGAAGCTGCCCGACGAAACGGGAATCGCCATCGAAGAGGTGGGCATCAATCGCTTTCGTGTTCCTCTGAACTATCGCCATGCCGACGGCTCGGTCATGAATCATGACACCGAGGCGACGATGTCGGTGCGGTTGCGTGCAGGCAAAACGGGCATCAACATGAGCCGCCTCTGTCTCATTTTACAGGATGAAGGCAACAAAGACACGGTGCGCTCGCAGATGATTCACCGATTGCTCGGTCGCTTTCAAACAGAGATGCGCGATGAGCCCGACGAAGATCCGTTTGAAGAGGCGCACGTCAGGCTTGATTTTTCGTATCCGGTTCGGCAGCAATCCCTGAAAAGCGACAACAGCGGATGGCAGTATTATCGCAGCTTCATCGAAGGGCGCAAGATCGGCAACGAAGTGAAACTCTATTTCGGCCTTCAATACGAGTACTCTTCTACGTGTCCGTGTTCGCTTTCTCTCGCGCATCAGTACGAAGACGAGTACCGTCGCGGACTGACGACCGAGGGCAACGGCATCGCGGCGGCGCATGCACAGCGTTCCGTGGCGCGGGTGACCGTCGAGGTCGATCCCGAAGAAAACTTCTATCTCGAAGAGCTGGTTCAGATCCTGCGTGGCGCCATCCCCACAGAGACGCAGGTGCTTGTGAAGCGCGTTGATGAACAGGCGTTCGCTATTTTGAACGGATCGCATCCGATCTTTGTCGAACATGTCGCTCGCAAGCTCTACCAGACGCTGAACAACGATGAGCGCATCCTCGACTGGTCGGCCGAGGTCGAGCATCAGGAATCTCTGCACAGCCACAATGCGAGGGCGCGCATCCGCAAAGGCCTGCCTGGCGGGCTTTAAGACCGGCCCAAAGAGCACCTGCTTGCCTTTACAGGGCAACCAATCCTGAGAATTTCTCTGAACGGCGTTTTCTTATTTACGGCGGAAGCGGCTTTTGCCGTCCTCTAATATATGTCGCAGCAGCTGTACTTCCAGAAGATCTGGAAGCTTGGAATCGTGACCGTAAACTGGATTCGATTTGGCCTCATCCTCCTCTATTCTCTGACCATCATCGGAACTCTGAAATCGGCCCACACTGCGATGACGCTCGGCTATATCGTCGCCGTCGCCTTTATGGCCGTCTATGCCCTCATCACGTATTTCGTTTTGCGTAAAGGTCTGCTCATCGGTTGGTACAATCGCCTCGGCATCATCGTCGACGCCCTTGCCATCGGCGGTGTGATTCTTCTTGGCTCTTTCTTGAAAGAGCAGGCCGGATCGCAGCTGACGAACTCTATCCTCTACATCATCGTCGTCTTTGTTATCGTCTACTCCGCCTTTATCGGATCTCCGCGTTTTACTATACTTACGGGGGCTTTGCTTGCTCTGATCGTGGCGGCGACGCTTCTTATCTCGCATTATTATTCGGGCGTCGTATTCACCAATGATGCGTCGAAGCTGAAGCTGCCGAATCATCATTCGCTTTCGCGAGAAGGATTCAAGGTTATCTTCATCTTCGCCGCCTCGCTCATCGTATCGCGCCTTCTCGGTCTGCTGCTTCGTCTGAAAGGCGAAACCGAGCATCTTTATGATAACGCAAGGAACCTGATCCGTCGCATCGAGCATCAGCGAACGGCCATCGAAGACAGCGCGAAGCATCTGAACGAATCGATCGAGGATTTTCAGAGCTATATTCAGCGCATCACCGATCGCATGAACGAACAGGCTGCCGCTCTGGAACAGATGAATGCGGCTCTTGAAGAGCTGGGCGCCGCTTCGCGCAGCTCGCATGAATCGGTGCAGAAGCAGAAATCCGACATCAGAGGGCTGACGGACGACTCCGAAAAGATGAAAGGCATGATGAGCGACCTCTCTGCGAAGAACTGGCAGATGCTCGATCATACGCAGAGCACACAGACGAGCATGGAATCCGTTACCGGATCCGTAGCGAATACGCGGCGCATTCTCGAAAAGATCGAAGGCGCCTTCAAGGACGTCGATGAAATCAACAAGATCATGGGCGAGATCGCCGACAAGACGAACCTGCTTGCTCTGAACGCCTCGATCGAGGCCGCTCGTGCCGGCGATGCGGGGCGCGGCTTTGCCGTCGTCGCCAACGAGGTCAGCCGACTTGCCGAGTTCACCGCCGATAACGCAAAAAAGATTTCGATCATTGTGCGCGGCGCCGGCGGCCTGCTTTCAGAAAGCCGCGACGCCTCGCGCCTCACCGAAGAGCTGGCCGGCAGCCAGCTCGGACAGGTAAAAGAGATGGGCGCCGTCATCGGAACGGTCTCGGAGCTTTACAGCAGCTACGAAGGACTGAACTCGGCCTTGATTAACCGCATCGCGCAGATCAACGAATACTCGACGCGGGTTTTTGAAGGCATCGAGGAGCAGCTGAAAGGCCAGACCGAGATCTCTCGCACCATGGAAACCTTCGAGAAAGACATCCAGCGCATCATGGAAGATTCGACCATGCTGCGAGACCGCATCAAGACCATCCGCGGACAGGCCGACCGTCTGCTCTCATTGAGCTCTCGCGGCGATCAAGCGGCGGTCGAATGATCAGGAAAATCAATTGACTGCTTGTGCAATTGAGTCTTAATTACAGCCTATGGCACTGACATTACCGGAACTCCCGTATAACAAAAAGGCTCTGGAGCCGCATATCTCCGAGCGCACACTCGAATTTCACCACGGCAAACACCACGCAGCCTACGTAACCAACGGCAACAAGCTGCTTGAAGGCACGGCGCTTGAGAAGGCCGATATCGAAACGATCATCAAAGAATCCTATGGCGACGCCGCGAAAGTCGGTATTTTCAACAATGCCGCCCAGGTATGGAATCATACCTTCTACTGGAACTCCATGAAGCCGAACGGCGGCGGAGCTCCGACGGGCGCCATTGCTGCGAAAATCGACGCAGACTTCGGCGGCTTCGACAAATTCAAAGAGGCCTTCAAGACGGCGGCGACGACGCAATTCGGTTCGGGCTGGGCATGGCTCGTGCTCGACGGCGGCAAGCTGAAGATCGAGAAGACGCCGAACGCCGAGCTTCCTCTGGTGAAAGGGCAGAAGGCCATCCTCACGTGTGACGTGTGGGAGCATGCCTACTACCTCGACTTCCAGAACCGTCGTCCGGACTATGTCGACATCTTCCTCGGCAACCTGGTAAACTGGGATTTCGCGAATAAGAATCTCGAAGGCTGAGAGGCCGGGGATTGCAGATCGGTCGTTGCGGTTTTTTCTGTGATCGAGGCGATTCAGTAATTGAGCGATTCTGTACAACGAACGAAAAACCCCGCCTTGCTGCGGGGTTTTTTATTGGAAGCAGTGTGCGGTGTTTACTGGCGCGTTGCCTCGACTCTTAAAAGAGAAGACCCTCCGAAGAGGGTCTTGCGGGTGTGGTCAACACTCGGTGCAGTTATTTAGAGCACTGCAGGTAGGTGCCCTGACTGGTACAGCTTGTATAGCCGTTGCTGACGCACAGGTTATCTGCCGTGTTTACCGAGGTTGCTCCCGTACTGGTGCTGAAAATGGCATTGAAGCCATAGGTCGTTATCAATAGAGAACAGGACGATTCAGGGTAGTTCGTCGTACAGAGGGACGTCCCACCGCTGCTGGTGATGCATGAACCGAGAGTGGCGCTTCCTGCAGTCGGAGCTGCCCAGGTGCCAACGGTGGGCCCACTTGATCCGGTTAAGAGAAGGCCGGCCAGCAGCAATGAATCGTCATCGTCTTTCTTGTCGGCACAGGCAGATGCAAAGCCAACAAGGGCAAACAACGCAAGAATAAGAGTGGTTTTTTTCATATATGGATCCTCCAAAAAGGTTTTAGTTTTGTAAGAAAAGCCACAGAGTAATCCACGAATCCATGGCCTGAAGCGATCCGATACTCTGTTTCAATTCTGTCAATCATTGCAGAATCTTAACAAAAAAAATTAAAAAACGTTAAGAGCTTTCTTTAGCTACAGGTCAGTGCACGATTGAGCGATCTGAACTGAAACGGAATTTTGGTTCAGAAAAAATCCGGGTTTGCATATCACGATTTGCCTGGTGTAATGGCGTTCAGTTTCACCTGACCTCTTCGATCATGAACTCCGTAAAAAGATCCTTCTGGTTTCCGTATTCGCTTGAATCGAAGAGGATCGGATAACGCCCCGTAAAGCAGGCGTCGCACCAGCGATTCGAGGCGACGCCGGGAATCTCCATGGCGCGCAGGGCGCTTTCGACGCTCATGTAGCCGAGCGAATCGACGCGCAGGTATTTCTGGATCTCTTCGGGCGTATGCGACGAGGCGATGAGCTCGTTTCGCGTGGGGATGTCGATACCGTAAAAGCAGGGGAATCGCGTCGGCGGAGCCGAGATGCGCATGTGGATCTCTTTTGCTCCGGCGTTTTTCATCATCTTGATGAGCTTGCGTGACGTCGTGCCGCGCATGATCGAATCGTCTACAAGGACGATGCGCTTGCCTTCGATGGCCGAACGCACGACGTTATACTTGATGCGCGCTCCGAAGTCGCGGATCTTCTGTTCGGGCTCGATAAACGTGCGGCCGATGTAGTGCGAGCGGATCAGGCCGGTGACGTAAGGCAATCCGCTCTGTTCGGCGTAGCCGAGGGCGGCGACGACAGAGGAGTCGGGAACGGCGACGACACAATCGGCATCGACGGGATGTTCGAGGGCAAGCTCGCGACCGAGATTCTTGCGTACCTCATAGACCGATCGGTTAAAGATATAGGAGTCGGGACGTGAGAAGTAGATGTTCTCGAAGATGCAGAGCGACTCGGGCGTTTCTCCAAACGGATGAAAGCTCTCAACGCCCTGGTCGGTGACGCGTACGATCTCGCCCGGTTCGATATCGCGTTCGTATTCGACGTCGGTGATGTCGAAGGCGCACGTTTCAGAGGCGAAGACGACGGCGCCCGACTTCTTATGGCGGCCCATGACAAGCGGACGAAATCCCATCGGATCGCGCGCTGCATAGAGTGCGGTGGACGTGAGAACGAGAAGGCTGTAGGCGCCTTCGATGCGGCGAAGGGCGGCGATGAAAGCGTCAAGGAAGTCGGTGAGTCCGCTTCGCGCCATCAGATGAAAGATGACCTCAGAATCGACGGTGGTCTGAAAGATAGAGCCGTTACGTTCGAGCTCTTTGCGCACGTCCCATCCGTTTACAAGGTTGCCGTTATGGGCCAGCGCAAAGCTGCCCAGATTGGAGTCGACCCGGATCGGCTGTGCGTTGCGCAGAAACGAAGCGCCTGTGGTAGAATAGCGGTTATGACCGATGGCGGCATGGCCGTAGAGTTGATCGAGCTTCTCTTTCTCGAAAACATGGGCGACCTGGCCCATGCCGGCATAGCGATACAGACGTTCGCCATCAGAAGAGACGATACCGGCGCTTTCCTGGCCGCGGTGTTGCAGAGCATAAAGGCCGAGATAGGTGTAATTGGATGCTTCTTCAGATCCGAAAATACCATACACACCGCATTCGTCTTTAGGTTTGCCATCTTCTGGCAGGCGTCGACGCCCGCAGAGAGTTTTGCCCGAAGAAGGGCAATTCCGATGGGAGGTGCTATGTTTCATGTTAGATCACGGGGAGATGACAGATCCAAAAAAATCGAACCATGACGGAATTCAACCAGGATACCCACATTTTGCGAAACTTTTTCCTCCATATTCCTCTGTTCCGCAGCCTCGGCGGAGCTCCGACCGAGATGGAGGAACTCATCCGCAGCAGCGAAATGCGTATGATCCGGCGGGGGGAGTTCCTCTTTCGCCGGGGGGACGCCTCGGACCGCATCTATATCGTGCATTCCGGCGAGATCGGCATCTATCAGGGCGAGAAGCTCATCGCCCTGCAGCGGCGTGGAAGCATCTGCGGCGAGGTCAGCCTGCTTTCGGGCAGCGGGCATTCGTCGTCGGCCCGGGCGATGTTTGACTGCTCGGTTATCGTCATCCCGGGCGAGAGCTTTGTACGCCTGATCGAGTCGGTGCCGTCGGTGGGGCGGGAGCTCATCCGCATCCTGTCAGAGAGGTTTCGCGGCACGCTCGATGCGCCGGCCGACCTGCATCCGGGGCGCATCTGCTCGGTCAGCTACCCCGAACAGGAAGAGCGATCCGGGCGGATGGTCTTCAGCCTGGCCCTGGCCGTCCGTGAAGAAGGGCAGCGCGTCGTCATCCTGACCCTGAACGAGAGCTCGCCGCTGATTTTCGAGAAGGACCGGAACTTGATCGAGCAGCTACAGGGCCCCGAATCCGGTCGGAGTTCCGACCTGCCTGTCATCCTGAACCTCGAACCGCTTCTCGTCGACGGGCAGGAGGAGCAGCTGCGCCTCAACCTGCACGACCTGCTCTCGGGCCTGCGCCGCACCTTCGATCTCGTGCTTGTCGACCTCGCAAACCGGCCTTCCCCGGCTGCGCAGGCCATGCTCGACGACGCCGACGAAAGCCTGGTCTTTTACCGAAAAGAGCGGCCGGCCGCCTCTGTGGGTCGGGCGATTCGCGAGACAAACGTCGATCGCCGACAGAAGCCCGGCGAGCTGCCTGTTTTTCAGGGCTGGAGGATGGATCCCGTCGTGAATGGCGCCACGCGTCGGCTGGCCCGGCAGCTGCTACAGAGCTCGCGCGGGCTCTGCCTTGGAGGCGGCGGCGCCAGGGCCCTGGCGCATGCCGGCTGCCTTGACGTCTTCGAGCAAGAAGGCCTCGAATTCGATGCCGTCAGCGGATCATCGATGGGAGCCGTCATCGGCGCTCTCTATGCCCTGCAGCTTCCGGCGAAAGAGATCCGCAAGATGATCGGCCGCTACCTCTTTCATTCCGATGCCATCCTCGATAAAAGGCTGCCTTTTGTCAGTTTCTTCGGCGGCCACCGGCTGGCCGACCTTTTGCGAAGCGTCTTTCGGGGCATTCGCATCGAAGATATGCCTTTGCCGTTTTTCTGCAATGCCGCCGATCTGAAAAGCGGGCAGATGGTGATGTTTGATTCCGGATGGCTGGATTTTGCCCTGCGCTGTACGGTCAGCCTTCCGGGGATTTATCCGCCTGTCGAGTGGAACGGACGCACGCTTGTAGATGGAAGCGTGATGAATAACCTTCCCGGCGAGATTCTGCGGCAGAACGGATTGTCGCACGTTGTGGGCATCAACGTGTCTCCGGTCGCCGATCCGCTCTCAGCGCGGACGGGCGTGAATCGACGCGAGGGCTTGAAAGGCGTGTACCGCTTTGTGAATCTGCCGCCCATTCTAAAAATCGTGAATCGCTCGATCTCGGTGGCAAACCGGGAGCTTTTGAAATTCCGATTGAACGATTTCGACTTTTTACTGAATCCCGACGTCGGCTCTTTTGATCTGTTCGATTTTCACAGGCAGCGAGAGATCCTGCATGCCGGCTACGAGGAGGCTAACCGTCAACTGAATGGGCTTCGGGAAGCCCTTCGCCTGCCGGCCGGGGAACAAAGAAACGGAAACGCCCGCGGATCAGGCTGAGCGTCTCGGCGAAGGGAAGCGGTCGGGAACAGAAGTATCCCTGCAAATAATCTGAACCGAGACGAGAGACCATATGCGCCGTCTCCTGGTCCTCGACGCCTTCGGCGATGATCTTGAGGCCAAGCGCCTTACCAAGAACAATTACGGAGCGGGCGATGACCTGACTGCGTTCGTCGAAGGAAATATCCTTCACGAAGGACTGATCGATCTTCAGATAGGCGGCCGGCAAATGCTTGAGGTAGCTGAGCGACGAATAACCGGTGCCGAAGTCGTCGATGGCAAAAAGGAATCCGCGCTCGCTCATCGAATTCAGGATGCGGATCATCTTCTCGGGCTGCTGCATGAGCGCCGTTTCGGTGATTTCGATAATGATCTGCTGCGGATGCAGGCCGTACCGGGTCACGATGTCGGTGATCTGACGTAGAAAGCTTGAGTCAAGCAGCTGAATCAACGAAACGTTGATCGTAATCTTCAGATCGGGGACGCTATCACCCAGCTCGTCGATGATTTGCCGAAAATCGGCCGTGACGCGCTCGAATACAAAATAACCAAGCTCCCGGATCAACCCCGACTCTTCAAGTAACGGAATGATCTCGGCCGTACTGGCTCGCATGCCTTCTTTGCCGCGCCAGCGCACAAGCGATTCCATGTGCGAGAGCATTCCCGTATCGACGTCGATGATGGGCTGGTAGACGGTGAAGAAGTCGTCGGCGACGAGATGTTTGCGGAACGTATGATGAAGGTAGTTCATGAGCACCGTCTTGCGCTTCATCTCGTCACGCAGCGTGTCGCTGAACATCATGAAGGTATTCTTGCCCGATCGCTTCGCCTGGTACATGGCCAGGTCGGAATGCATGAGCAGTTCGTGAAACGTCGTTCCATCTTCTGGAAAAAGGGCAAGGCCCATGCTGACGCCGATATGGTGATGGATGCCGTCGATATTGAAATCCTGCGACACGTAGTGAATGATGCGGTCGCAGAGAATCTGAAGTGCCGTGATGTCACGGTAGTCGTGAACGAAAACGGCGAACTCATCGCCGCCGATGCGAGCAAAGATACCGTTTCCTGGAATCAGCGAGGTAATGCGGCCGGTTACAAGCTGCAGCATTCGGTCGCCGACATTATGCCCGAAGGTTTCGTTGACGTATTTGAAGCCGTCAAGGTCCATAAAGATCATCGCTCCAGGCGTATTGAACTGAAGCTGATGCTGCACGGCCTCTTCAAAGGCCGCTCGATTGCGGATGCCGGTCAATGAATCTCTGTAGGCAAGCGTGCCGATCTTGGACGCCATGCGGTTGAAGCGTTCTCCAAGAGCGGCGATCTCGTCGCGACCGAAAAGTTCGGCCCGCACATCGAGCTCTCCGCGGCTCAGAGCTTCGGTCGTTTCCATGAGGCTGTTCAGGCGGTTATGATACAGGCGCATGTAGAGGAATCCAAAGACAAGAAGCGGCAGCCCGACGACGGCAAGGGCAGGCAGGACGAAAGAGAGCAGATTCCGGTCGAAAGAGTACAGCATGTCAGAGAGATCGAGCACGTAGATGACGTGGCCGTGCTGCATATCGTTTCTGTAAGGTCTGTAGAGGATCTGTCGGCTGCCCGAGTCGATGTACGAGGTCTGTGCAGCGTCTATACTCTGTTCGATGCGCTGACGATTGATCCCTCTGGCCAGGCGAAGCAGCTCAAAGACCTCGTCGACGGGCTGTCCGGCGAGCAGGCGCTGATTGGAATACTGCACGATGCCTTTTTGATCGGTGATCAGCACGATGCCCGTATCGGATGGCCGAACGAGCATCGAAAAGCTCTTTTCGAAAAGCTGACTGTCGTTTTCGAGAAGATGGGTGAGTACTTCGATAGAATGCTGTGCGGTGCTGCGGTGCAGATCTATGGCGTTCTTGCGATAGCCCGATCTGTAAAGCGCCAGAAGTGCAACCAGCGAGACGGAAAAACCGACGAGCAACAGAATCGGAATCAGACGGCGAAGAGGGAATAATGTAAGCTTACGTAAAAGGTCATGCATAAAAACGGCGCAAAAATCCAGCGTAAACGAGAGAACTGCGAGAGGGCTACCGTTCAAGCACTTTAGACGACAAAAATCCTCGATTTACGCTTGTTTCTTGTGCAAGAATCGCTAATTTCAGTCAAAAAAAAGGTTCATGCGAATATGGAAACAAAACTCATCACGTATGCCATTCCGGTCTTCTTCCTGTTGATCGGAATCGAGCTACTCTATTCGATTCTCAGCAAAAAAAGGCTGTATCGTCTGCACGATTCGATCAGCGATCTCAGCACGGGCGTAGGCAATCAGATCGCCGGCCTTTTCTTTAAAGGCTTTACAATCCTCGCCTACATCTATCTGTACGAGAACGTCCGGCTCTTCGATTTCGGCTTTGAAACGCCCCTGCATGCGGGCATCGCCTGGGTGTCGGCATTCTTGCTTTACGATTTCTGCTACTACTGGATGCACCGGATGAGCCATGAATGGAATCTGCTCTGGGCCGGTCACGTTGTGCATCACAGCAGCGAGGAATATAACCTCACCGTCGCCCTCAGGCAACCGGCCTTTCATGGCCTCTTCACCTGGGTTTTCTATCTACCTCTCGCCGTTGTGGGTTTTGATCCGGCTTTTTTTATCGTTCATGGACAGATCAACCTCATCTATCAATTCTGGATTCATACGCGCGCCGTTCCGAAGATGGGATTCCTTGAATGGTTTTTGAATACGCCATCCCACCATCGCGTGCATCACGGTCGCAATCCCCGTTATATTGATAAGAATCACGGAGGAACGCTCATCATCTGGGATCGTCTGTTCGGTACGTTTCAGGAAGAGGATGAAGAGCCCGCTTATGGCATTGTGAAGCCGCTACGCAGTTGGAACCCCGTCTGGGCTAACATACATCATTTCGCCGATCTCTTTCACTTCTGCTGGCATGCAAAGAGCTGGAAGGATCGGTTTCAGGTGTGGTTTCGTCCTCCAGGATGGCGTCCTGATAACATGAAGGACTATAAATTTCCCGCTGAGGCGGCCGTTGAAACCAGTGAAGAGACGCTTTATGACCGTTTTGACACTCGAACACCGCCGATCATCAGTTATTACGGGTTGATCTGGTTCATTTTTGCCACGGCAGCGACCTTTATCGTCCTCTTGAGCATAAAAAATCTCTCAATGACCTTCGTTGCAGCGGTGTCGGCGCTTGTCGTCTGGACGTTGATGAACGTCGGAGGCATGATGGAGTTGAAGAAGTGGGCCTATTACTCCGAGGTGATTCGCCTGATAGCGATCGGAGTGCTTCCATTCTTCGTTACACTGACGCCTTCGTGGCTTCCCTTCGCCGTCGTGATCGTATCTCTGCTGTCATTGATCGTCATCTTCATGCATAGAAGAGCGCCTGGCACCGATATCACCGTTACTCTGACGCATCAAGAGTTGCAGAAGTCCGCCATGTAACCCCTTGAAGAAGATATAACGAGCATGATATGATGTGTCATCGCATGCTCATTATATCTTCCGGATCGTTATAGTTTCATAACAACCTTGTATAAAAAAAATTTCCCGATAGTTGGAAAAAATTCATGAATGAATTGACAATAACTTACTCACTGAAAAAAAGAAGAGTCATAAGTGACATAAGATGGTGATCGGATCAAGCAACAGTGTAAGAACAGTAGATCGCCTTCGAAGTCATGGTTACGAAAGAAACAGTTTGATAACACTATAACCGGTCAGAGAGAATAGAACATGGCAACGAAAAAAGCAACGAAGAAGGCAGCTAAAAAGACTGCTAAGAAAAAAGCAACGAAGAAGGCTGCAAAGAAGTCGGCCAAAAAAACCGCTAAGAAAAAAGCCTCCAAGAAGAAGGCTGCAAAAAAACGAGCCGCTCTCTGAGAGAGCGGCCTTCTGTCATCTGACCAATACGATGTTATATTCGAGGGTGACCTCATCGTTGATAATCGTATTGGTCAGAATATTCCCGTTCACACCAAAATCCTTCCGGTTCACAACCACCGTTCCCTTCGCCTGCACTCCCACCCAGTCCGCTTTTAACTGAATCGGCTCCTGATATTCTTTTCGAATACCACGAATTTCCAGAGCAAAGTGCACGTAGTAGTCGCCGTCATCCTCAGAGATACCGAGCACGTCGACATAGGCCTTCGGATATTTCTGGACGTCAAAGAAATCGGCCTCTTTCAGATGGCTGTCACGCTTCGTTTTGCCCGTTTCGAGGCTATCGATAAGGACGGCAAGGCGGCCTTTCAGGCTTTCCGGGCGTCCGTTAAATTCAATGGATTCGAGTTCGATTGTGTGGAAGCTACCCGTAACGTTCTCCAGGGTGGCCTGCACGTGAAACTTCACGGTAGAGGCCGGATCCAGCTTGAAGATCGGCGTCTGCGCCATCAGAGGGGCGCCGACGATCAAAAAGAAAGCCGGCAGGATTCGGGCAAATTTCATAGGTTTCATCTCCGGTCGATTGGACGCACGTTGCGTTCTCAAGATCGGTAAAAAGGGAGTTCTGTATGCACCGTCACGTCCTTTTTCTGCCCCGCGCCGGGAATCTGAACGATCTGAAAATGCGTCAGGAACCGGTCGGAGTTCCGACCTCGGGGAGTGTTCGGGTCAAAATCAGCCACAGCGGCCTCAATCTGGCCGACGTATTCGCCTGTCTGGGGCTGTATTCGGCCACTCCGACGGGGGAATTCGTCCCCGGACTGGAGTTTTCGGGCATCGTCGAACAGGTCGGAACTCCGACGTCGGAACTCCGCCCCGGAGATCGCGTCTGGGGGTTCTCGCGATTCGGAGCCTACGCCTCGCATATCGACGCCGACCCGCGCTACCTGCGAAAAATCCCCGACGGATGGAGCCTTGCTGAGGCCGCTGCCTTTCCCGTGCAGGCACTGACAGCGTGGTACGGGCTCGCCGAGCTGGGAGCCCTGCATGCCGGACAGCGCGTGCTTGTGCAGTCGGCAGCCGGTGGTGTCGGCCTGCATGCGTTGCAGATCGTTCAATGGAAGCAGGCCCATGCCATCGCCGTCATCGGCCGACCCGAGAAGGCCGATCTGCTCATGAAGGAGTTTGGACTCTCGGCCGATCAGATTGTTTTGCGTCCTTCGGGCTGGCGTGCCGGAGCGGAGTTCGGTCGCCGCCTTGCTGACGCCTTGGGGCCGTCTGGCCGTCAGCTTGATCTTGTGCTTGATGCCGTAGCGGGCCCGTTCTTTCGTCCGGCCTTTGAGCGGCTTGCTCCAGGAGGACGTTATCTGCTTTTCGGAGCCGCCGACTTCATGCCCACCGGCTCGCGTCGGGGCTGGCTGCGCCTTGCCTATCAGTATATGAAGCGCTACCGACCCGATCCGTTAAGCATGATCTCTGATAACAGAGCCATCTTTGGCTTTAATCTGATCTGGCTCTATGATCGGGTCGATGAGATGGCGGCGATGCTCGGTCCGATGATGCAGCTTCCCTGGCGCAGGCCGGTCATCGATTCCATATTCCCCGCAGCAAAGGCCCTTGATGCCCTGCAGCATCTGAAGTCGGGCAGAACGACAGGCAAGGTTCTGTTGGAGTGGGAGTAAGGCCGTAGCGCTCCCTCCCGAAGTTTCACCCGCACCAGTCCTGGTTCGAGCCGGTGCGGGTGGAACGGAACTCCAGGCATGGAGCGATGCAGCCGGTATTGGGTTAGGCGGGAGTATCATTGGATTCAACTGTTTTTTATTCGCCCTGAATCCAGCCCGTCGGCTCACCCCTGAGAGCGGAGCCACGGATTTTCATGAACTCCACTCGCCTCACAAGTATTCCCGTAGCCCAAAGCCCAGCCCGCCCGCTCCCCCTGCGTAGCGGAGCAGGAGTGCGGAGCGGCGACGATTGACGCAGGAGCGCGTCACCTCGTCGCACGCAGGGGGAGCGGGCGGGCCTCTACGGGCCTTATTCTGGGTTGCGTGCGCTCCGGTTTACGGGGTAATGGCGCCTATGAGTACGGACAGACAGATCTTTCGAGTACGCGGCGGACGTCCGTTAAACGGCGTCGTTCGACCACAGGGGAATAAAAACGAGGCCCTGCCGGTGCTTGCTGCCGCCTGTCTGACCGACGAAGCGCTCACATTCGAGAATCTGCCCGACATCGAGGACGTACGGCAGATGCTTGAGATCCTCAAGGCCATCGGCGTCGAGGTGCGTTATCCAGATCCGTCGCGCACCGATCTCGTCGAGGTGCAGGCACGCACCGCTCCGGCATCGGATATTCCCGGCTCGCTCTCGGCCCTTCTTCGTGGATCGGTTACGCTTGCCGGGCCGCTTCTTGCGCGCACCGGTCGTGTGTTTCTGCCGCGTCCGGGCGGAGATCGCATCGGACGTCGTCGCCTCGATACGCACATCCTGGCGCTGCAGGCGCTCGGCGCAAAGATCAAGATCTTTCCCGACGGCTACGAGTTAACCGCCGACCGGCTTGTCGGCGCCGATATTCTGCTTGATGAGGCGTCGGTCACCGGAACGGAGAACGCCGTCTGCGCGGCCGCCTTCGCCGAAGGTGAGACGATCATCCGACATGCGGCGTGCGAACCGCACGTGCAGAACCTCTGTCATCTGCTTGTGAAGATGGGAGCGCAGATCGACGGCATCGGCTCGAACATCCTGCGTGTGCGCGGAGTGGGATCGCTTCACGGCGCCACGCATCGCATCGGCCCGGATTATCTTGAAGTCGGATCTTTTCTCGCTCTTGGCGCCGTCACCGGCGGAGATCTGTGGATCGAAGATCCGGATATCGAAAACATGCGCATGATCCGGCTTGTCTTTTCGCGGTTAGGCATCGAGGCTCGCGAAGAGCTGAAGGACGGACAGACATGTCTGCACGTTCCGCCCGATCAATCGCGCGAGATCCTCATGGATTTAGGCGGAGCGATTCCGCACATCGACTCGGCGCCCTGGCCCGGGTTCCCCGCCGATATGACGTCCGTCGCTCTTGTGACGGCGACACAGTGCAAGGGCACCGTGCTTCTGCATGAGAAGCTCTTTGAATCCCGTCTGTTCTTTACCGACCGCCTCATCTCGATGGGAGCGCGCATCGTGCTCTGCGATCCGCATCGCGCCATCATCATGGGCCCGACGCCGCTTTTTGGCGCCGTCGTATCGAGCCCTGACATCCGTGCCGGTATGGCCATGCTCATCGCCGCCCTCTGCGCTCAGGGCGAGTCGGTGATACAGAACATCAACCAGATCGATCGCGGCTTCTCGAACATCGACGGCCGCCTGATCGCACTGGGAGCCGATATCAGGCGAGAAGAGGCTTAGGCGACCTTGAAGACTGATGGCAAACAGAGTTCGGTTTCTCCTTCGACTGCCTTGCTCAATCAGAGGCTCGGTACCTCGCCCGCTCTCTTGCCCTCGCCGCTCTCACACTTATACCCGATCTCATCTTCAATTGCCTGGTTCAGTCAACCGCCCTATGGACCACCGTAAAATGCGATCTGATTCTTGCCGGCCCGCTTTGCCGAATACATGGCCGTATCGGCCTGCTGGATAACCATATCGGCGTCGGTTTCGTTTCGTAGCAGTCGTATGCCGATGCTGCAACTGCATGCATGCTCATAACGTCGGGCGGCCTGTTCGTCTGTCAGGGTTAATGAATACGGAAGACCGATGGCCGACCGGATCTTCTCGGCAATGCCCGTGGCCTCTTTTAATGCTTGTTCACGATGCGGATCAAGCCCTGTAAGAAGGACGACGAATTCATCCCCTCCGATGCGAGCGACGATATCGCTACTGCGCACCGTACGGCGTAATCGGTCGGCGATCTCGACCAGGAAAACATCGCCCGTCTGATGTCCGAATCGGTCGTTCAGCGGTTTGAAATCGTCGAGGTCAAGAAGCAGGATCGCCGTATGTCGCTCTCGCTTTCCGCTGAGCATTGCGTGCAGGGCATCCATAAGCTGCCTGCGGTTCGGCAGATGTGTGAGCGGATCGTGATTGGCAAGGATGCGCATCTCTTCTTCTGCATGGCTGAGATCGGTGATGTCGGTATAAATGATCAGAGCTTCTTCTCCAGGAAGCGGGATGCCATCGATCTCAAAGATATGGTCGCCCCTGTGTTGCCGGGCGAGGTGGACGGTTCTGGCCTTTTCAAGCTTTTCGAGAAAGAAATCAAGGGCTTCCTGTTCGGTCAGGCCCGGATAGTCCCCGCGGGCATGGTTAAACCGGACCACATCATCGAACAGGATGTCGTTCCGCTTTAGAAAGTGGTCCGGATACTGAAGCAGCTCTTCGTATCGTTTATTCCATAAGATGAGCCGTCTGTCTGAATCGAAGAGGGCTATGCCGCTTGGATGAAGATTGATGACGGCCTGCATTCGTCCTCTCTGCCGTTCGAGATCTTCACGGGCTTTCAAAAGCTCCGTGATGTCCATCGTCGAGACGACGGAGCATTCGATGCCATGCAGTGAGGCCGCTCTCGCCGAAAGAAGCAACTCACGAAGCTCACCGTTTTTCTTCCGCAATGTGGCGTGAAATCCGTGCAGCGATTCGCCTTTTCGCAGATGAGCGATCATCTCGTCTCGCTGCTCTGGAATGGCCCAGACGCCGAGCTCAACCGTCGTGTGACCGATCATTTCTTCGCGCGAAAATCCGGAGAGCTGCAAGAAGTGGTCGTTTACCTCTTCTATATGGCCGTTTCTCATCTGCGCGATGACGATGCCGACGAGGCTGTTGTCGAAGATGCCTCGCATGCGCAGCTCGCTTTCGCGCAGATCCCTTCGCGCCTTTTCGCGCTCGGTGACGTCTTCAACGACGACGATGGGGATCATGGTGCCGTCGACGGCAGCGGCTGAGCCGAAGATCTCGACCGTCAGCTCCGTTCCGTCTTTGTGAATTCCTCGCGCCTGGTAAGAGACTCGTTCGTTCTTAAGCGGTCTTCGTCGACGAAGGTTGGAGGCGACGATCTCTCGATCTTCGGGAGCGGCAAGATCCATCGGGCTGAGCCTTTGCAGTTCTTCGGGCGTATATCCGAAAATCTGACAGAAGCGGTGATTCGTGAAGACGAACCGCTCCTCTTCGATGAGCGCAATGCCCATAAGAGATTGTCGGATCAAGGCCTGGTGAATCGCCTGCTTGTAGCGATCGTCCATCTGGCTGTAGCGGCGATTCTTCGATGCCGCAATCGCCCGCTTGATGCGCGTTGCCGAATCGATCACCTCGGCAAGAAGGTCTTCGCTTTCGGCCGGAAATGAGGCACCGGTATCTGCGGCCTGACTCATGCGAATGAGCAGAGAGCGTAGTTCCTGGAGGCTTTCGCGCATGTGTTAATCCACGTTCGGGGCAGCCGGATTAGAGATCCAGGTAGTCCGGTAGGAATGCAAGGGAATCGCCCGCTGTTTCATGCCGCAGTTGCTCCGAGCTTTATATTATATCATCATTCGAAATCCGTCAATCCAGAAGGATATTTTCTTGCGCGTCTGAGACATTATGTAAGGAAGAAGCTTTGATGTTCTGACTTATGGAAAAGCGGCTTATCAACAAAAGTAAGTTCCTCAGTCTTGTGCTTAGACACCGGCCCGAGGCAATCGACATAGCGCTCGATGAAAATGGCTGGGTCTCTATCGACGTGTTACTGCAGGCGCTTGCGTCTTCTGGAACACCGATCAACTCTGATGAGCTCAAGCAGATCGTACGCGAGAATAACAAGAAGCGGTTCACGATCAGCGAAGATGGCGCCCGGATCCGGGCCGCTCAGGGCCACTCCATTGATGTTGATCCAAAGCTCCAGCCCGTAGAACCGCCATCGGTGCTGTATCACGGTACGGTGGCCGAGTTCGTTCCGTCGATCAGACAAGAGGGATTGCGTCGTCGCAGCCGACAGTTTGTTCATCTTTCCGCTGATAAAGAAACGGCCCGAGCGGTAGGCATGCGCCGCGGCAGGCCGATCGTTTTGCGCGTTGATGCCGGCTCGATGAACGCCGGCGAGCATGCGTTTTTCCTGTCTGAAAACGGCGTATGGTTAACGGAGCATGTGCCGGCTCGGTTCATAGTTTTTCCGGCAGAGGGATAAAGGGAGTATGAGTGACTCTTCTGATCAAATATACTCGATGGCCAATCTGAGGCGGAGTATCAAACAAAGCGAGCCCCCGGCTTTCCTGTTTTTCTGGGGGCACACTTCGAGAGACGTCGCTCAAATCGGCAAAGAATGCTTGAGTCAGTGGTACCGTCGCGCCTTTCTTTTCGAAGGCCTCTCTTTCCCTACTGCGGAGCACTGGATGATGTATGAGAAGGCCAGGCTGTTTCAAGATGAGAGTATTATGCTGTCAATGCTTGATGACGAGAATCCCGCGGTAGCGAAAAAACTCGGTCGGCAGATCCGGAGGTTTGATGAAGAGACCTGGAATCGGGAAAAGGGTCGCATTGTTTTCGAGGGGAATCTGCATAAGTTCTCTCAAAATCCAGAGCTTGCCGACTTCCTGTTTTCAACTGGCGATCGTGTGCTTGTAGAAGCAAGCCCCGATGACAGCATCTGGGGTATCGGTCTGAACGAGCAAGTGGCCCGGATTACAGCACCCGATCAGTGGCCAGGCGAGAACCTGCTCGGTTTTGCTCTTATGCGCGTGCGCGATGCATTGCGAGTGAAAAGTAAAAAGAATGAACGCGGACTCTGAATAGCTGTCGATGTAGATAAGTGATTCCGGATCAGCGAACAGCGAATTTCAACTAACCGAATCTCTCTCAGGATATCATCATGAAAGCCATTGTTTTCGAAAAATACGGACCGCCGGAAGTTTTGCAGATGCGAGAGGTCGCCAGGCCCACTCCCGGCGAGCGCGATGTTTTGATTCGCGTTCGAGCGGTTTCGTTGAATGCGGCCGACTGGCGTATGATGAGGGCCGATCCTTTTCTTGCCCGCCTGTATTCCGGTCTTTTGCGGCCGAAGCGTATCACTACGTTAGGCGCCGATGTGGCCGGAGTCGTCGAAGCGGTCGGTTCTCAGGTAAGGCGCTTTGAACCCGGCGACGAGGTTTTTGGAGACGTCTTCGCTTCGAATTTCGGCGGCCTTGCCGAATTCAAATGCGCCGGCGAAGATGAGCTGATCCTGAAGCCACAGAACATCTCTTTTGAAGAGGCGGCCGCTCTTCCTCTTGCCGGCATGACGGCCCTGCATGCGCTGCGTGATGCGGCGAACGTGCAGTCGGGGCAACAGGTTCTGATCAACGGAGCGTCGGGCGGAGTGGGAACCTACGCTATTCAGATCGCTCGCCATCTTGGCGCCGAGGTCACGGCCGTTTGTAGCGGCGCGAAGCAGCAGCTTGCCCGATCGCTCGGTGCACACAACGTCATTGATTATGCGAAAGAGGATTTCACGAAATCCGGCAGGTTATACGATGCCATCATCGGAGTGAACGGCTTTCGATCGCTTGACGAGTACAGACGATGCCTTACGCCGTCGGGCATCTATGCTATGGTCGGTGGTGACGGTCGTCAGCTTTTCCAGGCGCTGCTTCTCGGCCCGCTTTATTCTCTCGCTTCAAAGAAGAAGATTGTGACCGTATCGTCGAAGCCGAATCGAGCCGACCTTGAGCTGCTGAGCGATTTGCTCGCACAGGGCAAGATTCGCTCTGTGATCGATCGACGTTATCCGCTTGAAGAATCGGCTGAGGCGATGCGATATCTCGAAGCCGGACATGCGGCGGGTAAGGTCATCGTTACGGTATAGGACGGGGCTATCCAGATTTTGGCCTCAGACCGACGGGATTTTGCTTTTCGGGAGGAAGGCTTCTCGAAATCTGCATCGTCATGAAGAATCGTATCGAGCACGTTCTTGAACGCATCATCTTTGCCAGTCGATGGGTGCAGCTTCCTCTCTATATCGGCTTGATCGCTGCGGCGCTTCTGTATTCTTATAAGTTTTATATCGAGCTCTGGCATCTTTTTTCGCATATCGATTCCATCAGCGAAGAGATGCTGATGCTCGCCGTTCTCGGATTGATCGACGTTACGATGGTGGCCAACCTGCTCATTATGGTCATCATCGGAGGATATTCGACGTTCGTCAGCAGACTGGAAACCGATGAGCACCGGGATCATCCGGAATGGCTTGAGAAGATCGGCGCCGGCACGTTAAAGGTTAAACTTGCCGGTGCTCTTGCCGGCGTATCGGGCATTCATCTGCTCAAAAGCTTCGTAAACATCGCCAATCGCGATACCGAGCAGGTGATGTGGCAGGTCATTATCCACGCCGTTTTTCTCGTATCGACGATCGCGCTTGCCTGGGCCGATCGCATCATGCATAGCGATCATGGCTCGCCTGACGAGAACCATGATCACTGATTAAGAAGCTGTCCCGGGGCGGGTTCTGAAACGAAGGATCGATTTTACCGCGTTTCTTATACGTCTCGATCTCGCACGCCGAGCAGATAGAGAATCCCGTCCAGACCGAGATTCGATATAGCATGGCTGGCGCTTTTGCGCACAAGCGGCTTGGCCTGAAAGGCGATGCCTAATCCGGCCAGGCCGATCATCGGCAGATCGTTTGCTCCGTCGCCGACGGCGATGACCTGTTCCAGACGGATGCCTTCCTGTTCGGCGATCTGCTTTAAGAGATCGGCCTTGCGCTGTCCGTTGACGATGGGTTCGCGCACCTCGCCCGTGACGACGCCGTTTTCGATGACGAGCTCGTTCGCATGAAGATAATCGATGCCCAGGCGCTGTTGCAGTCGGCGGCCGAAGAAGGTGAATCCGCCTGAAAGGATGGCCGTCTTCAGTCCCATGCCCTTTAAAGCGCGGATCAGCTCTTCGGCGCCTTCGGTGAGAGAGATGCGTTCGACGATGCTGTCGAGACGGGATTCGGATAACCCTTTCAGTAGGGCGACCCGGCGGCGGAAGCTTTCGTTGAAGTCGATCTCCCCGCGCATGGCGCTTTCGGTGATGGCGACGACCTGTTCGCCGACGCCGGCCTCGCGGGCCAGCTCGTCGATGACCTCGGCCTGAATCAGCGTGCTATCCATATCGAAGCAGACCAGGCGGCGATTGCGTCGATAGCGGTCGTCTTTTTGAAAGGAGACGTCCATGCCCAGGTCCTGGGCCAGCGCAAGAAACGCAAGACGCATGGCCGCGGCATCGGCGGGTTCGCCCCGCACCTGAAATTCGACGCCGGCACGTGGGCGCTCCGGTGGATGGCGGAGCGAGAAGCGTCCCGAAAGACGTGTTATTCCCTGGATGTTCAGCCCGTTTTCGGATATGATGGTCGTGAGTTGGTGGATCTGTTCGGCTGTGATGCTTCGCGAAAGCGCCGTAATGATATAGCGCTCTTTTCCCTGTGCGTTAACCCACAGCTCGTAATCGTCTTCGGATATGGGAGTGAACTTCAGCTGTAATCCCATTTCGTGCGTGCGAAAGAGCAGATCCTTGAGCACGGGCGCCGATTCCGATTCGGGCGGAATCTGAATCAAGAGCCCGAGCGAAAGATGGTTATGGATGACGGCCTGGCCGATATCGAGCACTCGCACGCCGTAGCGGCCGAGGATTTCGGTGACGGAACGGGTAATGCCGGCGCGATCGGGCCCGGAGACATTGACGAGGACGATGGTGCTCACCAAAACAGCTCGGTCAGATGCGAGCTGCTGTAAAGCAGGAAATGGACGGATGCACTCCCGATTTCTTACAGCAGCGTCAGCATCGATGGATCGCGAAGATGCGGCACGGCGTTAAACATGACCGGCTCAAGAACCTCGCTTTCAAATCCGCGATCCGAGCGCCGCACGATCGTAATCGAACTGTTGTAGATCGGTTGTAGAAGCTTGAGCGATTCTACGGGCTTCATGCCGAAGGCGGCGCCGGCGGCAAGGGCGATCGGAGTGGCCGAGCTGACGACAAGCAGACGTCCGTGGTGCGGCAGGGCAGAGAACCCTTCAAGCACCGAAGCGGCCCAGGACTGAAAGCCGTGTTCGCCGGGCTCGAAGGCCCAGTATTCGAGGAAATGGCGCATCACTTTAAAGAACAGAGGCTTTCCCGTTTCTACCGAGTCGCTCCACTCGTTCTGCCATCGGTCAAAGACGCCGCGGAATTCTTCGTTTGATTCGCGCAGTTTTGCCGCGACGCGGATCACCTGTCTGGGCGAAAACTCGTTCAGGGCCTCGCGAACGTCGATCTGGTCGGTCGGGGATTCGGTTAAACCTTCAAGGATGGTCGAAAGCGTTTCCTGCTGGCGACGCAGCGATCCCGAAAAAGCCGCATCGAAGCGGATCTGCATCTGTCGCAGATAATCGCCGAGCGCCTTCGCCTGGGCGAACCCCTGCTGCGTGAGGCAATCGTATTCGCCTTCGACGCCCGCTCGTCCGTGTCGAACGATCCAGATCTCGTTAACCTGAGTCATTCGTCGGCCTGAAAGCGGGGATTCGAGACGCGCAGCTTCGCCGCCACGGATTCTTTTACGGTCTTCCAGACAAGGCTGCCCGTATCGACGATGCGTTCGTTACGGATCTTCTCGGCCAGATCGGAGGTGAGCCGTCCGAGAAGGTTGCGTTTCTCCTGAAAGGAAAGTCCTGTCGGAATCTTTTCGCCGAGAAGCGGCGCCATGCGTTCCAGCTCGGCCGAAATCGTCTCTTCTTCGGATTTGATCTCGCGCGAGATCACGCCCAGCATATTCCAGCTGACGAGAGTCTTGTAGGCAAGCAGGTCGTTCTCGCGAATCTCGGGCAGGATCTCTTTCATCAAGAAATCCTGCACTGCTTCAAGCAGATCTTCGGCCTTCGGTTTATCCTGCATGTTCGATTAACCTCATCATTTCAAATTCCATCTCGCCCGTGCGTCGTCCTATCGAAGCGAATTCGATACCTCGGTCTTTACCCGACAGATGACGTTCGGCCTGCTGAATCGATCCTACGGCCCAGCGAACGTTACCCATCACCTCCCAGAAAAGGACGCGTTGGACGTCGACCTTTACTCCTGAGTGGCGCTCGTAGGCTTCATAAAAGGCGTCGCGATCGGCGAAGCCGCCGACCTCTTTCTTGATGACGCCGAAGCGCCAGTCGAGCATGCACAGCCAGCTAATATCTTCATGCCGGTCGCCCCAGTGAGCGAATTCCCAGTCGACGACGCCCTGCAATCCTTCGGGCGAAACGAGAAAGTTACCCGTACGGAAGTCGCCATGAATCAATACGACGTCGTCGGCTTCGGGGGCGTTTGCATCAAGCCAGTTCAGAGCCAGTTCAATCGCCGGATGTGCCTCGTCGAATTGTGAGAGCTCGTCGCGAATCTCGCGCACCGCCTCAAGGGCGAGCGTGCGCGCATCGCGACGCGGTAAAAAATCGAGATCGAGCGATTTCTCGCTCTGCTTGATGGAATGAAGACGGGCCAGGCTTGCAGCCAGCTCATCGTGCAGCTTCTTGCGAGCTTCGGCGATGCTGCGATCCTTTACGATGAAGCGACCGGCGGCGTTACCGTTGATCCGCTGCATGAAGTAGAACGGAGCGCCGATGGCGTCGGCGTTCTCTTCTGGCCAGAATACGCGCGGCGTGCGAACTCCGGCATCGAAGGCGGTGCCGGCGATGCGGAATTCGTTCATGCGCGAAAGCGACGAGAGCAGCGATCCGCCTCGATCGGTGCGCATGACGAGATCGTAGGAGCCGGCCTCGGGCCCGCCGCTGACCTCAAGCTTTACGAGATGATTCTCCTGGCAGGCGCCGCCGGAGAGCAGTTTCATATCGAGGATCTGTACCTTTCCCTGCAGGCGCTTCGAAAGATAGGTCTCGATTTTTTCGCGTAAATCTGGCATCGGTATCAGCGGAGCCTGCTTGACTGCGCTGTCAACTCAGAACCCGTCCCGGACGGGCTCTGAGCGGCCGGTCAATCCGATTATCGCGGGCTCTGTTACCTGCGACGTTCTTCGAGTCGGTTGACGTACCAGGAGGTAAGCGCCGCCGTCGTCAGCACTCCGATGATCACAAGCAGCGAGATCCAGGCCGGAATGTGATACCACTCGACGATGAGCATCTTGATGCCGACGTAGCCGAGGATGACGGCGAGGCCGGGCTTCAGATAGCGCAGATTCTTCACCCAGTGTGCGATGACGAAATAGAGAGATCGCAATCCGAGGATGGCCAGGATGTTTGAAGCGAAGGCGATAAACGGATCACGTGTTACCGCGAACACGGCCGGAATCGAATCGACGGCGAAGATGATATCGCTCGTTTCAACAAGAAGCAGAGCGGCGAAAAGAGGCGTTGCCGCGCGGCGACCGTGTTCGCGAACAAAGAAGGCCTGGCCTTCGATCTTCGATGTGACGGGCACGATCTTCTTTAAGTATCGGATAACGACGTGTTCGACCTCTTCGACCTCTTCTTTCTCTTCGCGCAGGAACTTGATGGCCGAGATGATAAGAATGGCTCCGAAGATGTAAAGCACCCAGCTGAAGCGGTGAATGAGCTCCGCTCCGATAATGATGAAGATGCCCCGGAAGATGATGGCGCCGAGAACTCCCCAGAAAAGGACGCGGTGCTGGTATTTCGCGGGAATCTTCATCGATTCGAAAAGAAGCAGGATGACAAAAACGTTATCCATGCTCAGGCTTTTCTCGATCACGTAGCCGGTGAGGAATTCCGTGCCGGCCGTCGTGCCGTATTCAAGACCGAACCAGAGGTTGAAAGATAGGGCGACGCCGATCCAGAGCGCCGTGTTTAAGAGAGCGGAGCGCATGCTCTCTTCTTTCGCCGTACGATGCAGCAGGGCGACATCGATAAAGATAAGAATCAGGATACCGATAAGGAAGGCGAGCCAGAGCCAGTCCGGAGCCATGCTATGCGTGATCATGTGCATGAGCCGGAGTAGTCCTGGCCGTAGCGCTGGCAAGTCCGATGTCGATTTTTTGAGTCGTCAATCGGTCGAGAGCAGAGCAAGCAGCTCGTCACGGTCAAAAGGCACGGCGCCTTTCTGCGAAGAGCCGAAAAGGTCGTCGAAAAGCTGCCGTTTCTTCTGTTGAAGCTTCGCCACCTTCTCTTCGACCGAGTTCTCGCTGAAGAAGCGATACACAAAGACGGGATGTTTCTGTCCCATGCGGTGGGCCCGCGCCGTCGCCTGCTCTTCAACCGCCGGATTCCACCAGGGATCAAGATGCAGCACCGTGTCGGCCCGGTGCAGCGTCAGGGCCGTACCGCCGGCGCGAAGACTGATCAAGAAATACGGAACGTCGCCCTCCTGAAATTCGCGCACACGACGCTCGCGCTGTGTCGCCGTCGTCGACCCGTCAAGACGCAGATACGGTCGCCGGGTGCCTTTTCGTCCTTCGTGTCTCGCATCGAGAAAGCGCCCGAACATATCGAGCATGTCTGTAAACTGACTGAAAACGAGAATGCCGCGAGCCGTCTCTTCAAGCTCGTCGGCCATCTCGGCATACGACAGAATCTTGCCCGATTCAAGCGGATCGGCCTTTGCATCGCCTAACTCTGGATGGCAGGCGATGCGACGCAGCTTCATCAGATGCGGAAGCATCTGCATCAGGTAGTCTCGCCCGGCCTTTTTCAAAGCTTCGACGGCCTCTCGTCTCGCTCGTTCGTAGGCGAGGGCCTGCCTCTGCGTCATCGGAATACGCAGATCCTGCTCTGTGCGCGCAGGTAGATCTTTGAGCACGGCGTCGCGTGTGCGGCGCAGAATAAAAGGAGCGATGCGCCGTTTCAGGGCGTCTTTGCGATCCTCGTCAAGCGTCTGCCCGAAAAGCGATCGAAAGGAGCTTCGCGTGCCGAGCAGGCCGGGCAGGATCAGATCCATAAGGCTCCATATCTCGAGCGGATGGTTCTCAAGAGGCGTGCCTGTTAAACAGAAGAAGGTACGGCTCTGAATCGAGCGCATACTGCGCGAAGCGGCGGAGCGATGATTCTTCAACGTCTGCGCCTCGTCGATCAGCACCGTCTCGAAGGAAAGATCGGCGAAAAGTTCGAGGTCTTTCTGTAGCGTGCCGTAGGTCGTCAGCATGATGCCGCGCTCGGCGGGAAACTGGTCCTTGCGCGACGTTCCATGCCAGGTTTGCAGAAGCAGCTTCGGACAGAAGCGCTCCGTTTCAAGACGCCAGACGGATAACGCACCCGGCGGACAGACGATGAGATAGCGTCCGGGCTTCTGATGTTCGAGCGTATGCAAGAAGGCGAGACCCTGCACGGTCTTGCCGAGACCCATATCGTCGGCGAGCACGGCGCCCACACCCGCCGCATGACGTTCGAGAAGAAACTGCACTCCCGTTACCTGATACGGACGCAGCTTTGCGCCGAAGCCTTCGGCAACGGAGAATCTCACGGTCGATGCCTGTTCATCGCGATGCGCCCATCGTAGCAACCGAGCGCGCAGCTCGCCGCCTAACCGCTCGGTGCGAGCTTCCTGCTCGGCAAGAAGAGCCGTCGCCTGGCCGATCGAGATCTTCTCGACGGTGCCGTCCTTTTTATTCTTAAGACCGAGCGAATCGAGCGTTTGCAAAATTCGATCGATCTGCAGATCTTCAAGACGAATCCATCGGCCGTCGCTCAGAAGCAGATGCGACTGGCGGTTTCGCGCCGCAGTCAGGGCACGCTCCATTTCTTCGGCCGAGAGGCCCGGAATCTCGATGCGCCCGTCGAACCAATCGGTGCCCGACGACGTTTGCAGTTGAAAAACGGACTGCGTGTGCCGGATCTTCAGCGACATCAGTTCCGCCGGCATCTGCACGACGACGCCGGCTTTCTGATAGGCGCCTAACTGTTCGTGAAAGAAGGTCAGTATCTTGCCTTTAAAGATGCGTTTGCTCCCGTTCTGCGTCAGCATCGAGGCAAGCGGCTCGAAGATCTTCCGTTCTTTCTTGGCGTTTCGTTTTGCCGGGATGCCTTCCGGGCTGACTCCGATGGGCTCATTTGTGCGAGGCGTATTGCTCAGCGTGAACGGAGCGAAAACGGCGGCCTCCTGAAGGCCTGCGGGCGTTGCATCTCGCTCGGGCTCGATCGCATGAGAGAAATAGGCGAAGCGAAACTGCAGCTGCAATCCGACAAGGTCGTCTTTATCGACGATGGGATCGACGAAAAGAAGAGGCAGCGGTCCGTGCTCTTTGATCTCAGGGAGCGCCTCCAGTCCGCGCACCTTCTGGCGGCGCAGTTCGGGAAGCATCTCAAGTAACGTCTTCAGTGGATGAGTGATCTCGGTCCTCTGCAAAAGAGCAAGCTGATCGGGAGCAGGCAGCCCGAGCCGCATCATTAACCCGTCCTTGCTTTCACGGGCGAGCAGATAACTGGCTACCTTCTTCCCGCCCACCGCTGCAAATTCGTCGTTGAGCTCGACCGATGCAGAAAGGCGGCCGCTATCGCCGTGCAGATCGAGCGTGAAGACGGGAGGAATCGTATCGGCCATCGTAACGGGCGCATCGTCAAGATAAAGCGGATGATCGCCGACAAGTCGGTGGATAACCTCAAACTGATAGGGGATGGATAACCCGTGCTCTTTCTGTCTGTAATAATAGTCGAGTGTGCCGTGAGGCATCCATTCAAGCAGATCGTCGATGCCGTCGGGATGTATCTCTTTGCCCGTGTCGTCGCGAAAGCCGATCCAGAAGCGGTCCGATCCGCTTCGAAACTGATAGACGAGAGTCGGCGTCGGTCCGCTCTGCTTTTTTCGCGCGGCTCGATATGGTTCGTGTGTGCGAGTGCGGCCGTACCGGTGGTCGGTTTTGAGATCGTCCGTATCTCCGTCTTTGTATTGTATCTGATGTGACGCTTGCAGACGCTGGCCATTCTTGCCCGAAAGATGGTCGAGCAAAACGAGCGTTAAGGCCACCACATGCTTGCACGGCGACGGAGCGGGACAGTTGCATTCATACATGCCCTGCTGCGGATCGATCCAGACGTCATACTCGTTCATGCCGTGGGCGATGCCGCTCCATCCGCGACGTTCTTTCGTCAGATCAGAGATACGATCGTCGTCATGGTATTCGACTCCGCGCTCATACGTGCGGCCCTGCGCGCGGCCTTTTATAATGCGAAGCAACTGAACTGTCTGGTCAAGAGCCGAAGACATAAAACGGAAGGGGACAATCGACGGTCCTCCTGTCCAACGAAAAAAGGGCCCGCAGGCCCTTTCTGTTTATCGAAGCGCTCGACCGTTATTTGCCGGCAAGGAAGCCCCGGAACCAGAGGCCCGAATCCTTCACCGTGCGTTTCTGCGTTTCATAATCGACATGAACGAGCCCGAAGCGCGGACGGTAGCCCTCCGCCCATTCAAAGTTATCCGTGAAGCTCCAGATTATGTAGCCCTGCACGTTCACGCCTTCGTTCTTCGCTCGAAGCACGGCGCCGAGATAGTCCTGGATAAACTGCGTGCGTTCGGCGTCATGCACGCGATCGCCTGTAACGACGTCGGGAAAGGCCGCTCCGTTTTCGGTAACGTAGATCTTCTTCACGCCTTTATACGAGGCGAATTGCTTGAGAAGATGATAGATCCCGTCGGGGTAGATCTCCCATCCCATATCGGTCGTTTTCGGGCAACGCTTCTTCGCCGGAATCATACTGCCCCATACGTAAGGAATAAAAGGCGACCAGCGAATGATCTCGCGCGAGTAATTCTGGATGCCTATAAAATCGAAATCGAATTTCATGCGGCTGTCGTCGCCCTCTTTCTGGAAGGCATCCAGCTTTTTCAGAAGCGGAAGCAGCTTTGTATTATAACCGAGGCCCAGGCCCGTTTCGACGAACATGCGATTCATCAGATAGTCGTAGCGGGCCGCCGCCTGAGCGCTGAAAGAACCGGCCGGCTCAATCCATGAACAGGAGTAGGTCGTGCCCACCTCCGCATTCGGACAGTTCGCCTTAGCGATGCGTCCGCCTTCGCCCTGCGCCAGCGCCGTATGATGCACGGCCGGCAGATAGTTAGACGGACCCTTGCGACCCGGCGCATGCTGTCCCAGCATATAACCCAGCGTCGTGAAGGCGAAGGGCTCGTTCAGGATCATCCAGCGTTTGATCTTTGATCCGTATTCCTTCGTCGCGAAATCGACGTATTCGCAGAAGTGCTCGTAGGTTTCGCGAGACGTCCAGCCTCCGCGATCTTCGAGCGCCTGCGGAAGATCCCAGTGATAGAGCGTGACGGCGGGCTCGATGCCGCGGCTCAGACATCCGTCGATCAGGCGATGATAGAAATCGACGCCCTTCTGATTCTTCGCACCGGAACCCGTCGGAAAGATGCGCGGCCATCCGATGGAGAAGCGATAGAGCGGAAGCCCCATCTCTTTCATGATGTCGAGATCTTTCTCGAACAGGTGGTAATGATTGCAGGCGACGTCGCCCGTCGAGCCGTCGTGGATCTTGCCCGGCGTATGCGTGAAACGGTCCCAGACGGATTCCCCTTTGCCGTCTTCGTTGTAAGCGCCTTCAATCTGATAGGAGGCGGAGGCCGCTCCCCACAGGAAATCTCTTCCAAAATCGGATCTTTTCATAATTGAACGAAGATTATAGAAACGGAGCGCCGCCGTCAACCCTTCTTGCCAGCCATGCGAACCGGGCGATTCCGGCTTATGGCGCAAAAGAAAAAAGAGGGATCGGCAGACACTGCCTCGAATCCGTCCGCAGCGAATCTTTCATCGGATGAATCGTCATTGGATCATACGTCACCCGGCAAGATATCATCGAGTAGTATTCCGTTGGGCACTCTGCCATACGAGATGTTCGAGAACCGACTGCGCAAGATGTTGCGTCATAACGGACGCTGGGCGCGCAGACAGAGTATCGAGGCCTTTCGCGTCTATGATAGGGATGTGCCGCAGTTTCCGATCATCATCGATCGTTACAGAGACGATCTTGTCGTCTCTATTCTCGAAAAGACCGACGCACTGCACGCGAAAGAAGACTGGCAGACCCGCTCTCTTGAAATCATAGCGAACGTCTTTGAGATCGATCGCTCCCGTATATTTGTAAGAATCCGTCAGCGTGTTGAAGGTGGGACGCAGGGCGCAGGTCAGAGCGCGACCGGCGCCATCAAAAAGTCGGAGGTCGTCGAAGCCGGACTGCGCTTTGAGATTCATCTGTCGGGCCATCTCGATACGGGCCTCTTTCTCGATCATCGCATCACGCGTTCTCTTGTAAGAGCCGAGGCGGCGGGCAAACGCTTCCTCAACCTTTTCGCCTACACCGGATCGTTCTCGGTCTATGCCGCCGCCGGAGGAGCGTTAACCACAACGACGGCCGATCTCTCGCCCGTGAATCTTGAATGGGCGGAGCGTAACATGAGATTGAACGGCTTCACGGGCCGGGAGCATCGCTTTGTCGAAACCGACCTTTTAAGAGGCCTCGACGACTTCGAGCCGAGAAGCTTCGATCTCGCCGTGCTTGATCCGCCGACCTTCTCGAAATCCCGACGCATGGTGCGTGATTTCGACGTGGCGCGCGACCATCCTGAGATGATTGAACGCACGCTTCGCTTGCTTGTGCCCGGTGGCGTGCTTTACTTCTCTTCGAACTTGAAGAAGTTCAAGATACAGGCGGATCAGATCCGCGGCGCTGAGATCAAAGACATCACCGCGCAGACCGTACCGCCGGATTTTCGGATGCAGCGTCCGCATGCGTGCTATAGGATTGTGAAGAAGTGATAGGGGAGGGAAAAAGGAAGGCAGGTTAACCGCGGAGGGCGCAGGGGACGCGGAGAAGAGAGGAGAATCCGGAGGTTAACCACGGAGGCACGGGGGAGATGGGGGAGAAAGAAGGGAAAGTAGGGAAGGTGCGGAGAAAGGGGGAGGAGATGAGAAAGTATTTCGCCGTGATTTTTGCTCTTGCAGTTCTTGGTGCTTTGTTGAGCCTGTTGCTGTTCGTTCCCAGTCCGATCTCGGGCGGTCCTCTGGCAGAGAGAATGCTGATAGAGCTGGGTATCCACCCTTTCGAGAGAGCGTTGATTCTGGTAGGTTCTCTGTTTGCGCTCTTTTTCTCGACATCAATCATGTTCTACGCATGGATTGATATACTATGCCAGGATTCGAATATATCGAGAATTCAGATTTTCATGATGTGCTTCTTGCCAGTTATAAATACATACACGGCACCGGCAATGATTCACAGCCACTGGCCGACTGATCCAGGTCGGGCGTTGAACATACTGCTCTGGAGCTCAAGACTATCTGCGATGGTAGGCTACTGGGGCTCGATTATAGCAAATACAATCGAAGGTTATTTTTATCCGTTAGGGAGCGCAGGACACGCGGTTAGTAGCATTTTAAGTCTATTGGTAATCCTTTTCTTTTTCGCTCAGCCGGTTCTTGTATGGTTATCATCGAAGCAGACGCCGAAAGAGGAGGTGGATTAAATCCAGAACCGGGGATGTGTCTCGGTGAAGGGAAGGTTAGTCGAGGGCGCTCGAAGGCAGAGAGACGAGCGTGCTTGCGATGGTGCGGCGGGAAGGCGAACAGGGGGCGGCCAGAATTTTCCTTGACTGAGCTGTTACACAGGAAAGGATGAAGGGCGGTGCGCAGTATTCAAAGAATCGCAGCATCACGATTTGCAAGAGTCATTTTAATGACCGTACATTGAAAACGCAAACCTCAAGGCGGATATCTGTATGGAAGCTGTCCTCGTTTTACTGGCGCTACTATTTGCTATCATCCTGTATTGGATTCGTCGCTCGCCAGCCCTGAAGGGCGCTTATGGCGAGGCGAAGGTAAAACTCGCCGCCGACCTATTCCTTAATAACAGCGACTATCGCCGGCTGGACAATGTAACCTTGCCGATCGGCAGCAGAACAACGCAAATCGATCATGTGCTCGTTTCCATTTATGGAGTCTTTGTAATAGAGACGAAAAACATGGAAGGATGGATATTTGGCGCAGCGAATCAGCGTCATTGGACTCAGGTTCTCTATAAAAAGAAGTTCAAATTCCAGAACCCTTTGCGGCAGAACTACCTGCATGTAAAGGCTGTGCAGTCGGCTTTGAGAGTACCGAAGGCTTGCATTCATTCTGTCGTCGTGTTTGCGGGCGGTGCAGAGTTGCGAACTCAGATGCCGCAGAACGTCACTCATATCAACGGGCTCATAGGTTATGTACGCTCCTTCGATCGTCCTGTTTTCACGGCGGCCGAGTGTGATTCGATGGTGGAGCGTTTGCAAGCCGGGCGCTTTTTGCCGACAACTTCTACTGAAAGAAGGCACGTGGATAGCCTGAGGCGAAGCGACGTCGCAACGGCTATGGGCATCTGTCCTCGATGCGGTGGAAGGTTGGTCCAGCGGACCGCTCGCAAAGGCCCGTCCGCCGGCAGTAGTTTTCTGGGTTGTTCTGCATATCCAGGGTGCAAGTATACGAGCCCCATCGGCTGAGGTCACGACAGTCGACCGTTCTTGCATCATGCAAATTGAAGGTTCAGCCTGCAATCTGCAAAAACCGAGGGATGGTTAAGTCCGGGAAGGAGGGGAGGGCCAGGTCGGCCCGATCGTGGAGAAGCCAGTGTGTTGGAGAAGGCAAGCCGGGACGTTAGTCGCAGCGGCTTGACGGCGGATGGGCGGACGTGTGGTGACGGTGCGGCGGGGAGGCTGAGCGAAGGCGCTCGACGGCGGAGAGGCGAACGTGCTTGTGACGGTGTGGCGGAGAGGCGAGCGCGCTTGTGACGGTGCGGCGGGGATGCGAACAGGGGGCGGCCAGATTTTTCCTTGACGGAGGGGGCGCAGCGTCTATGATGAAGGACGCCGTTTATTGTGGTCTGTCGCGAATGAATAGGCCAGAGCCACTGTAGGAGAACGTTATTGCCCCCGGTCATTGTCGTAATTTTCGGCCTGCTCGTCGTCGGCGTTATCATTGTCACGGTACGGGCGAGGCGTTCCCCTGTTCAGCAGATAGAGCATGAATATTTCGATCGGTTATGGATCTTGCCTCCAGGATCGTATGCGCGCTGGGAAGCCGAACTCGACAATAGCATCGCTGGTATCGATGGAAAGGTAGGCTTCCACTCCGAGGTCCGCCAGGAAGCTGACGAAGCTGAAGGGCCAACGGAAAAAGAGACCGCTTTCTGCAAGGATTGGATGTCGAGACTTGATGACCTGTTTATGCTAACGAAGCCGGCGATTGAAGAGGCATGGAAAGATTGGGTGAACAGCGAGATGCCCACCGACTGGAGAGATGTTCTGTCGCTTGATGGAATCTCGGTGCCCGCAGAAGGTGATTTTTTGAATCCGTGGGGTGTTACGTATTTTTGTAAACCGGCAGGGCATTACTTTTCCATCGAGATTCGCGAGGGAGAGGCGATTCTGGAATCTGTAGATGGCTAACGCGACTGTAGCATTGCCGCCGGGTGCCGCTGGAGTTTGACACAGGAAGATACAACGTGGTTGAAGGAACGATGAAGGATAAAGGATTGAGGGCGGCTTTTATTCTTTCGGTTACCCTATTCGTCTTCAACGCTATGCTTAACGTAGGACCACCGTTTCTCCCTACATATGGCTATGTATGGGTCATCGAATTCTTTGCTCTGAAATCGAAAGGTATCGATGTTTTTGGGGTGGGCATTATGCTTTTTTATTTCTTTGGAACATCTTCCATGTTTTATATATGGATCCGACGACTCTGTCGCAATCAGGAGATATCGAGAGCTCAGATGCTCCTGACTTCGTATATCCCTATCGTAAACATTTTTACGGCGCCTGCCATGATTCACAGTCACTGGCCAGGACCTTTGACTGAGATAGAATCCACAACACTATGGACCAGTCGGATTGCAGTCTTGATCAATATTCTGCTAACCGTTGCCTCCGGCTTTATTTATGTAATCTACCCCGAGTTGATAGAGTACAAGCTTGAAATCAGCGCTGCTCAGGCAGTGCTATTGTTCTACTTTTATCTGGCCCAGCCCATCCTTGTATGGCTATCGTCGAGGCAAATGCCGAGGGATGAGACGGATATTTTGGACACCCGATAAACTGTGTATTTGAAGGTGCATCCAGAGCTGAGGGCCTGATGAACAGAAGAGAAATCCGAGAGCAAACAATCGTGCAATTGAAGAGTTCAGGAGTAGAAATCCCTGCTCATCTGCCTCTGTTGGAAGCTGATAGTGAGCTGTCTCCAAAAAATGGTGACGATGTAGCACGAAAAAATAGCCGCACTTGGAATGGTGATTGGCATGGGGTACGGCGCCGATCATGCGGTTCTTATTGATGGTATAGAAAGCGCCGATCTCTGGCCCTATGTAAGTCCCCGAGAGGCTGAACGACTTAAGAATTCTTCCCTGGTCTCAGATCAAGACCGCATTGATTTTCAGTGGTTAGCTGAATGCGTTTGTGCCTTTGCATGGTGTCTTGATATCGTGGAATTGAATCCAACATGCTCCTGTCCTGATAATTTTGCCAGCCTTACTGTTCCAGGTAATAAACCGGCCGAGTTTGTGAAGAATAGGTGCTTGAGGCCGATGACCGAAATACTACAGCAGGCGGATTTGCACTATTGTTTGCACTGGCATGAACGACAGCGACGTCTTGAAGGGCTCGATGGTCTTGTCGGCGAAGGTATAGTATGGGAGCGAAGACGCGCTCTTGACTGGGTGATTGGCGTGTCCGAAGACTGGGATAATATGCCAGCCGATACGTAAATAATGTCGGACATTGAACGCAAGCTGGTGATCGTCGACAGTACGGTCGAAGGGAACCTTTTTTGTCGTGGACCTGTCTGACTGAACAAGCGATAACGTACTTGCGAGAGAAAGCAGACGAGCCCACCCACAGGAAAAAATATGACACGAGTTCGAGTTGAAAGCTTCTCTATATCGTTAGACGGATTCGGAGCCGGTCTCGATCAAAGCCTCGATAATCCGCTCGGTATCGGCGGACCGGATCTGCATCAGTGGTTGTTCCCTACGCGCACCTTGCAGCGTGCTCTCTTTGATAAAGACGGCACGACCGGTGTTGATGACGACTTCGCTGCCCGCGGCTTCCAGAACGTCGGAGCGTGGATTCTCGGGCGCAATATGTTCGCGCCGACGCGCGGCCCCTGGAGCGATATGAGCTGGAAGGGTTGGTGGGGCGACAGTCCTCCCTATCATGTTCCCGTATTCGTCCTGACGCATCATGCCCGTCCGCCGATTGAGATGCAGGGCGGCACGACCTTCCATTTCGTAACCGAGGGCATTCACGAGGCGCTTGATCGTGCGCGCAACGCCGCTTCCGGCAAGGATGTGCGTATTGGAGGCGGGGCGAACACCATCCGACAGTATCTGCGCGAAAGGCTTATTGATGAGCTGCATATAGCGATCTCACCGGTGCTGCTCGGTCGAGGCGAGCCGCTCTTCGAAGGCATCGATCTGCGGGCGCTGGGTTATGAATGCGTGCAGTCCGTAGCATCTGAAAAGGCGGCGCATATCGTTTTGAGAAAGGGTTAGAGGGGAAGGCCGGTAAAAATGCGAATAGTTTCGTGGAACTGCAATCGTTCCTTAGGCAAGAAGCTTTGCAGGGTAGGGGAGCTGGAGCCGGATCTACTGATCGTTCAAGAATCAGAAAATCCTGAAATGCAACCAACAGCTTTTCAGGGCTATTGTTCCCTGTGGGAAAAATCCGACAAAAAAGATGGAATTGGCATTTTCACGCCCAGACCTGGAGTATTGACGCGGCTTGAATGGAGCGGCACTTTCGCAATGAAGGGTATTTCGAACGGTAGCCCTGCGTTGTCATGGTCAACGCAGGATCTTCATCAGTTTATTCCTTTTACATTCAAGAGCGAGCTCACCGTTCTTGCCGTTTGGACCAAGGAAGCCAATTCTGCATCCTTCGGATATATCGGGCAATTCTGGAAGTTTCTACAAATACATAAGAATGATTTGCCACGATCAAGGACCATTATCGTGGGCGACTTTAACAGCAATGCGATTTGGGATAGACCTGACCGATGGTGGAATCATTCAGATGTAGAGCGGGAGCTTGCAAGCCTCGGCTTTCAGAGCTTGTATCATGTTAGCAGGAATGAAAAGCCAGGTCGAGAATCCATGCCTACACTCTACCACAGAAAGGATCCAATCAGACGTTATCATATCGACTATGCTTTCGTGTCAGAAGATCTGATTCCGAGAACGAGTCTTCAGATTGGCGATAGAGATGATTGGATCAGTTTGAGTGATCACATGCCGCTGATTATTGATATAGATGTATAGCGGTATCGGCCTGCTGACGTGACCATCGTCCCATCAAATCCTTTGATGAGAATGCCCACCCCCTCCCATGGCCAGATATAAAGAAAAAGCATCTATTTAAGGCGTTTTCTTCCATTTTTCGTGACTTCTGACCCAGAAAAACGATGTATTTTTTCTGGGTCGATCTCTTTCCTCTCCGTGGCAAGAAAAGGCCGCCTAACCTCCTCTCGAAAGCCTCACCTTGATAGCGCTGAAGGCGGCATTTCCCGAGAATTCGTCGAGCTGACGATCGCTTGTGAGGTCGTTGATGCTCGCCCCCGGAAATTTCGTGGCGACGTTTAGCGCCGTACCGGGGCGATGATGTCCGAAGCCGTGAGGAATGCTCACGACGCCTTTCATGATGCCGTCCGAGATTTCAGCGGGCAGGGTGATTGTCGCTACATCCGACTCGACGGTAACGGCGTCTTCTTCGTGAATGCCGAGCGCCTGAGCGTCGTCGGGATGGATCATCACCGTGCATCGATTCTTGCCGGCCATCAGCTTCGGAAGGTTATGCATCCACGAGTTGTTGTTGCGCAGATGCCTTCTTCCAATTAGCAGAAGCGAGGCGTCCTGCTCCGAGGTGTCCTGCGATAAAGCGGCCGCCTGAAATGATTTTTTCAAGCGATCGAAATCGGCGAGCAGCTCGTCGGGAACAAGCCGTATCTTTTTATCATCCGTGCATAACCTTGCAGGAAGACAGGGCTCAAGCGGACCGAGATCGACTCCGTGCGGACTCTTCTGTAAAAGCTCAAGGCTCATGCCCATGGCCCTCGGTCCGCTTTCTCCGTAAGGACCGGCCTTCAACGCATGATCGATAAAGGCGGCAGGAGTCATCCTCGTTTTCACGAGATTATCGGGAAGCGCTTTGTTCGAGCGCACAAGCTCAATACGTTTCGTGAGATCGGCGAAGATCTCATAGTCGTGAAGACTGCCTTCCTCGGGCTCGAAGATTGGCCTGGAGTAATACGCCGTATTCCTGACGGCGAAGACGTTGAAGATGAGATCGTAATGATCATGCTCCAGGGTCGACGTTGGAGGCAGTATATAATGCGCATGTCGCGTCGTCTCGTTCACATAAATATCGAAGCTTACCATCAGCTCGAGTTGTGAGATCGCCTTTTCGAGCTGTCGACCGTTCGGCGTGGAGAGTACGGGATTACCGGCCGTCGTGAAAAGAGCCCTGACCTGGCCTTCGCCCGGCGTGAGAATCTCCTCGGCAAGAACCGATACGGGCAGCTCCTCGCTGAATTCGGGTAACGCTCGCACGCGGGAGCGATATCGGTTGAAGCTTCCTCGTGCGCCGCCCATCGCCGAATTCGGATCGACCATGTCGACGGCGGGCAGCGTGAACATCGCACCGCCTCTTACGTCTATGTTGCCTGTCAGAATATTGATGCAGTTGATCAGCCACTGGCAGATTGATCCGAAGGCCTGCATCGAAACTCCGACCCTTCCATAGCAGACGGCGCCCTTTGCCTGTGTGAACTCGTCGACTAACCTTTCTATCGTGGATGCGGGAACTCCCGTCACCTTTTCCACTCGATCGAGCGCAAACTCGGCGGCCAGGGTTTTAAGAGTGCTCAGATCGTTTTCGGTATAGAGACCGGTCTTCCTGATCAGATTTTTCTGGAAAAGGGTGTTAACAAATGCCAGAAGAAGAAAGGCGTCCGTTCCCGGGCGAATAAAGACATGTTCGCTTGCATGCTCTGCCGTTTCCGTGCGCCGCGGATCAATGACGACGTATCGGCCGCCTCTTTCCTGGATGGCCTTGAGCCGCTTTTTGACGTCGGGCACCGTCATCAGGCTGCCGTTTGAGGCGAAGGGGTTACCTCCGATGATCAGAAAATAGTTCGTATGATCGATATCGGGGATGGGAATCATCAGCTGATGTCCGAACATCAGATAAGAAAGAAGCTGATGGGGTAGCTGATCGACGGAGGTCGCCGAGAAGCGATTCTTCGTTTTCAGGGCCTTAGAGAAGCGATCGCCGAACAGCATGGAGCCGTAGTTATGCACCGTCGGATTGCCCGCATAAAAGGCCACTGCATCGTGGCCGGATCGCTGCTGAATCTCGACGACACGCCGGGCGATATCAGAGAGCGCCTCGGTCCACGAAACCGGTACCCACTGATCGCCGACTCGCTTGATCGGTCGTTTCAGGCGATCGGGATCTTCGTGCAGGTTTTTTAGCTCGGGGCCTTTCGGACAGATGTGACCTCTGCTGAAAGCATTCTCGCTGTCGCCTCGAATCGATATGATCCTGCCTTCGTCGATCTCAAATCGCAATCCGCACATCGCCTCGCAAAGCGGACAGGTTCGGAAATGTATTTCGCTCATCGGTGATCCCCCAACCGGCTGATAGAACCTGTCTGACACTCGATTCCCCGGAATGCAAGCCTTTGTTCGGATGTTTTTCTCTGTACTCGAAATGCCTCAGCCGCAAATTAGTTGAAAGGCCCGGTCCGTAAGCTGTTTGCTGTAAAACCGTGATCCTGCTTATCGCATCGTCCCTTGCCTTGATTCTCGGCTTCTCAGAGCTGCTTGTGCGCGAGCGCAGCGCGAAGACCTATATCTATTCGGGCATCCAGATCTCTTTTGCCGTTATCCTGCTGCAGGGCCACTTTCTCTTTTATGGCGGCCTTGAAGAGCGGCTGTGGCTTTTCAGGCTTGAGATGCCGTTTACATGGGCGCTTGGTCCGCTTGTGCTCGTTTATTGTAAGATGGCCCTTGAGAACCGTCGTCGTCCGACGCCCTCCGACGTGGTCTATGCCGTGCCCGTTCTGCTGGCCGTCGTGGCGCTCATTCCACTTTATCTGCAGTCTCCAGATGAGAAGATTGCGGTGATTCAGTCCGTTCGTACTCTGCGGTTGGAAGGGGCGGATGTCGGCGTGCTCATCTTTCTTCTCGGAGCGAGCTACAGCGCCGCCTGCGCCCTTTACGCCGTCGGCCTCGTTTTGAAAAGCTCTCCGCGCGAAAAATGGCTTACCGATTCGGCCCTGCGTCTGATTCTGCTGATCGGATGCTCGACCGTCTTTCTCGGTGTGTTAACCGTGCTTTCCGTTCTGCTTCGGTCGATCCAGTTGACCGAGATTGTTCTTTTCATCGTCGCCTTTTTCGTCATCCTGATGCATGGCCTGAGCCGCCGCAATCCGCATTTCTTTTTCGACCTTGTGCTTGCCGCTCGGGCAGAGAAGTATCGTTACAGCGTCTTGAAAAATCTCGATCTCGATCATATCGAGGCAAGCCTGCGCCGGCTCATGGAAGACGAGCATCTCTATAAAGAAGAGGATCTCGATATGCCTTCCGTCGCCTCGCGGCTCGGTCTGCGTCCGCAGCAGCTGAGCGAGTTCTTTAACGGCTATCTGGGCATCAGTTTTCATGCCTTTCTCAATCGATATCGCATCGCCGATGCAAAGCGTATGCTGCTCGATCACCCCGATCAGACAGTGCTCTCAATAGCCTATGAGTCTGGCTTCAATTCAAAGTCTTCTTTTAACTCGGCCTTTTTAAAAGAGACGGGAAAGACGCCGACGCAATTTCGACAGGGCTCTCCCTGAACGAACCGTTCGTTTCTATTCGGATGGCTCACGTCCGTATGTTTTTTTCGTCCGTCTGTATCCATTCGGTCGATGTCGTTTGAAAATCGGAGCATACTGAACGCATGAAGTTCAATGAGTTCCGCATTCTGATGCGTTCTTTACTGCCGATCCTTGCAGGGGCCCTGCAAAGAGGACAGCTCTTTCGTCCGGCCGCTGTGCTGACCGAGCCCGATGCCGATATCCTCTGCGAGTATGATGTACGCATACCGATGAGCGAGGGCTTCTTTCTCACGGCAAATGTGTTTCGTTCGAAAGCTGCCGCTGCGCGCGGCGAAAGGGTGCCCGTCGTGATGTGTGCCCATCCCTACGATAACAGCCTGATTCCTGCCTTGAAAAAGACGCCGCTCTCAGGACCACCGAAGCAGTACCGGATGATCCGTCAATGCGGCGGACGTCCCGTCTTCTCAACGTTAACCGGATGGGAGGCGCCCGATCCGGACTTCTGGGTGCGACATGCCTACGCCGTCGTCAATCTGAATCTGCCCGGTTATGCATCGAGCGAAGGGCCGCCGAGCGTCTTCTCAAAGCATCAGAGTCGCTGTTACGGCGAGGCTATCGAGTGGGTCGCCGCTCAATCCTGGTGTGACGGCAACGTGGGGTTAAGCGGAGTGAGCTTTCTCGCCATCTCGCAATACTATGTGGCCTCGAAAACGGCGTCGACTCCGCCGGCGGCTCTGAAGTGTATCGCTCCGTGGGAGGGCATCAGCGATCCCTATCGCGATCTGCTCATGAACGGCGGCATTCAGGAGGTCGGATTCCCCGTTTTCTGGTGGCAGACTGAGATGAGCGAAACGATTCGCGGCGGTGAGCAAGCCATCATCGAAACGGAGGGCGGCCTTCCGCTATCATGGACCGAAATGCATCCCTTCCTTGATGAGAACTGGAAGGCAAAGATTCCCGATCTGGAAAGCATCGAGCTGCCCATGCTCGTCGGCGCCTCTTTTTCGGATCACAGCCTGCATACGATGGGCACTCTGCGAGCCTTTGAGCGGGCCCGGTCGAAGCAGAAATGGTTATACACACACCGAACGGGAAAGTGGGTCGCCTATTACTCCGACGAGGTGAAGCAGCTGACGCTGGATTTTATGGACTGTTTCTTGAAAGGCAAAAAGGATCGATTCGAGAGCAGACCGAGGGTAACTCTTGAGGTGCGCTCAAATCGCGAGACCATTCACGAGAGACGATTCGAAAACGAATGGCCTCTGGCGCGCACGCAGTACAGGCCCCTTTACTTCGAAAATAGTGCTTTAACTCCGACGGCGCCGACGACCCGACAGGAGATCGGCTTTGATTCCCGGAATGAGACGCTACGCCTTCGTCACACATTTGACGTCGATACGGAGCTCAGCGGATACTTCGCTCTAAAGCTCTTTGTGGAATCGAGAGGGACCGACGACGGCGATCTTTTCGTCGTTCTTCATAAGATCGATGCGCGCGGTCGCATCGTTTATTTCAACGGATCGGTGGGATTGATTCATGACGGCGTCAGCCGCGGATGTCTGCGACTGAGTCGCCGCGAGCTTGATCTGAATCAGTCGACGCCGTTTCATCCCGTCCTCAGCGGCACTTCGCATCAACCGCTTCGCCCTGACGAGATCGTGCCGGTCGAGATCGCCATGCTCCCGAGCGCCACGTTCTTCAAGAAAGGAGAGGGTTTGTTGCTACTCATTGCGGGGCGCGAGATTATTCCAGCGCCTCCCTTTCAGCGCAGGGTTCCCGGCAGGAGGGGACGCACGATCATTCACACAGGAGGGCCGTTCGATTCGCATCTGCTGATTCCTGTTATCCCTTCGGCAGGAGCAGGCAGAACGGAATAAAATCCTTGCAACAGGCGGGCGGGCGTTATCCTGTCATTCAGGAGCCCGTCGTGTCTGCGCTGAGCGATCGTCGATCTGAACTTGTAGAGCGAATCCTCTCGCTTCAAGACGAGGACGGATGCTGGAACCAGCTCAGTCCTGGAGACAGGTATTATCCTGAGCTCAAGCATTATGCTCCGAACTATAAATCGACGCTCTGGACGCTGATCTTGCTTGCCGACATCGAGTGCGATCCCGCTCTGCCCGAGTTGCGCCGGCCTCTTCAGGCGATCACCGACCATTTCTTTGATCGCGAAAGCGGCGTGTATTCGATCGGGAAGTCGCATTTTCCCATCCCCTGTCTCAACGGCAATATGCTGTATCTGCATGGCTATTTCGGCCTTGAGTCGGATTATGACGATCGCGTCATTGCTTTCTTCGCGCAGTACCAGCGCTTTGACGACGGCGATTTCAAGACGCCGTCCGCTTTTCCGTATTTTCGCAATAAAAGCTGCTACGGAGCGCATACGTGCTACTGGGGCGTAACAAAGCTCTTAAAGGGGCTTTCGTTTCTTGCAGAGCGTCGACGTAAGAAAAACGTCAAGCAACTTATACAGCGATGTATCGATTTCATTCTGCTGCATGAGGTCTGTTACAGTTCGAGTGATCCTGCAAGGCTTCTCGCCGGAGGCGCGGACCAGTTAACCTTTCCAAATATGTACCACTCCGATTTTCTTGAGATCCTCTGGCTGCTGCGCCGCGAGGGACGCAGTGATTCGTCGATGAACAGGGCCCTCGATCTTCTGAAAAGCAAACGGCAGAGCGACGGCACCTGGCGCATCGAACGACGTATTCCCGATCTTATAACGACGGTTCGCAGCGATTTCTTGAGCGCCTGTATCACGAAAAGAGCAGAAGAGGTTTTACATGACGCCTGATGGTTCGGTTGCATGTAACAGCATGAAAATCATCGAAACGAAAGAATACTCCGACCCCTCGCTTTTCGACCTGTTTCTGCTTGCCGATCCCTCGCGCGCGATGATCGAACGGTACATCAGAGAAGGGCACACTTTTGTCGGCATGCATGAAGATCGAGTCATTGCGGCAATCGTGCTTTCCTTTACGGCATCCGATGTCGTCGAGATCAAGAATGTCGCCGTTCTGCCCGAACAGCAGGGAAAGGGCATCGGCTCGTTATTGATTCGATTCGCCATCGAATGGGCGCAGAAAAACGGAAGCCGGTCTATTGTTATAGGGACGGGTAACTCCAGCCTTACCCAGCTGAGTCTCTATCAGAAATTGGGCTTTCGAATGGATCATATCATAAAGGACTTCTTTACAGACAACTACGCAGAGCCCATCGTTGAGAACGGCCTGCTCTGTCGGGACATGGTGGTTTTGACGAGAGATCTTCAGCAGGCGAATGTGCCAATGACTATGATCCCCTGACATCCTCCGCTATACGCAGCAGCTCATGCTCAAGGCGTTTGATGTATTTGATATCGCCCGACATGCCATACAGCTGCATGGCTCCCTGGTAGTAGAAGAGTATCCGCTCGGCAAAGTCCGCCGTCAGATCTTCGTTAACCGGATGAGGCCAGCTCATGCGAAGCAGCTCGGTGCGAAAGAGCGTCGTCCAGCGATCAAGCGCCTGCCTTACCGTGAATGCGAGCTCGGGCTCGTCGTGCGTCTGATTGCTCAGGTTCGCAAGCGGGCATCCGTATCTGTACGAGGTCTTGATTCCACGTCGGACCACACGCATCCACGAAGCGATAAATTCGGCGTAGCGATCGTGACGCTTGATGATGCGCTCGATCGTCCCGAGAATAAAGGCCTCCTGCTCTTGCACGTATGCCTTCCCGAGCTCTGTTTTAGACGGGAAGTGAATATAGAGGCTTTTCTTGAAGGCGCCGGCTTCGCTGAGGATCTCGTTGATGCCCGTGTTCGGATACCCCTGCTCATAAAACAGACGACTGGCCGCTCTTAATATGCGATCCCTGGCCGGTTCTTCTATTTCGATGCCGCTCATATTCTCTTCGAAAGAGGCCTGTTCGGGCCGGATAGCTTTGCATTTCAGGTTTTTCTGGTAGACAGAATTGTCTACCAGAAACTATATTACCAGTATCAGGTAGACCGATCTGTCTACCTGATACTGGAGCCCTGGCCTTGATCTCGGGATCCGAAAAACCGGCATGGAGGATGTAATGACTGCCCTCAGCACAAAGACCCAGACGACGCTTCGCGTTCGGCGATCCGACCTGGACGTGAACGGACATGTAAACAATGGCACATACCAGAGCTATTTCGAAGAGGCCCGAATAGAAGCGTTTGAGCTTCTGAAACAGACCGATGAACGGCTTCCCGGCGACTTCGAAATAGCTCGGTGCGAGCTTGAATTTCGTAAAGAACTGAAATATCCCGATGAGGCGATCGTAACGACAGAGCTGTTAACCGATGAGCGAGGACGCTTTATCTCACAGGAGATCCTGCGCGCATCAGATTCAGCTCTGGTCACACAGGGCCGATTCTATCTGCGAGACGCCGAGGCGCCGCAGATCTATTATCGCCTTGAGGATTATCCGCATGCGGTCTATCACTCTGTCGACGTCGCCTGGCCTCATATGACGCCCGAGGCAAGAGTCGGATTGCATACGATCCAGTATTATCTTGACGATGCCCGGATTCGATCGGGCTATGCGACCGGCCTTGATATCGATTCGCTACAGGAGCAGGGGATCGGCCCCGTCGTGTACAGAGCCGAGATCGACTATTTTGCGCCGATGACGTTTCGAGACGAGCTTGTCATCGCCACCGTTTATGAGCGGGGCGAAAAAGGACGCCTTGCGTTCCGGCACGATCTCTTTTCGAAGTCTTCGCGTCGATTGCTCTTGCGCTCGCTTGTGCACGGACTCTTCATGGATCTGAAGCGCATGCGCCCCTATCGCTTCTCGGATGAGCAGCTGGAGCGCATCATGAGCGTGAATATGAAGTCTCCGTTTCGAGACGACGCAGCATCGGAACGGTGAAGTGTCGGCCGATCCACCGGTTCCAGAGCCAGCGCAGTTGCATCACTATCGTGAATCGAACCGGCGACAGCACGCCCTCGCGTATAAGTCGTTCTCGATCTTTGAAGGCGGCTAACTTTCCAGGATTGAGGATGCCGAAAAGCGTCCGTATCTGCGCATCCATAGCAAGACACTGCACAAGGACGGGTTTGCCGTCTCGGTAGATGACGATAGCCGGCATTCCATTGACGCTTGCCGTGTAGACCTCGCCCGATCCGCCCTTGCGCGTGACGCCGAGCAGAAGCGCCGCCACCGGAATGCGTCCGTGAACGACGCGCCGGGCCGCTCCGGCCACGCCGCCGCCGTCGGAATGGATCTGTGCGTCTTCGGCGATCACAGAGAGCAGCAGCTTCGCGTCGGCGGTGCTTAACGCCGTCAGATACCGCTGAAGAAGCAACTCCTGTGTGCGCGTAATCGAAACGGGCGCCTTGTTCACGTCAATGGAACGCCGCGCCCTGCTGAATATCTGCCGGCATGCCGCCTCGGATTTTTGAACGATGCCGGCGATTTCTGCATACGAATAGTCGAAGGCCTCTTTTAATACAAAGATCGCTCGCTCCACCGGCTTCAACTGCTCGAGCAGAAGCAAGAAGGCATGATCGATGCGATCATCGTGCAGCTCACTATGTAGCATCGCCGTCGGAACGGGCTCGGGAAGAAAAGGACCGATATAAACCTCGCGTTTGCGGCGAGCCTTCTTCCATTCGTCGATGCAGAGTCGGGTCGTAATCGAAACGAGTAGCGACTTCGCATCGCGAATCTTTTGATTGGACGAGGCCTTCCTCCATCGCAGATAACTTTCCTGCACGATGTCTTCGGCATCGGTCGCGCTGCCCATCATCCGATAAGCGACGGAGAAGAGCAGGCGACGATGTTCGAGAAAGATGGTCAGTTCGCTGTCTGTAATTGTCCCTGCGGCCATCTGAAAACCTTCCATCCTGTTGTTCTTTCGAGACGAAGCATGCGCACGGTATAACGGCAGACCTGTTCTTTAATGAATGCCGCCGATCGTCCGGTTATGGCGCGTTCTACGGGGCCGTCAAACGAATCTGTGAACTGGATCAGGCCGTCATTGCGTCCGAGGCTGATCGATCTGCCGGGAAATCCGAAGCGAAAGGCTCGTCTTTTTGCGCCTGCGAGATACTGTGATACCGAACCGGCCGCATGGGCGCCAAGCGGCATGGCCGTTACGCATCCCATACGCATGAAGCCGTAGCCTTCGGGTAACGCAATGGCATCGCCGGCGCCGAAAAGTCCGTCATAATCTGGCACCATCAGGGTTTCATCGACGAGAAGCTGATCCCGATCGTTGACCGGAAGGCCTGAGATCCTTGCAAGAGGCGAGCCGAAAAGGCCTCCGCTTTGAATCGTCATATCGGAGGGTAGCGTTCGACCATCGGCAAGCAGAACGGACGATGGGCGAATGGCCTGGATACGCGTATCTTCGAGCAGTCGGATTTGAAGACGCCGGAAGACCTTACGCAGGTGATTCGCCCCTTTTTGCGAGTACTCGCGATCAAGGTTCCCTGTATGCACGACTGTGATCGATAGATCGGGCCGGGCCTCGGCGAGCTCCGTCGAGGTTTCAATGCCTGTTAACCCTGCTCCGAGAACGACGACGCTTCCTTTTGCGGATGGCAGGGCTCGACGAAGGCGATCCGCCTCGCCGGGTGCTCCGATGCAGTAGCTGTTTTCGGCGGCAAAGCTCGGCCGGCCTTCGCTGCCGGGTGCGTAAATGAGCGCATCATAGGGTACGAATCCGCTCTGCGTCCCCACCGTCTTACCGACGGCGTCGATGCTCTCGATGCGATCGTGCAAGAAGGCTACGGGAGCCCTGAGCAGTTCGCGCACGCTCATGCGCGGAAGCGGTTGACCGGCGCCGGCCTGGTGGTCGCGAATGCGCTCCACAAAGGTTTCAGAGGCGTTGATCAGAGTAATCGAATAGCCTTCTTTCTTTGATTGGGCCGCAAGACGATTGGCGGCCAGAATGCCGGCATATCCTCCGCCGGCGATGACGATGCGTTTCATAGATCCTCCTGTCGTGCCCGATGACTTGCCTTTCGGGACCGACAGAAGGCAGACGAATAAAGGCGGAGGTTTGTGACACGACGAGAAAAAAAAGTGCGATCCAGAGGAGGCGGCTTGCCCGCGAAGGCCGGTGAGATCAGAATGGAAAAAAAAGGGCCGACAGGCGGAGGAACTGTGTTCAACGAATTGCTTGCGATGTATGAAGAGCCGCTCTTCTTAAAAGTTATTATCGGAACGAATCTGATCGCTCTTTTCAGTTTTCTGGCGATGAGTGTTCCGCTTACACTGCTCGCGTACTGGAATCCACAGTGGGTGCGTCCGTATCGTATTCAGAGCAGGGAGCCCCATTATGGCCGCCTGATTCGCGGCTCACTCATTCACCTTGGCCGGAACTTTGCCGTGGCCTTTCTTCTAAGCGTGCTCTCCTGGCCTCTCTTGCGGTTAACGGGCATCCATGATGGGCCTCTGCCTGCATGGTATGTCATCGTCGCGCAGGTGGTCGCCTTTGCGATTATCGACGACTTCCTGTTTTACTGGGCGCATCGGTGGCTGCATGAGATTCCTTTTCTATATAAGGCGGTTCATTCCATTCATCATCAGGTGACGACGCCGATCGCGATCACGGGTAACTATATGCATGTCGTCGAGTTCCTGATCATCTCGACGCTTGTCTTTGTCGGGCCTATCCTGTTCGGGGCGCATGTCATAACGATCTGGATCTGGGTCGTCGTCCGTCAGTGGGAGGCGGCCTCGCAGCATTCGGGCATCTCTGTTCCCTGGACGCCGACACATATGATCCCCCTTTATGACGGGCCGGCCTATCATGATTTTCATCATTCCAAGTTCTATGGCAACTACTCGTCTCTATTCTCGTACACCGATACCCTGTTCAAAACGAAATCAAAGAAGTACGACGAGTACCGGCGAACGAAGGATCGAGGCACCACGACGATTGAGGATCCGTTTCAGAAGATAAATCATTGACGAGTAGCGGTGCAGATGCCTACTTTCCGTTAACGGAGGCATTCTCATGAAAGTAGGCATTCTCGGATCGGGTATTGTGGCGAAAACACTCGGGGCCGGCTTTAAGAAGCACGGACACGAGGTCATTCTGGGAACGCGCAATCCCGATAAATTGAAGGAATGGAGCGTCCAGGGCGGC